>JAAFHV010000158.1 GCA_013297655.1 Myxococcales bacterium | reverse complement strand
CGTCGATGCGCACGAGATCGACCTCCACCCGCGGGTACCCCTCCCCGCCTCGCAGCTCGTTCGCCTCCGCGAGCCGGCCCGAGACCGCCGCCACGAGCGCGTCCGCGGACCGCGCCGAGGGCACGACGGTGGGCCCGTGGGCAACGAAGAGACGCGGCCCCGCGCCGCCCGTGCTGTCGTGCGAGGCGAGCGCGCGGTAGCCACACCCCGAGACGAGGGCGACCACCGCGAGCCACGAAATGGCGAGAAAACCCGCGCGAAACACCATCAGACGATGATGTTGACGATGCGACCCTTCACGTAGATGACCTTCTTGATCGGCTTGTCGCCGACGAAGGACTTCACCTTGTCGTCGGCGAGGGCGGCGGCCTTGGCGGTCGCTTCGTCGGCGTCGGCCGCGATCCGGATCGAGGCGCGTGCTTTGCCGTTCACCTGGACGCCGATCTCGATCTCGCTGTCGACGACGAGCGCGGGATCGAACGCGGGCCAGGGCTCGTACGCGAGGGTGGTCTTGCCGCCGAGGCGCTCCCACGCTTCTTCTGCGAGGTGCGGCGCGAAGGGCGCGAGCACGAGCACGAGCGAACGAATCGCCTCGCGCGGAACGCCGGTCGTGCTCGCGAGCTGACCGAGCTGCTTCACGAGGATCATCATCGCGCTGATCGCGGTGTTGAAGCGGAGGCCCTCGATGTCCTCCCCGACCTTCTTCACGCACTTGTGCACCGCGCGTTTGGTCTCGATGTCGTAGGCGGCAGGATCGTCCGTGATTTTCCCTGTTGCAACGTTCCACACACGATCGAGGAAGCGCGCGACGCCTTCGATGTTCGTGGTCTGCCAGGGCTTCACCGCCTCGAGCGGGCCCATGAACATCTCGTACATGCGGAGCGAGTCGGCGCCGTGGCTCTTCACCACCGAGTCCGGGTTCACCACGTTGCCGAGCGACTTGCTCATCTTGGCGGAGTCCTCGCCGAGGATGAGCCCCTGGTGGACCAGCTTCGTGAACGGCTCCGCGTCCGAGACGTGGCCGAGGTCCTTCAGCACCTTGTGCCAAAAGCGGGCATAGAGCAGGTGCAACACGGCGTGCTCGGCGCCGCCGACATAGAGGTCGACCGGCATCCACGCGTCGTAGGCCTCTTTGCTCCAAGCCGCGGCCTCGTTGTGCGGATCGAGGAAGCGCAGGTAGTACCAGCACGAGCCCGCCCACTGCGGCATCGTGTTCGTCTCGCGCGCGAACCACGCGCCGTCCTTCTGGAAGAAGCGCCAATCGACGGCGCGCGCGAGCGGCCCCGCCGGATCGGTGCCCGGCTTGAAGTCCTCCAGATCCGGCAGCCGGAGGGGCAGCTCCGCGTCGTCGACCGCGATCGGCTGGTCGTAGCGAACGGTGTACTCTGCACCTTTTTCGCGGGGATCGCCTTTGCACTCGACCGGGAAATAGATCGGGATCGGCTCACCCCAGTAGCGCTGACGCGAGAAGACCCAGTCGCGGAGCTTGTAGGTCACCTTCCCCGCGCCGCGTTTCTGCTCCACGAGCCAAGCCGTGATGCGCGCGCGCACCTTGTCGCTCGGCTCGCCGACCTCGATCGGGCACGTGGAGCGCGCTTTGGCGGCGGCAGACGCGAGGCCGTCGTCCGTGAACGCGGCGGCCGATACGTCCGGGGTCTCGCCCTTGGCGGTGTCGACGACCGCCACGATCGGGAGCGCGTACTTCTTGGCGAACGCGTGATCGCGCTCGTCGTGGGCGGGCACGGCCATGACGGCGCCGGAGCCGTAGGTCGCGATCACGTAGTCGCCGATCCAGATCGGGATGCTCTCGCCGTTGATGGGGTTCTTCGCGAACGCGCCGGTGAACGCGCCCGTCTTCTCGCGGGTCATGTCGGAGCGATCGATGTCGCTCTTGGCCGCTGCTTGTGCGACGTACGCCGCGACCTCGGCTTTGCGATCGGCGGTGACGATGCGGTCGACGAGCGCGTGCTCCGGCGCGAGCACGACGTAGGTGGCGCCCGCGAGCGTGTCGACCCGGGTCGTGAACACGGTGAGGATCGCGTCGTGGCCGTCGATCGCAAAGTCGATGTTCGCGCCTTCGCTGCGGCCGATCCAGTTCGCCTGCTTGACCTTCGTCTCCGGCCAGTCGAGGCCCTCGAGCCCGTCGAGGAGCGCGTCGGCATACTGCGTGATGCGGAGCGACCACTGGCGGATCTTGAGCCGCTCGACCGGGAACCCGCCGACCTCGCTCTTGCCGTCCACGATCTCGTCGTTCGCGAGCACGGTGCCGAGCGCGGGGCACCAGTTCACCGGCATGTCCGACTGCTGGAACGCGAGGCCTTTCTTGAACAATTCCAAGAAGATCCACTGCGTCCAGCGCACGTACTTCGCGTCGGTGGTGTCCACCTCGCGCGACCAGTCGTAGCTGAAGCCGAGCGACTTGAGCTGGCGACGGAAGTTGTCGATGTTCTTCGCGGTGGTGGCGCGCGGGTGAGTGCCGGTCTTGATCGCGTGCTGCTCGGCGGGGAGGCCGAACGCGTCCCACCCCATCGGGTGGAGCACGTCGTAGCCGAGCATGCGCTTGTGGCGCGCGACGATGTCGGTCGCGGTGTAGCCCTCCGGGTGCCCCACGTGGAGGCCGTCGCCGGACGGGTACGGGAACATGTCGAGCACGTAGGCCTTGGGCTTCCCCGCCGTTCGTTTGGCGACGAACGTGCCGTTCTCTTCCCAGTATTTCTGCCACTTCGGCTCGATGACCGCGGGCGCGTACCTGTCTTCCACCGTGTCCGTCATGATGCGACCGCTCTACCACATTCGGGCGCGCGGGCGGACGGCCTAGGCGACCTCGCACGCGCACGGATCTCGCAGGCGATCGAGGCGCCGTCGGCGCTCGCGGCCAACGAGAGAGCACCACCTAGGCACGGCCGTCACTTCGAGCGGAAGAGCGGCCCGTCGTCCTTCGGCGGGAGCGCGCCCTTCACGACCTTCTTCTCGAGGCGCGCGCGGCGCTTGTCGGCGAGATCGGGGCGCTCCGCCGTGCCGCGTGACGCGACCGCGAGAGCGAGCGCGGGTGCCTTTCGGACGTGCTCGTAGAGCTTCGCGAGCTCGAGGCGCGCCTTCGGGCAGTCGACCTGCGCGGCGAGCTCCTCGAAATCGACGAGGGCGGCCTCGCGCTCGCCACGCGCTTTTTTGAGCATCGCGCGCGCACGGAGGCCGTCGGGCCCGGCCCCCTCCCGCACCGCGCGATCGGCGAAGGTGAGCGCGTCGTCGAGGCGCTGCGAGCGGCGGAGTGTCTCGGCGATGCCGACGAGATCTTTCGCCCCGAGGCGCGTCGCATCGAGCGGCTCGCCGTAGAGCGCGACGAACGCGACCATCGCCTCGACGTCCCACGCGTTGTGCTCCACGACGCCGACGAGCCCGCGCGTGTCGCCGGTACGGAGAAAGTGCAAGTAATGGCCCGCCACCTCGCCGGAGGGCACGTCGTCGTGGCGCACGAACCCGAGCACCTCTTCTTCGAGCTTCGTCAGCTTGCACGCCACTCCGCGCGCCTTGTGGAGCCTACGTGCAACATGCACCAGATCGAGGTGCGGCGGCTCGACCGGGAGCGGCAGCCCCGCGAGCACGAACCGCGTGCGGAGGAGCGGCATGTCGAAGCTCTTCCCGTTGAACGTCACGAGCATCTCGGAGCTCGCGATCCGCTCGGCGACGCGGGCGAGCATCGGCGCCTCTTCCCCGAGCTGGCGCACCAGGATTTGCTCGGTGATCCACCCGCCGTCCCAATAAGCGAGCCCGAGGAGGAACGCGACGGTGCCGGTGCCTCCCGAGAGGCCGGTCGTCTCCGTATCCAGGTAAAGTGCACGCTTCGGATCACACCCCGCGAGCGACGGATCGAGCGCGAGGAGAGCGAGCACCTCGGCCTTCGCCTCTGCCGCCGGCCCCACGTGCACGGTGCCGACCCGATGCGCCGCGGAGAGCTTCCGCGATCGCACGTGGAGCACGCCGAGCGCGCCCTCTTCCGCGACGAACGGGAGCTCCGGAAAATCGACGTCGGGGGGAGGCTTCGCACGGTCGACCGGGGAGCGCTCGAGGACGCGGGAAATCCTCGCCCGAAGCTCGTCGAGCACGATCGGCCGTTCACGCATGGCCCCCGCGCCGACCTCCGGCCACGGCTCGATGCCCGCCTCGAAACGGCGAGGCTCGGGGTCCGGCAGGTCGTCGAGATCGAGGAACACATGGCCCTCGTCGTCACTCTCGCGATCGCCGAAGCTCCGCGACCGGCCCGCGAGCGCGGGTGCGTCCTCGGGGCCCGCATCGAGCGGCTCGATGGCCGCTACGAACGAATCGTCGATGTCACCTTCGTCGGTGTCTCGCGCGCCGACCCGTCGCGATCGCCGACCGGACGGCTCGCGCGGCTCCGCCACACCCTCGGGCTCGCAGCTCGTATCCGCCCGCGGCGGTTCTTCTGGCGAGCTGCTCGTGACCGCGTGCTCTTCCGACGAGCCACTTGGCCCGGCGAGACGCGAGAGACGACGCGAAAGCCCACCCGGACGGCGCATTCATGCACCTTACACCTGGACGGACGCTCAGTCTACGGGCGAGCTTTCCGGGGTCGCGAAGGTGAACCTATCGACGAGCACCAGCGGGCTCTTGCGCACGGGATCGACCTGTCCCACCACCCACGCGTCGACCGTCGAGCCACCCTCGGTCGAGCGCACGCGGAGGCGCATGAAGCACTTGAAACCGGGCACCCCGAGCGCCGCCCAAGACTGCTCGTGGTTCACCCCCACCGCCGCGAGCACGGCGAGGAACACGCCGAAGAGATACCCGCACGCCATCGTCGAGAGCGCGAGCGAGAGCACGAGGCCCAGCATGCGTGGTGCGCCGGCGAGCCATGTGTGCACCTCCGCGCCGAGCACGAGCGGCACCGCCGCGAGCGCGAAGCCGGTCACGATCGAGAACGGGATCACGCGGTGAGGCCTGTGCTTTCGCAGCCCCGCGAGCATCACCGCGCAAACCGTGTAAACTGCACCTATGATGCCCGCGAGCGGCAGCGCCGAGCGCGCATTCCCCGCCGCGGCGGTGACGAGCGGGAACACCGACATGAGCGCGAAGAACACGAGGACGAGCCACCCCGAGCCACCGAGCGCGAGGGTGCGTGGCAGGCGCGCGAGGAGCGCACGAGACGCTCTTTTGCCTGGAAACTCGGCCAAGATCTCGTAGGTCGCGCGACCTGCGACACGTGCGCCGTGCAAGAACGCGCCGCCACCGCCGGCGACCACGTGCACGCTCGGGCCCTCTTCGGATCGTTCGTAGTGGTGAATGTCGCCGGCGAGCACGAGGGTCGGCACCTCGGCGGGCGCGATCCCGATCGACGCGAGGGTCGCCTCGCCGTGGGCGGTCTTCTCGCCCCACGCGCGCGCCGGATCCGGCACGATCACGACCTTGGCGCGTGACCGCGGCTCGCGCTTGAAGAACGCCGACTGACGCTCGTCGACCTGCTTGAGCTGGCGATCGACGCCGAACAAGTCGAGCCCGTTCGCGAGCGGGAGGCGGAAGTAGCTCGTGCGTTGGACCGGGAAATACCCGTGGATCGCCATCGCTTTGGGCTTCTCGACTTGCTCGCCTTTTGCGAACGCTTCGGCCCACGCGAGCACGGGGAACGCGTTCGGTTTCGGCTCCAGCGCCTCGACGCCGAGGTTCTCCTCGAACGGCAACGGCGCTTGGCAGAGGCGCGCGAATCCATCGAGGCCGTCGTACCAGTCGTGGTTGCCCGGCACCGCGAGGAGGAGGCGCGGCGGCCCCGGCGGCGCCTTGGACAGCACACGATTCCACGGCTCGACGAGCCTCCGCGTGACCTCGCGCACGGTCGCGACGGGATACGCGAGATCGCCTCCGAGGAAGAGCACGTCGCCGCGCGGGAGCACGAGGGTGCCCTCGCCGTCCGTCACCTCGTAGACCGCGGACACCATCTCCGCGACACGCTCGCTCACGGTCACGTCGTCGCCTGTGTCCGACACGAAGTCGAGCCAGAGCTCCCCGCCCATCGCTTCGGTCAACGTGGGCGCGGGCTTGGCGCCGCGCAGGCGAAGACGAGCGACCGCACGATCGAGCAGCACCTGCGGCTCTTCGGGGACCATCCACTGGCGCGAGTCGACGTTGTCGGTCGCGATCGCCGACGCGAGCAAGTGACGAAGGTGCCCCCAAAATGCGGAGAACCCGAACCACGCGATCGCACGCGGACGCGCATCGCCCCGCGCCGGGGCCCGTGCCAGCGGCATGTCCGCGGGCATCGCGTCGAGCCGCAGCGGCTTCGTTTCGCTCGGCGTCGTGTCCTCCGTCGGGACCGTCGGGCTGTCATCGGGCGGCGGCAAGGACCGAGAGTCTACCTCACTCGCGGCGCCCCGCGGGTGGTCTCCGTCTGCGCGAGCGACGACCGCCGTGCCTCGAAAACGCGAACCGCGCGCGACGCTTCGAGCGGCGCGCGCGGAACATGCACTTTGCACCTAACGGAATCAGAACATGAGATCCGAGGCGGCCTGCTGGTTCTGCCGGACGGCGCCCTTCGATGCCGCGGCGGGCGGTGCGGGCGAAGGCGGCGCGGCGCGCATGGGGCCTGCGGCGGCGTTGCCCGGGGGCCTCGCGAAGCCGCCACCGCTCGAGCCTTGGCCGTTCCCGAGGCTCTCCGCGCTCGCGACGGCCCCGAGCTGCTCTGCGAAGTCGCGGTCGAGCGAGCGGGCGCGAGGAGCTGCGGCCTTGTCCATGGCCGGCGCGGCCATCGCCATCGTCTCGGCGCTCTTCAGCTCGGCGCGGCGACCGGCGAGGCGCTGCTGCGCCTCCGCCATTTTTCCTTGTTCGACGAGCAGGTTCACCTGGGTGAGGGTCTGCGCGGTGCGGCTTCGCTCGAGGCGCGCGGAGACGAACGGATCGAGCGGGGGATCGCGGTCGGTGCCATCGACCGCGAGCGCGAGGGCGCCGCCGCACGACGCGGGACCTTGTTCGACAAGATCGCGGTACTGGAGCTTCAGGTCGGCGACGGCGCGCTTGCCGGCGGAGCCCACCGGAAGCCGCAGCTTGAGGAGCACGGTCTTCTGTTGGCCCTTCGACACGGAGCCGAAGGGAACGATCACCTTGTCGCCTTCGCGGCGGAACGAGCGGTCGAACACCTGATCGACCTCGACCCCCGGCGCGAGCGTGATCGCGAGCTCACCGTCGCTCGCGACCGAAGCGACGAGGGAGTCGAACTCTTGGGTGAACACGCTCGAGAGCGTGGAGGCGTCGCGCACGAAGTAGTGCTTTCCGTTCGCCTCGTTCGCGATCGCGGCCATGATCTTTTCGTCGAAATCGACGTCGACCCCGATCGTGGAGATGGTGCACCCGCGGTCGCGCATGCGGCTCGCGAGGGCGCGGAGACCGGGCACGTCGCGGATGCCGGAGTTCGTCGCGCCGTCGGAGAGGAGGAGCATGCGGCTCACGCCCTCCGTGGGCCGGCCGGTCGACATGAGCTCGTGCATCGCGGACTCGAGGCCGCACGAAATGCACGTGTCGCCTCCGAGCCGAATCCCGCGAATCTTCGCGACGATGCTGCCACGTACGTCGGCGTTGATCACGGTGGGCGGCACGATGACGTCCGAGCGCGTGTCGAACGCGACCACGGTGACGGTGTCCCCGTCGCGCATGCGATCGACGGCGGCCTGCGCGGCGTCCATCGCGTGGGCGATGCGTTCGCCCTTCATCGAGCCGGAGCGATCGATTACGATCCCGAGGCTCACCTTGGGGGCCTGCGTGACCGGCGCGCTCTCGGAGCCTGTGACCTGCGCGAAGAGGTACGTCTCGCCGCTCCCGTTCTGCGCGAGCGTCTCGTGGCCGAGGCGCGCGTCGAGGAGCACCGTCTTCCCGACCGAGATCTGCGAGGCCTTCGCGACGGGATCCTTCGTGAGCACCGCGCTCGGATCGTTCGAGGTCGGCGTGCGTGTGTTGTCCGAGCGGTCCGGCAAAGGAACCGCGAGCGCGGCCGCGCTCGACGCCAACATGCAACCCAATGCGACCAGTCCGAGCGTCTTCAGCTTCATCGCGCCTCCAGCCCGAACATGTACGCGCCTCGGCGCAGAAAGTTCTTAGCCCTCCTTGACAATTTCGGGCGTCAATACCCCAATCTTTTCGAGCAGATCCCACGACGGCACGCCTCCGACGAGGACCAAAACGGCGTCGTTCGAGACCGTCTCGAGCGCGCCGGTCGCGATCGTTTCGAGCTTCGCCGACGTTCGCCCCACAGCGACGACGCGGGTGCCAAAACGGACCTGAAGCTTGTTCTCCGTGATCGCGCGTTTGGTGTCCGCGACGTTCTTCGCTTTGCCGCGGTTGAACCCTTCGCCTCGCGCGACGAGGGTGACCCTCGCGCCGGGCTGACGTGCGATCGCGATCGCCGCCTCCATCGCGGTGTCGCCGAGACCGACCACGATGACGCGCTTCTTCGCGAACGACGCGGCGTCGGCGAGGGCGTAGTGGACCTTCTCGTCGGCGCCCGGATCGAGCGTGAGCGGGAGAGTCTTCGGCGTGCCGCGGCGACCGATCGCGAGCACGATTCGTCGCGACGTGATCGTCAGCGGACCTTCGGGACCTTCGGCGCGCACGGTGAACGTCCCGGTGTCTTCGTCACGCGACGCCGCGATCACACGATGGCCCTCGCGGACTTCGATGCCTCGCATGCGCACGATGCGCTGCCACTGCGCGACGATCTCTTCCTTGGTCGCCTCCGCGAGCCACAGATCTCCCTCGACCGGGAGCGAGAGCGGCGGATCGTGGACGATTTTCCCTCGCGGGAAGCTCTTGATGCTCGCCGCGACGGTGCCTTGCTCGAGCACGATGCACGAGCGATCGAAGGACTTTGCGCGGAGGGCGGCGGAGAGACCGGAGGGCCCGGCGCCGACGACGAGCACGTCGACGTCGACCCGCGCTTTTCCCTTCGGAAACGTCTCTTCGATCCTTCGCATCGCACGATCGCCCTGCGCGATCGCGTTCTTGATGAGCGGCACGCCGGTGAGATCGCCGACCACGTACACGCCGGCCACGCGCGCGCTCTCGAGGTCGTCGGCGAGGGGAAGTCGGGTCGGCTCTTCGTCGTCGCCTTCGCGGATCGTGAGCGAAGCGTTCGGGCACACCTGGGCGCAGAGGACCACGCCGCAACACTCTTCTGGGCGCGCGACCTTGGCGACGTAGGCGTCCACCTCGAGCACGTCGAACGGGCACGCCTCGACGCACGCGTTGCAGCCGAGGCAGGTGGTCGTGTCGATGACGGGGAGCTTCTTTTTCTTGGCCGGGAGCGCGATCGCCTTGCTCTCGGGGCGCTTCGCGCGGGCTCTCGCTCGGGCCTCGAGAACGATCGCCGCGATCGCCGCGAAGATGGCCGCGACCGACGGCGGAACATAAGCGCCGCGAGCGATCTTGGTCGTCTCTTGCCACGCCGTCGTGCGCACCACCTCGGCGGCGAGCTCCTGCGCAGCGAGGTGAGCATCGCCGTGCTGCGCGCCGCACACGCCGGTCTGCGCGCGGGTGCGCTCCGAGACGCGGCTGTGCTCGTCGAGGCAAAGGCTCGGCGTGCGGGACCACAGCTCGCCCCGCGCAGCGACGGGAGGAACACATCGCGCGACAGGATCGCGCGGATCGAGCACGGAGTGGCACGTTCCGCACGTCGAGAGTCGCACGAGGGGCACTGTTTGCCCGTCTGGTGAAGCTCCGTTCACCTTCGCGCGCACCTCCGCGTTCGGGCCCCAACGAACCGCGACGTCGCCCTTGAACGCGATGGCTTGAAAGCCCTCGTGGGCGGGGTGGCACGTCGCGCACGTGAGCTTGCCCTCGGCCATGAGCCGCGCGTGCGGCCCGCGCGTGGAGGCGTGGAGCTCTTTGGAGTGGCATGGCGCGCAGGTCACCTTCGGCGGCGCGCCCGTCTCGGTCTTCGCGTAGCCCTCGGTGTGGCACGACGTGCACGCGACTTTCGCGCGCGCGTGCGGCGGCGCGAGCACACGAGGTACGTCGAGATCTCCGCGGGCGGCGAGCCACACGATGCCGGCGAGGGCGCCGCCGGTCGCCGAGAGCGCCACGAACGCGGTCCGCGCGACGCGGTGCGAGTCGCTCGTGATCCCCTTCACCGCCCGCCTCGAAGCGCGAGCACGGCGTGCACCACGAGGGCGACGACGAACGTGCCCACCGTCGCGACATGAATGACCGGGAGGCCGCGCAACGCACGCGAGAGCCACACACTCGCCGCGAGCGCACGCTCCTCGACGACGAGGCGCAGGAGCGCGTCGAGACCGGCGAGCTTGCCCTTCCCTCGGCCCTCGAGGAGCGCGTCGATGCGCGACGACAGCGCGCGCTCCTCGGCCCCGAGCGATCGCCGCGACGCCACGAGCACGAGAGGGCCGATCCGCGAAGCGCGGTAAGGCGCGAGCACCTTGTCGTAAACCTTCTTTACGAGCTCGGTGCGACCGCTGAGCGCACGAAAAAGCTTCCGCGCGTGCTCTTCGCGGATCCGTGGGAGGTCCTCGGGGAGCCGGCCCTCGCGCTCGAGGCGCGACAGCATCCGCGGCAACGTGACGTACGCGAGGGCGGCGAGAAACCCGGAGAGCGCAAGAGCGACGAACGTCACGAGCGCGACGACCCCGGACGGCGAGCTCCCACCGAGGCGCACGTGAACGAACGCGAGCGCCGTCGCCAACGTGCCCACCGCGAGGTGCGCGACGTAGTGCGGACGCGTCCCTCGCGCTTTCCCTCGCGGCTTCGCTCGCTTCTTCCCGATGTAAACCAGCGCGACGAGCGCGACGCCGCCCGCGAGCAGGCCCGTGCCTCGCGACGACACCACGAGACGAGACGCGGCGAGGCCCACTCCGACCGCGAGGATCATCCATGGCCAAGCCGGGACGCGTCCGCGAGGAACGACCTCGATCGTGCCCGCCTTCTGACCGACGAGAGGAGACTCGGCAGGATCGATTCGAACGATCGCCTCGGTAGGACACGCCGACACGCACGCCGGT
This sequence comes from Myxococcales bacterium, assembly GCA_013297655.1. Classification (GTDB taxonomy): domain Bacteria; phylum Myxococcota_A; class Polyangia; order Polyangiales; family Polyangiaceae; genus JAAFHV01. The sequence goes on along the minus strand of JAAFHV010000158.1, from coordinate 11,665 downwards.
CCGTGGCTCTTGTCGGAGCAGAGATCGCACTTCACCGCGACGTCCGGAAACGGCGGTTTTTCAGCGCTCTTCGCGCGCGGGACGATCTGGATATTTTCCCACGGGCACCCTCGCGCGCAGTTGCCACATCCGGTGCAGAGCTCTTCTCGAATGCGCACCTCGCCGCGCCCGTCGCGCACGATCGCGCCGGTGGGGCAGTCCTTCAGGCACGCCGGATTTTTGCAATGTTGGCAGCTATTCGGGAGAAGAAGCGGAACGTGGGTGGCCTGCGCGGCTTCCCGCGATGCGGGCCTCGCGCGGTCGTCGAGGATCGGGAGGAGCAGCTTGTCGCCGCGGCGAGTGAGGCGCGGGGCTCCGTCGTCGTGGGCGTTTCCACAGCTCCACACGCAGTGCCCGCAGCGGACACACGCGTCCTGATCGATGACCAAGAGCGAACGTGCAATCTGCACGCGATACAAGTCGCCGACGAGGTGTGCGGTCGTCCCTTTTGTCGGGACCCGCGCCTCGGGGAGGAGGCCGCGCTGCGCGATGTCGGCAGACAGGTGCCCTTCTGCGAAGAGCGCCTCGATCCGAGCTTTCGGGAGGAGCACCACCGACGAGGGCCCTTGCGCGGAGACCGTCACACCGAACGTGGCGCGTCGTGGATCGTGCACGAGATCACCGCGGCCGACGTAGCCCACCGGAGAGAGGCGCCCGTCCTCGTCGCTCTCTTGAATTCCGAGGAGGCCCTCGAGCACGAAGAGCGCGTGGTCGTGCGGATCGGAGGGGCCGGCGATGACCTCCCCGCGCGCGACCTCACGAAACGCGGCCGCGTCGAGGAGGGTACCTACCGCGCCGTCGTCGAGCCCTTCGAGGAGCCCCGACGTACGAAGCCGCTGTTCGAGGAGACGACGGCGTACCGCGCGCGCGGTGCGATCTTTCAGCTCTGCGCCCCCTGCGCGGACGAGCGCACGCAAGAGCACGCCGAACGGAACCTCCGCCACGGTGCACGCCGCCGCACACGACGCACCTCCGTCACGAACGGCGTGCGCGCCGAGGAGGGCCTCTTCTCCGAGGGCGTCACCGGCGAGGGCCTTTCGTTTCGTCCGCCGCGCACGCTCGCCACGCGACAGACCGCTGACCTCGATCTCTCCCTTGACGACCACGTACACGGCGTCGGCCGCGTCACCGTCGGCGTAGAGCGGCTCGCCCGTTCGCTTCTCGTGGAGGGTGCCTGCGGCTTCGATTTCGCGACGTCCGCGATCGTCGAGACCGCGCAGGATGGCCGCGCCCCACACGATCCCGGGCCATGCCGTCACTCGATCCTCGACGAGACTTGGGCGAGATCGACCACGTCGATACGATCGAGCATCGCGTTCGTGACCTGCGGCCCGCTCGGGCGCTCTCCACGCGCGGCGTGCTCTGCCTCGTAGGCCGCGAAGGCGCGGACGAGAAACGGCGGAAAGCTACGAAAACGAAGCTTCGCCGAGATCCTGAACGGACCGGGCCGGCTCCCCGTTTCGACGAGATACGTGTAGGTGATCGGTACTCCGGGAGGGGCCGATCGGGTGTCGACGATCGCGTCCGGGGCCTTGAGCACGCCGCGATCGGCGTCGAGCGACCCGACCGGGAAGTAGGTCTCGAAGAGCTCTTCGCCTCCGCTCAGGTTCGAGCGACACTCTCCGGTGTCGGCGTCGTACGGCGCGTCCTCGTAGCGATCGGCGCGGGTGCGGCCCTGGCCGGGACCGGGCTTGCACTTGCCCCCCGCGTCGACGAACCCGATGCATCTTACACAACGAAGGAAGCCATTCTGTAGGTTCACGAGGCCCTTGCCACGGAACGACGTGCCGCCGAAGCGCGGGTTCGGGGTCCACTGCGGAACGTCGGGGCCGTCGATCACATCGGCCCCGAAGACCCCGAGCGGGCGACCAAAAGGATCCTCGTCGGAGCGAAGCTGGAAGCGCCCGAAGCCCGCGCCGCCCTGCCCCACCACGTCGCGCACGTTCACGCGCACGAAGCGCTTGTCGCGGAGATCTTCGGACGGCTCGCCGATCTTGCCGACCTCGTACACGACGTCGCCCTTCGCGTCCTCCACGCTAAGCTCGACCCACACCTCGCGCTCTTGGCTGAAGCCGGCAGGCACACGATGCCCGGCGCCCACGTTCTCGAGCACGATCGGGACCTCGAGGGTGCCCCCCGCGCGACGGCCGGGGAGGAGCTCGAAGCGGAAGGTACGCGACAGCAAGATGTCACGCCGCGCACGGAGACCGAGCGGAACGCCGCGCGCGTCGACGCCGCGCTCGTTCGCGAACGACTCGGGAAAGCTGCGCGTGAGCGGGATGTCGACGCTCGTGAAGGTGTGGGAAAAGATGCGCTCTTGGCGCGCGGAGCCCGGGGCGACGAGCCCGATCGCGTACTCGCCGGGGGCACGCGCGGCGAGGTGCATTCCCTCGGGACAGGCACGGCTCTTCTCGGCTTCGGTCTTCGGCGCGCCCTTCTCGCACACGCCGGGGAACGTGCTCATGTGGCAGTCTTGGCACGTCGCCGCGCGACGCCCGAGCGAGGTCTCGTGGTCGGCCCAGGTCTTCCACTCCGAGTACCCGTTGCGGAGCCGCTTGAAATGCTCACCGCGGTCTTTCGCGACGACGTCGGTGCCGAAGAGACGAACGTCGTGGCACGAGCCGCAGAACTCGCTCGTCTTTCGATACGATTTTGCGCTCTCGCTCGAGGCACGATGCACCGCCGCCGGAGCGCCGCTCGTGTCGCCCAAGAGCGCGCCCGGATCGAGGCGATAGCCGCTGTTCGCGATGCCGGAGCGACCTTCGCGATCCTCGGGACGCGAGAGGAACACCTCGCCGGTCTTGGTCGACGTCCACGTGGGATTTCCCTCGTATCCGGACGCTTGGCCGTGCACGCCGACCGGCCCCACGGTCTCGTGGCACGACGCGCACGAGATACCCTCGAGCGACGCTTCGTCGAGCGTATCGATGAGGGGCGCGCGACCGCGCGGCGCGCCGAACGCAGACCACGGCGGCACCTGCGACGTCTCTTTCGGAGCGTGGCAGCGCACGCACCAATGCTCTCCCGCCGATCCGGTGGTGACGATCCCGGAGCTCGGATCGGTGCACGAGTCGACCCCGCGTTTGCGCAAGAAGCCGGCGCCGTTGGGACAGCGCGCGTCGCGCCCGTTCTGCTCTTCGATCGCGCTCTCGAGCGCCCCGAAAAGGGGGCTCTTCGCCGCGTGCGCCATCACCGAGCGCTCCCACTCGGCGACCTCGCGCGCGTGGCAAGGAGCGCAGTCGCTCGCGCGGGCCTTTGCGAGAGGCTTCACCGGCGCAGCGTGGGGCGTCTTCTCCGCGACCACCTCGGCCTTCGGCGCGCCAAGCGCGAGCGCCCCTGCAAAGAGCCCAATCGCCGCCGGTACGGCAACCCACGGTCGCGCGAAAGAATGCCGCACCGGCGCTCTTACAGGCTCGTTTTTACTGCGATTTTCGACCTTGGCCGCGACGACGGGGACAACCTGGCTCGGAGCTTTGGGAGCGGGCGGAGCCGTGACGCGCTCTCGCGGAGCGCGCGACCCTCGAGCATTCGTCGTGGAGCTCGTGTCGGACAACGCGTCGAGGCGGTCGACGATCGCGCGCGCCGAACGAGGGCGATCTTCGGGTCGCGGAGCGAGGAGACCGAGCACGATCGCCTGCAGACCGGGCGGCAGGGCTTCGGCGATCGCGTCGTCGAACGGAGGTGGGTCGAGCTCGGTGGCCCGCTGCGCGTGACGCATGCCGAGCCCGGCGAAAGGATGCTTCTTCGCGATCGCGCGGTAGACGACGAGCCCGAGCGCGTACCGGTTCGACGCGCTGTCGGCGCTACCGCCCGCGCTCACCTCCGGCGAGTCCCATCGGCCCACCGCATCACGAACGACGTGCTCGCTCGCGGCCCCGAGCCACGCGCGGAGCAACGCCTCGCCACGAACGTGCGCATGGTCACCGTCGACCCCGATCGCGCGCGGCGCGATTTCACCTGGAAAAATAGCCTCGCCCTCGCACGCCGCGAGTGCCGTCGCGAGCTCACGAAGGAGCACCAACGGAAGCACGCGCGCGCCGTCGTCGTCGAGCGTGACGGTCGACGACGAACGAACGAACCACGGACCATCGTCGTCCGCGCCTCCATCGACGACACCGAAGAGCCCGGCGTGACCGAGACGCACGATGCGTTTGGCTCGCTCCTCGAGCTCGCGCGGGAGCCGGAAGAGCTCACGACCGTCGGGGAGCCGAACACGACGCGCACGGCCGATCTCGGGCAGCGCGCTCGCCTCATTCGCCTCGGGTGCCTGCCTCCGCCACGCGGTCACGGCGTTCTCCTCAGCGTGGAGCGGATTGCGCGGAAGCCTGGGTCTCGGTGCTCGCGCTCGCCGATCCGGTCGTCGCCGCGCGCTCGTTCGCGGCCAGCCGGACGCGGTAGGTCGCGAACGCGGAGAACGTGGACAAGAGCACGATCACGAGCACACCGAGCCACGTGGGCACGTCGCGAATGCGCGGCGCGGAGGCGTTTTTTTCGACCAACGCGACGGTGTCGAGGCGCGGCGCTCTCTCTTTTTCTTTCGTGGGCGCATCGTCGTCGGTGCGCTTCGATTCGCTCTTGGATGCTTCTTTTTTCGGCGTGTCGCCAGTCGGCACCGCGGTGGGAACGGTGTCGCGCGTGATACGCCCGGTGGTGGTTCGTTTCGTGCCGTCGACGGCGGTGCGGAACGGCTCCAAGGTCGCGATCACCGCGCGAGCGCTCGCAGGTCGCTTCTCCGCGTCCTTCTCGAGGAGCGAAAAGACGAGCTTCTCGACCCCGCGCGGGAGGCCGACCCGTACGTCGTCCGAGAGCTCCGGCGGCTCGGCGGTGCACTGCAAATTCAAGAGCTCGCGCGGCGACGCAGAGTGGAACGGCACCTCCCCCGAGAGCAGCTCGTAGAAGACGAGGCCGAGAGCATAGAGGTCCGCGCGACCGTCGATCGGCCGCGCGTCGATCTGCTCCGGGCTCATGTATTGGAGCGTGCCGATGCTCTGCGTGTTGGTCGCGTTCGCGGCGGCGAGCACCTTCGCGACGCCGAAGTCCATGACCTTGAGGCCCTTCGGGGTGCCCTCCGCTTCGTCGCCCTCGGCGGTGACGAGCATCACGTTCTCGGGCTTCAAATCGCGGTGAACGATGGAGGGCTCTTGGTCGTGCGCGACGGCGAGGGCCTCTGCGATTTGACAGGTGAGCTCGACCGCCTCGGCCCACGGGAGGCGCTTCCGGCGGATGAGCTCGTCGCGCAACGTGCGGCCGACGAGGAACTCGAGCACCATGACGAGCTTGTCGCCGTCTTCGACGGACGCGAGGCTGCGGACCAGGTTCGGGTGCTCGAGATGAGCGAGGATCTGCATCTCGTTGAGGAAGAGCTTTCGCCCCTCTTCGCTCTTCGTGAGCTCGGGGCGGAGCACCTTCAGCGCGACGCGCCGCTTCGAGAGCCGCTCTTCGGCCTCGTAGACTTTGCCCATGCCGCCTTCGCCCACGAGCCGCTTGACGAGGTACTCGCCGATTCTCTCCATAGCCCCCTCCCTACGTACGAGACCCGCCTTCGATCTCGGCCCCGCGTGATTTAGGACCGCCGATCCAAGGATATGAATCAGGCAATCATTTCCACGCGTTATTCGAAGTGAACGGGAGCGCCATCTTTCGCGCAGGCGAGCATCTCGGCCATGCCCATCGTGGTCAGATCGGGGAGCTCGGCGTCGGTGAAGAGTCGCGCTTCGAGGATCTCGAGCGGGTTCTTCGGAGGCTTCGTCGGCGGCTCGACCCGGCAGCGGACGACGACCGTGATCGCGTGGAAACGCGGATCGCGCTCGGGGCGCGAGAACACGCCGGTGACCCGCTCGAGGGTGCACGACGTGACGCCGGCCTCCTCGTCGAGCTCCCGTGGGAACGTCTCCGCGAGCGTCTCGCCCCACTCGACGGTGCCGCCCGGAAGCGCCCACGTTCCTGTGTCCGCACGGCGGATGAGGAGCCATCGACCGTCGTCGGTGCGGCCCGCGACGACGATGCCCACGACCGGACGCCGCAGCACGTGACGCGCGATCTCTTTGACAATCGTGAGCGCCCCCTTCGGGAGCTTCGTGAAAAATCCCATCGCCATCGCGGGCTAGTCTAACGGTGCGATCGCGCGCGGGGCTGAAAACCTGCGCGCCGCCCGAATCGGGACAAACACCTTCAGATCGCGACGATCGTGTTCGACAGCTTCCCGAGGCCGTCGATCTCGAGGTCGACCACGTCGCCCGGCTGGAGCCACTGGTTCTGGGTGATCTTCGAACCGTTGAGCTCGAGGAAACAGCCGGTGCCGCACGTGCCGGAGCCGATCACGTCGCCGGGGAAAACGTCGACCCCGTAGCTTACGCGGGTGAGGATCTCGGCGAACGTGAAGGTCATGTCCTTCACGTTGCCGGTCGAGACCTGCTTGCCGTTCACGAACGCGCGCATCTCGAGGTCGTAGACGCTGCCCTTCGCGCCCTTCGTGGTCTTCGCGGAGAGCTCGTCGAGGGTGACGAGATAAGGCCCGAGGCCGGTCGCGAAGTCTTTGCCCTTCGCCGGTCCGAGGGAGAGCTTCATCTCTTCCATCTGCAGGGCGCGCGCCGAAAAATCGTTCATGATCGTGAGCCCGAACACGTGCGCGTCGGCGTTCTCGGGGCCGAGATCGCGGCCCGCTTTTCCGACCACGATCGCGGCCTCGAGCTCGAAGTCGAGGCGCTCGCGCGCAAGCTCGCGGACACGCACCTCGCCGGGGCCGACCACCGCTTGGTGGTTCGTGAAGTAGAACACCGGGAACATGTCGAACTCGGGGATCATCTCGAGCCCGCGGTTCTTGCGCGCCGTCTCGACGTGCTGACGAAACGCATATCCGTCGCGCATCGACGGGGGACGCGGGATCGGCGCGAGGAGCTTCGTTTCGCTCTCTGCGTGCACGAGGGCGGCGGGGAGCTCGCCCTTCGCGTGGGCGGCGAGGATCGCCTCGGCGGCGGGGCGCGCGACCTCGGCGCGCTCGACGAACGCGAGCACGCTCTCGCCGTATTTTTGGGCCATGACCGAAGCTCCGTCGGGGCGGCCCTCGCGCTTCTCGAGCCAGGCGAACGCGCCCGGCAAGTGAACGAGCGAGGGCGCCTTGCCGTCGACGACGAGCGCGGGAACCTGGGACGGGCCTTCGAGGAACGTAGCGAGCTTCACGGCGACGCTTCTACCACGGGCGCGCGGGTCGTCGCACCGGTCGTCAGGGAGTGTGGCGCGCAAAAAACGCGAGCGCGCGCCGCACCGCCCACGGCTGCACGAAGCTCTCTTCGTCCAGCCCGCCGTACCAGCCGATGTGCCCACCGTCGGCGCTCATTTCGAGCTCGATCGACGAGGACGCCTCTGCGAGCGAGTCACGAACCGTCGCGCCGGGCACCATCGGATCGTCGTAGGCGTGGACCACGAGCGAAGGCACCGCGACCCGCGAGAGCACCGCGCGCGCCCCGGAGACGGCCCAGTACTGGTCTACGTCGTCGAAGCCATACGTCGGCACGACCACGTTCGCGTCGTAGTCGCGGAACGAGCCGAGGAGCGAGAGTCGCCGCACGTCGTACGCGGCGCGCTCCGGATAAAGGCGCGCGAACGCACGCGCTTGGCGCACGAGGCCGCGAAGGACGTGAAAGCGAAACGGGAGGCGCGCGGGCGCGTCCATGTGCGGGCCGATCGTGGTGTAGTCGAACGGCGCCGAGACCGTGACGATCCCGCGGAGCCCTTCCGGAGCCTCGTCGCCGAGCTCGCCCGCGAGCTTGAGCGCGACGTTGCCGCCGCCGGAGAACCCGAGCACGAAGGCAGAGCTCACGCGCGGATCGGCGAGCGCGACCCGGACGAGCGCGTCGAGATCTTCGGTGAGGCCAGCGTGGTAGAGCGACGGCGCGCACTCGACGCTCGCCGCCGCGCCGCGCATCGTCATGCGAATCACATGGTAGCCGGCGCGACGGAGCGCGACCGCGGCGCGCACCACGTAACGCGAGCCCGCGTCGCCGCCGATGCCGTGCACGACGATGACCGTAGGCGCGCGCCCCTCGCCGAACCACGCCTCCGCGTGCACGGCGCCGACGAACGCTCCGTGCCGCGCACGAACACGGAGCAGCTCGGTCTCCGGCACCTCGAACGATCGCGGTGGGCAGTGCAGCGGCGCCGCCGCCCCGAGGGTCTGCAAGAACGGACCGCGGAGCAGTCTCGCGAGCGCGGTAGCCATGCCTGACGATACGCCATTACGCGCCGCCTCCAATCCCGGAACGAGGGAAATTTACGGCCTCCCGTTAGCACCTCATGCGTGAGTTACGTTTTTGAGTGCGCGGCCGGTTTCGTGGGTTATGCTGCTGCCCATGCCCACGCTCCGGCGCTTCACGGTCACGCCCCGTCTCCCCGCTTCGCTCGAACGGCTGCGAGGCATCGCGCACAACCTCTGGTGGACGTGGACGCCGTCGGCGCGCGCGCTCTTCTTGCGCATCGACGAGGGGCTCTTCGAGGCGACCCACGCGAACCCAATCGAGCTGCTCTCGCGGGTGCCGCAGAGCCGCCTCGACGAGCTCGCCGTCGACGACGCGTACCTCGCCCACCTCGATTCCGTGGCCAGCGAGCTCGAGCGCTACATGACCCACAAGTCGTGGTTCGAAAAGCGCTTCCCCAAGGTGGTGGACGCGACGGTGGCGTACTTCTCGATGGAGTACGGGCTCCACGAGTCGCTCCCGATTTATTCCGGCGGCCTCGGCGTGCTCGCTGGCGATCATCTGAAGACGGCGAGCGACCTCGGGTTGCCGCTCGTCGGCGTGGGGCTCGCGTACGCGGAGGGTTACTTCCGCCAGGTGCTCGAGTCCGACGGATGGCAAGCCGAGCGCTACCCGATCAACGATTGGTCGCGCCTCCCCGTATCGGCGGTGCTCCTCCCGGACGGCAAGCGCCTCGTGCTCGACGTGGAGTACCCGGATCGCATCGTGAAGGCACAAGTGTGGCGCGTGCAGGTGGGCCGCATTCCGCTCTACCTCCTCGACGCGAACCTCGAAGAGAACCAGGCCGAAGATCGCAGCATCACCGGCCCGCTCTACGGCGGCGACCAAGAGTTCCGCGTTCGCCAAGAGATCATGCTCGGCATCGGCGGCGTTCACGCGCTCGAAGCGATGGGCCTCAAGGCCACCATCTGCCACATGAACGAAGGGCACTCCGCGTTCCTCGCCCTCGAGCGCATCCGTCGCACGATGGAAGCGAAGAACGTAAGCTTCGCGGTCGCGAACGAAGCCGCGGGGGCGGGCCACATCTTCACGACCCACACGCCGGTCCCCGCCGGGAACGACGCGTTTTCCCCTGCCCTCGTCACGCGCTACTTGGAGCCCTACCGGCGCGCGCTCGGCATCGACGAAGCGGCGCTCCTCGCCCTCGGCCACGAGACACCGGAGCTCGCCACGAGCGCGACCCCGTTCTCGATGCCCGTGTTCGCGATGCGAAACGCCGACCACTACAACGGCGTGAGCGCGCTCCACGGCGAGGTGTCGCGAAAAATGTGGAAGGGCTTGTGGCCCGATTTGCCCGAGCACCAGGTGCCGATTCGCTCCGTCACGAACGGGGTGCACACGCCGTCGTGGATCTCGCGCGAGATGGCGGGGCTCTTCACGCGCTACCTCGGTCCCCATTGGATCGAGTCGCTCGGGGACCGCGATTTCTGGGCCCGCGTGCACGAGATCCCGGACGCGGAGCTATGGGAAATTCACGAGGCCCGTCGCTACCGGCTGATTCAACTTTGTCGCAAGTGGCTCCGCGCTTCGGCGGAGAAACGCGGCGGCTCCCCGGCCGAGCTCGCGCGCGCGGAAGAGATCCTCGATCCACGCGCGCTCACGATCGGCTTCGCGCGTAGGTTCGCGACCTACAAACGCGCCGACCTCTTGTTCCGCGACGTAGAGCGGGTGAAGCGCCTCCTCGGCACCACCGATCGTCCGGTGCAGCTCGTGTTCGCGGGCAAGGCGCACCCGCAAGACAAGGGCGGAAAAGAGCTCATTCGTACGATCGTGCAGGCCACGCGCTCGGCCGACCTCCAGGGTCGCGTCGTGTTCATCGAGGACTACGACATGCGCATCGCGCGCGCGCTCGTCGCCGGGGTCGACGTGTGGCTCAACAACCCGCGCCGCCCGCACGAAGCGAGCGGCACGAGCGGCATGAAGGCGGCCGCCAACGGCGCGCTCAACTTGAGCATCCTCGACGGCTGGTGGGCCGAGGCTTACGCCGATCACGGACGCAACGTGGGTTGGGCGATCGGCCAAGGCGAGGAGTACGAGTCGGACGAAGGCGACGTGCGCGAGGCGGAGATGCTCCACGATCTCGTCGAGCGCGAGGTGGTGCCGCTCTTCTACGATCGCGAGCCGCACAGCCGCCTCCCGCGGCGCTGGATCCAGCGCATGAAACACGCCATCGCGAAGCTCGTCCCCGACTACAACACCGGCCGCATGGTCCGTGAGTACGCGGAGCGCTTCTACGTGCCGTCGATCGAGATCTCGGGCCGGCTCAGGAAAGACGAGCTCGCCGGCGCAAAGGCGCTCGTGGCCTGGAAAGACAAGGTTCGCGCGGCATGGCCGGCGGTCGAGATCACCGACGTCGCGCTGCTCTCGCGGGAGGAGCTCGCGGTCGGCGAGGACGTGGTCGTCGAGGCCAAGGTGCGCCTCGGCAAGCTCGCGTCGGACGACGTCGCGGTCGAGCTCTACCACGGCCCCACGAACGGTGGGCACACCCTCCCGAGCGGCGAGGTCGTGCGGATGAAAGTCGCACGCGATCTCGGCGAGGGGTTCTTCGTCTTCGAGGGCCGCGTCCCGACGATCGAGAGTGGCGCGTACGCCCTCGCCGCGCGCGTGATGCCGTACAACCCCGCCATGAGCAACCCCTACGAGACCTCCCTCGTACGCTGGGCATAGGCGCGGGCGGGCTCGCTCGCGGACACGTGTATTCATCACGCATCCGGAGCCGCGGACCCAGGAGGGCGACGCGGCTCCGTGCCGTATTGCGCGGCGAAAGGCGACGGAGCGGCGCACGACCATGTACATGTAGAGTACATGTGATGGGGCGGTGAGGCGCGGTCGAAGCAGCGGACTCGACGGCATCGCGGCATCGCCTCGATCGCCACGAGCAACGTGCGACGCGCACGATCGAGGACACCGACGCTCGACGACCGAAGGGCCCGGTCGCCTTCGACGGTTAAGGCGCGCAGCCTTGGCGGACGTAGTGGAGCACGGTCCCGTTGGTACCCACGACGGCGCCGACGCCCGGAGCTGCCGCCACGCCGTAGATTTGCTGCGGTGACATCGCGAAGTCCGTCAGCGCGTTGGTACCGGCGTCGGCCCCCGCGTCGCTTCCGCCGCGCACGAAGAAGCCCGCCGCGACACGCGCGGTGGGGCTCGCCTGGGCGCCGAAGGTCGCGAACACGGTACGGTCGTCGGCGAACGCCATCGGACCCGCGAGGTTGCCGTAGAACGGCGAGCCCGGAGGCGGGAACGAGGTGACGTCGGTGAGCTCGCTCGCGGAGAACGTGGTGTCCTTGTCGTCGTCCAAGATCCACGCGAACCGAACCTGGGAGACCGCGCCCGTATACGGAGCGACCGTATTGTAGAGCGGCCACGACATG
>JAAFHV010000157.1 GCA_013297655.1 Myxococcales bacterium | reverse complement strand
GTTGTGTCTCGCGCTTCGCACTCGAAACACTGCGATCCGCGGGCGCGAGCCGCGCCGAGACCTCTCATTGGAGTGCCTGCGCGAAGTCCACAGAGCGCGGGTTGGTTAGCCGCCCACGGAGATCGGCGGGCCGCCAACGCCGACGACATCCAACGAAGGATGCGTTCGATCCTCGCCTGGATCGGGCGCGCGCGAATCAGCCCCTCCGCCGGGACTTTCGGGCCGCGCATGCGCGCGAACACCGCTCCTCGGCGTGGCACACACGGTGCAACGTGGCCTCGGCGCACATGCGCGCTCGGCTCCGAAGGCAGAAAAAGCAGCCACAGCTCGACTCCCGTCTCGCCGGTCAATAACCCCACCGCACGAGCCACCGACCCCGATGATGCCCCTCCACGCCAATGGCGTGTTGGAACCAAAGCGAGCGCACGCTCGATCGTTTCCCTCTCCAATCTAGCGACGAACCGGCGAAGCGCGCAGCGGAGCTGGCTGTTTCGAGGTCCTACCGATGTCCCGAGTGTGGTCAATCCTCTTCGCAATACCGCTCATCGTGGCCTGCGCCTCGTCCACCGATACCGGGGAGACCACGACGCCGACGCTCGTCGCGCCATGCACGGAGGGAAGTACATGCACCTGCGCCGACCGCAGCCAAGGCATACTAAACTGCCAATCCGACACCTCGGAAGGAATGTGCACCTGCCCTGACGGCTCGAAGACCCGCCTCGGGGAACGCGAGAGCCCTCCTCCCGACGCGGTCCCCCCCGCTCCACCCGCGAGCGCCCCCGACGGAGACACGTGCGCCGCCGCGTCGCTCGGCAAGGTGCCGATCCGAGACGTGACCCGCGGCGCCGAGACCATCTTCTCGGCCGAGCTCGACGGCGCGACCGATACCTTCCGATCGAGCTGCGTGCGCGCCGAAGGCCCCGACATCATCCAACCCCTGCGCATCAAAACGACAGGCACGCTCGTCGTCGCGGTCGAGGCCACGGCCGCCTTCGTCGGCACCCCGGTCATCTACCTGAAGGCGACGTGCAACGACACCAGAGACGTGGGGTGTAACGCGACGCAAGGAAGGATTCGAGTGCCGGTCGAGGCCGATCGAACGTACTTCCTCCACGTCGACAGCGTCGCGAAGGCCCACGCCCAAGGGGCGCGCGTCACCCTCCGGGCCGAGATTGAATGAAGCCTTGGTTGCGTCGGCGCGCCCCCCGAGCTTTGCCGTAGGCTCATGAGCGCCGGGGAAATCCGGCTCGCTCGTATGCTCCCATCAGCGCACGCGGCTCTCCGCACGCGCCTTGATCTCGTCGTTCATCTTGGCAAATCCGCGCGGCGCTCCCGCCATCATCGGCAGACGCTGCATGAGGAGTGAAAGAGCGCCGCTGTACCGCTCCCGGTTCATGAGCCGTGTCTTGCCCCCGGCCATGGGCTCGAGCTCGAAGAAGTGCTCTCCGTCGAAGAGGCGCGGCACTCCCGTTCGCGCGAGCCACGCGAAGCGGACGTTGGGCTCCCCAACACTCACCGTAGGCGTGAATTCGTAGGGCGCCGCGCCCTCCACGGCGAGCCGAAGCTTCAGCGCGGCGCCGGGGCCGGCGCCCCCCCCGAGCCACGAGAGCTGCGTGCTCCATTCGCCGTAAGAAGGGAAGTCGACAACCGCGTCCCAAACCCGCGATCGAGCGACGCGCACTCGTTCCCATTCTCCGAAACGCGGTGGCCGAGTCGGTCCCCGTCTTCCTCGTGCAACCTCACGGCCGCCACTTGCCTACTCGCGTCAGGCTCCTCCACGATTTCATCGTCGACCAGCGAAGGCTCTGACTCGGCCGTATCCGTACTTGGCACGACGTGCTCGCGCTCCTGCGAGGCCTCAGAACGAAACCACGAAGTTGCCACCGACGTGGCCGCTCTCGTAGGTCATCGCTCCGATGCCATCTGCGGTTCCGCTCCGGTTCGAGTACTCGACCTCGGCTTCGAGCCCGAGCCCGACGGGCCCCACCGGCAGGGTATATCCGAGCGCGCCAGCGAGGGTGAGGCCAATCGCGTATTGGTGCCGATAGGAGCTCGTCGCTTCGTTTTGGCGTTTGCTCGTCATCTGCCCGAAGCCGAGCGACACTCGAGCATAAGGTCCGTCGTTGAACGTCTTCGCGAACGGGTACGCTTTCACTGCGAGCGAAAGCGCATATCCATTGAAGATATAGTCGTCGCCCCCTTCCCCTTTCTGTGGGCTCCCGAACGTACCCTTGATTCGCGCGCCGACCCCGATGCCGTGGAAGATGCGAGGCGCGACGACGAACCCCATCATCAGGCTGCTGCCCAGCCCCGGGTCGAAGGCGCCCCCGTACGACCTCCGAAGCGCCGCCTTCGTGTCGCCCAGGAGAAGGGTGTGGCCCACTCCGATGCCTAGCTCGCCGTAGATTGGAACCTTCGCGTCGACGGCGCCGACCGGCACCGAGACCGCCCCGTTCGTCGCAGGCGCGGGTTCCGCAGCACGGGCCTGCGGCTCGAAGCCAGAGAGCGCGAGAACAATAACAAGACCGATGGTGCTGATGGAGTAGGCACGAAGGCTTCGAGGGGGCATGGGGTGTTCTCCGCGCGGGGTCGAACGGCGGCCGTTCGCCGCCGTGAATCGTGTGAAAGCGCAGGCGGGCTTTGGTCGGGCGGTGCGGTCAGGGAAGCGTCGGGACGAGCTTCGCGCGCGCGGCCGGCCACGACACCGGCAGCTCCTTCGCCGTTCCCTCCCAGCCGATCGTGCGGCCGTCGATGCCGACGGCGCGGACCTTGGTCATCGCGTCCGAGTGCGCCCCGGAGAGCACGAAGCCCATCATGTCGTCTTCCGTCTCCCAGACGGAGATCGTGCGCGCGTATCCACAATTCGACGAGTGTGCGATTTGATATCCGACGAGTCCGGGGGAGACCTTGGCCGCTTCGATGACGCGCGCGAGGGTCGCGTCGAAGTCGGCTTTTCGCTTTTCGTCGCGGTGGTAGGCGAAGACCGTCGTCGCGATCCTGTAGGACGCACGAGCCTCCTTCGTGAGCGCTCCTTTCGTCACGTCCCAGCCTGGACCGGAGAAGGCGATGCTGTCGACGAGGTCGTCGTCGGCGCAGCGCAAGACGGCCCCCTCGTCGGGCGGGGGCGACGAAACCGACGAGGCCGAAGGCGACGGCGCGGGAACGGCGTCGCCGGTGGCAGCGGAGGTGCACGCCGACGCGAGCGCGAGAGTGGCGAGCAGGGTCGAAATCATGGAAGGCGTTCTCATTGGTTTTCTCCTCGAACGATTGGCATTCAGCTTCGATACGTGTGCAAACAGGCAATCTCTGGAGCTCGCCTCACGAGTCACGCGAGACGATTCCGAATACGAGATAGGGGAACGTTCGTCCGAGCCGTGGCGAGTCGAAGCTCTTGCGTCGTCCCATGCATCTGACGCGGACGCGGGCTCCCTCTTCGGGCCCGGCGCCGAGCATGACGACCCAAACCCGCGCGCCATCGGCGGCCTCGATCTCGAGGTAGGTGTAGGAGCTCGCGGTCAGCCGCTGGACGACACGACCTGCGATTGGGCGCGCGCTCGGCGCTTCGGGAACGAGGGTCGCGAGTGGGTTCGTGAGCGCGGGACGCGAATGGGTCGGCCCTGCCGTTCGGCACGAAGCGAGCGCGGCGAGCGCCAGCAGGGCAGCGACATATTTGGCAACGCGATGGGCACGGAGAAGGGAAGCGAGCATGGGGGCCTTCGGGAGGGCTGGAGAGGTCCGCCACCGCGGGGCGCGATGACGTGCGAGGCGGGGGACGACCGGCCGGGAACCGCCGCCGTCCGCGAGTGCCGCTGGGTAGTCCCCAGCGCTTCGTCGTAGGTGCACTCTGCGCTCGCGCTACCCATGCGTCGAACAACTGCTAATCATGCTTCACATGAAGCATCCTCATGGCCTCCCCTCCGACCTGAACGCGCTCGTCGCGCTCGACATGATGCTCACCGAACGCAGCGTGACGGCGGCCGCGAAGCGTCTAGGTGTCACGCAGTCGGCGATGAGTCACACCCTCAAGCGCCTTCGGGACACTCTCGGGGATCCGCTGTTCGTCTCCGCGCGGAGCGGCCTCGTGCCGACGGCGCGCGCGATCGAGCTTTCCGGGCCGCTGCGGCGCGCGCTCGTCGACCTCGGCGCGGCAGTCTCGGTGGGGGCTCCGTTCGACCCGCGCGCTTCGACGAAGAAGTTCGTCCTCGCCACTGCCGACTACGGCGAGCTCGTCGCGGTGCCGCGGTTGCTCGCTGCGGTGCGGGCGGAGGCGCCAGGTGTTCGAATCGAAGTCCAGCGCCTCGGTGGCGACGGCGTCGCGCGGCTCGAGGCGGGCACGGTCGACGTCATAGCCGGTTTGCCCATTCCGCCCGTCGCGAACCTACGCCGTACCGCGCTCACGAACGATCGCTTCGTCGTGCTCGCGCGACGCGGTCACCCCGGGATTCGTCGCGCGCTCACGCTCAAGAGCTATGTCGCGCTCCCACATCTTTTGATAGCGCCCGCCGGGGCACCAGGCGGCATCGTGGACGACTGGCTCGCGAAACGCGGCCTCGAGAGACAGGTCGTCCTTCGCGTCCCGCAGTTCGCGAGCGCACCGTTCGTCGTCGCGTCGTCCGATCTGCTGCTCACGGCACCGGAGGGACTGGCCATTTGGGCGCGCCCATTCCTCGATCTCGTCGAGCTCGCTCCCCCGATGGCGATACCGCCGATCCGATCGTATGCGACTTGGCACGAGCGCAGCCAAGACGACCCCGCGCAAAGATGGTTTCGCGCCAACGTCGTGCGCGCCGCGTCGAGAGACGTCGACGTGGAGTAGAGACACGCGCCTCACGAGCGCAGAGACGCACGCGACGCGTTGCTCGGGCGACGTGACCTCACGCGCCGAGGTCGACCGGACTCGGAAAAGCGAGCGAAGTCATGGGACCGGAAGCGACGACACCCGTCGAATGTGCTGGGCAAATGTTTGCTTGATTGTCGCAAAACTCATTTGACATCGTTCGATTCGATCAGCAGAGTAACGCTCGAAGCCATCAAGACCGGTCGAGGGACAGGCCCGACGACACCGGGGCAACCTCTGCGCAGCGAAAGCGGCGTATAAGGTGCCAACTCCTGCGGAGACACGCGCTCGCGTGTCCACCGGAAGATGGGCCTCGCCGTGCGTCTCTCGAGAGGGGCTAGGTGGGCAAAATCGACGGAATCCGCAGGAATTCTTGGTGAATCCAACCACCGAGAGGACCGCCGATGCCGACGATAGAGACCGAGCGAACCCCGCGTCCGCAGCCCTACCCACGTGCGACGGGGCCGTTTCGTCGTGAGACGAGCGAGGCGCGCGCGCACACGTTGGAGATCGATCACACATTCGACTCGCGTTTTGGCGGGCACCGTAACTGCACTGTCTGCGCCGAGGTTTCGGGGCCTCGTGATGCGCCCGTCGTCGTCGCCCTCGGAGGTATTTCGGCGCGGGCGCACATCGCGTCCAATGTGCTCTCCGCAGCGCCGGGTTGGTGGGAGGCACAGGTCGGTCCTCAGCGGGCCCTCGATACCCAACGTCTTCGGGTATTGTCCATCGACTGGCTAGGATCTGACGGTTCCTTCGACGCTCCTATCGATACGACCGATCAGGCGGGGGCCGTGTTTGCGGTGTGTGATGCGCTCGGGGTATCGCAGATACCGCTCGTCGTAGGAGCGAGTTATGGCGCGATGGTCGCCCTCCAGATGGCGGCGCGGAGCGCGAAGAGGGTGGGCGCCGTGCTCGCGTGGTCGGGCACCCACCGGCCGCACCCGTTCGCGAGCGCGTGGCGGTCGATCCAGCGCAAGATCGTTCACCTGCGTGGGGTCGATCCGACAGAGGCCGTGTCGCTCGCTCGTCAGCTCGCGATGCTGAGCTATCGCTCCCCGAAGGAGGTCGGCGAACGCTTCACGGAGGCGCCCGCCATCGTCGGCGATCACGTTCGTGTCGCAGCGGACGATTACCTCGAAGCGAGAGGCGCGGCGTACGCGGCGACCTTCAGCGCGACCGCGTTCGCGCGGCTGTCCGAGTCGATCGATCTGCACTTCATCGACCCCTCGACTCTACGCGTACCGCTGCGGCTCGTGGCGATCGAGGGCGATTTACTCGCGCCGCCGGACGAGGCCCTCGCGCTGGCGCGGGCGTGCGAGGGGCCGGTCGAGACAACGATCTTGTCGTCGCGCTGGGGACACGACGCGTTCCTGAAAGAAGAAGCTGTCGCAGAGGCCATTTTGCGCGACGCCCTCGCGTGGGCCGGTATCGGCGAGCGGGGTGCGCCGTGAGCGCGCGTCGGCCCTCCGCGGAGACGCTCGCGGTGCGCGCGGGCATCGACCGCGACACGAGCTTCGGAGCCGTGACCCCGCCGCTCGTGCTCTCCTCGAATTTCTCGTTCGAGAGCTTCGGCACGAAGCGGCGCTACGACTACACCCGGAGCGGCAACCCGACGCGGGACCTCCTCGCCGAGGCGCTCACGGAGCTGGAAGGCGGCGCCGGAGCGGTGATCACCTCGAGCGGCATGTCGGCCATTGCCCTCGTGCTGACGAGCCTTCTCTCGGTCGGCGATCGGCTCGTTGTCCCTCACGACGCCTACGGAGGGAGCTTCAGGCTGTTCCACGCCCTGGCCAGGAAGGGGCACTTCACCGTCGATACGGCCGACACGACCGATGCACGGGCGTTCGCGCGCGCGCTCGTCGCGCGACCCAAAGTGGTCTTCCTCGAGACCCCGTCGAACCCGCTCCTGCGCATAACAGACCTACGGGCGTCGATCGGCGCGGCTCACGAGGCGGGTGCGATCGTGGTCGTCGACAACACCTTCTTGACGCCTGCTCTCCAGCGACCGCTCGCGCTCGGGGCCGACGTGGTCCTCCACTCGACGACCAAGTACATCAACGGGCACAGCGACGTGGTCGGCGGCGCGGTGATCGCGCGCGACACGGCGCTCGCCGCAGACCTCGCATACTGGGGAAACGCCCTCGGACTTACAGGCTCCCCCTTCGATAGCCTATTGACGCTTCGTGGGCTCCGCACCCTCGCGATTCGAATGAAGGCCCACGAAGCCAATGCCCACGTGATCGCGGAGCGGCTCGCCGCCCATTCGGCGGTAAAGTCGCTTCACTATCCGGGCCTGCGGTCGCATCCGGGTCACGCGATCGCAGCATCGCAGCAGGATGGCTTCGGGGGCATGATCTCGCTCGAGCTTCGTGGTGGCGAGACGGCCGCACGTACCTTCGTCGGCGCGCTCCGGCACTTTACGCTCGCCGAATCGCTCGGTGGAGTCGAGAGCCTGATCGCGCACCCGACGACGATGACCCACGCCTCGATGACCCCGGAAGCGCGCGTGCTCGCGGGCATTCCCGATGGGCTCCTGCGACTCTCGGTCGGTATCGAAGCAGTCGAAGATCTGCTCGACGACCTGGAGCGTGCGCTCGCGGCGGTCGAGCGAGCGCGACCGTTTGGTAACGACGCGCTCCTCGCCTGAGCGCGACGATCGCGACGCTACGTCGTTAACAGCCCGTGGTGCACGTCCCCGAGCACGCTCGCGGCGGCGGAGACTCGTCACGTCCAATTGCATAGAGAACCAGCCGGAGTGTCATGAATCTTTCCGTATCCAGTGATCGTAGGGTGTTCAAGTTCGGGGGCTCGTCGCTCGGAAACGCGAGCAGCCTCACTCGTATCCTCGAGACCGTCGAGCGAGAGTGTGCTCGCGGGCCCATCGCGCTCGTCGTGAGCGCGATGGGCGACACGACACGCACGCTCTCCACCGCATTCGACGCGGCGTCGAATGGCGACGCGGCCGCGGTCGCAGACTGCCTGCGTCGCATCGAGGTCGTGACTCTCGAGGCTGCGCTCGGAGCGATGACGGCGCGTGGTTACGGTTCGGCCGCCTTCGGCGCGCTCGTCTCGCAGGAGCTCGTGCCGGCGAAGACCGCGCTCGGTCGCGTGCTCGCAGAGGGAAACCGCGGCGCCGACGCGCGTGACCACGTGCTGGCGCAAGGAGAGCTCGCCGCCGCGAGCGTGGTCGCCTCGATGTTGGTGGCGCTAGGTCTGCCAGCAGAAGCGGTCGACGCCAGAGGCTGGCTCGTGACCGACGAGACGTTCGGCTGCGCGAACGTCGACACTGACGCGACCCGCGAGGGCGCGAAGGCACGCGCGCGAGGCTGGTTCAGCGACGGGGCCGTGACCGTCCACACGGGCTTCATCGCGCGGAGCCACGACGGCCATACGACCACCCTCGGTCGGAACGGCTCCGATTACACGGCGACCTTGCTCGCGGCAGCCGTCGGTGCGACCGACGTCACGGTGTTTACCGACGTGCCAGGCGTGATGACCGCCGATCCAGCCGTAGTCGACGACGCATACGCGGTGCGGCAGCTCAGCTACGGAGAGGCCATCGAGCTCGCCGGGCTCGGACTCGGCATCCTCCATCCACGCACGATGCTGCCGCTCGTAGACGCCGAAATCGAGCTCCGAGTCTGCGCGACGATGCGGGACGGAGATGCAGCGACGGTCATAGGTCCGCGTGGCTCCACCGATCCATCGCGACCGACCTGCATCGTCTCGCTCGAGGACCTTCGTCTCCTCGAGATCGCGGGCACGTTCCGCGCGCACGACGGAGAGCTCGCCACGCGTGTGCTTCCGGCGCTCGCGGCGGCGCATGTTCGCCCGCATCTGGTCGCCCCTGGTGCACAGGGAAACGGGCTCGCGCTCGTCGTCGCGCGCGGAGATCGCGAGGCCGCGCTCGCGGCGGCGCGGTCTGTTTCTCCGACTGACGTGACGATTCACGAAGAGCCTGTCGCGCTCGTGACGCTCGTCGGCGAAGCGATGGGAAGGACGCCAAATGTGGCGGGCCGGTTCTTCGCCGCGATCGGCGCGATCGGCGTCAACGTGCTCGCCGCGACGCAAGGCGCCTCGTCGCGCTCGATCTCCTGCGTCGTCCGAGAGGCCGACCTGCGCGTCGTCGTGCAATCGGTTCACGCAGCGATGAACCTCGCGGCCGACAGAGTGAGCCTGTTCGTGATTGGAAAGGGCACCGTCGGCGGTGCGCTGCTCGATATCCTCGCGAAGAGCGGCCGTACGCTCGAGGAGGAGCACGACGTCGCGATTCGCCTCGTGGGCCTCGCCGACCGGCGCGCGGTGTGGTTCGACTCGCGCGGAGCTTCGCCGGAATCGGCGCGCACGGCGCTCGCGGGGGCCGAGGCGATGGGGAGCGGCGAGTTGCTCTCTGCCCTCGACGAGCTCCGTCGAACGCCATCGCCCGTGCTCGTGGATTGCACGGCGGGAGAAGGAATGGAGGACATTTACGCGGAGGCGCTCGATCGGGGAATTCATGTCGTGACTGCCAACAAGAAGCCGTTCGTCGTGCCTTTGCAGCGGCGAAACGATTTGCTCGCCGGAGCCCGTGGAGCCCATCGTGCGCTGCGCTACGAGACGACCGTCGGAGCGAGCCTGCCCGTCATCGAGACATTGAAGAACCTGGTCCGAACCGGCGATCGCATCGTGCGCATCGAGGGATCCTTGTCCGGAACCTTGGGGTTTCTCGCGAACGAGGTGTCGCGCGGGGTGGCGCTCTCGGAGGCCGTCCGTGTCGCGCACGCGAAGGGCTTCACCGAGCCTCATCCCGGAGAAGACCTCGCGGGCCTGGATGTCGCGCGCAAGGCGCTGATCCTGGCGCGCGAGCTCGGCCTCGATCTGGAGCTTAGAGACGTCGAGGTCGAGCCGTTCGTCACCGCGTCGGTCCTTCGCGCAGAGAGCGTCGCCGACCTCTTCGCCGCGCTCCGCGAGCACGACGCGCCCATGGCCTCGCGAATCGCCAGCCTCCGCGCGCGGGGGCGCGTGCTCCGCTACATCGCCGAGATCGTGCCAGGGAGGCACGGCGAGCGCCCTTCGGTGAAGGTGGGGCCCGTCGACGTCGACCACGACCACCCAGCAGCGAGGTTGCGCGGCACCGAGGCGATGGTCGCGTTTACGACCGAGCGCTTCGACGAGTGGCCACTCGTCGTGCAAGGCGCCGGCGCGGGAGGGCCCGTGACGGCAGCGGGGCTCTTGGCCGACATCGTCGCGGTCGCGCGCCGTCGATAGCCAATCGCGCGCGCGACGAGCCCCGCCGTGGGGCCAGCAACGTGGGTTACGGCGTTCCCACGCGGACGAGCTCGGCGCAGCGAGGCGCGCGGAGCCCATCGGCCCGCCCGGAGCGCCGAACGCGCTCTCTACTCCGTCGAGAAAGCGAGCTCGAGACGCTTCACGAGCACCATCGGCGAACCTCCCCTTACGTACCTCACGCGCTGACGCATGACCATGGCCTCACGCCTCCTCCGGGAGACGTCCCAACGTCTCGCCCGCATCACAGCGACCGTGGGATGCCGTACAGCGACCGTGGGATGCCGTCGGAGCATGCGTTCGGCAAAGCGTTCCGCCGCGAGCGAGGCGTGCCGACCGGGGGCTACCGCGACCAGCGCCCGAGCTCTTAGCTCCGTTGCCGAAGCCCGTGCCGACGGTCGCGGCGATGACCACGCACTCGAGCAGCCCGATGCGGCAAATGAGGGAGATCCGCGCGATCCGCTTCGCGGCCGTTGGGGTTGTACAGTTCTATGACTTGCCCGCGGGAGACACGAAGTTATTCTTCCCAGAGGAACGCGTCGTCGTCGTGTATCCCCCTTCAACACGGCGACGATGCGTGCCACTTGACGGTCGCATGGCGCACCTTTTGCTCAACGCAGGGAGCGAATGGACCTCTCGTGGGGTCGTGCGCACAGCGCTGCTAACGCGGTCGCCGTCGCCAATGGCAAAAAGCGAGTCTGCATCGGCCGTCGATCGCGGCCGGCAGACATCGCCGATGTCCGAGCTCGTCCGAATTTCGGACGACTCCGTCCAGATACTGGACGGCGTCGCGCGGTCCGGTCGCGAACTGCGTGTTTTCGATGATGCCAAACGCGGTCCGCACCTTGCAGTACGTCTCGCCGTGGGCCAACCGTGCTGAACCTGGCGACTCCCTCCGATGTTTGCCGATTCGTCGACGATCTCGAGCCCGACGCCGTCGGAGAGCTCCGGGTCCTCCATGGCGAGACGACGGCGGGCGCGGTCTTCGTACAAGGCAATCGCGTATGCTGGGTCGCCGCCGCCGGCCTCGCGCGCACGTTGTCTCAGCTCCTCGTTGCGCGGGCCCGCATCGAGCCGCACGTGATGGAGCGCCACTTCGAGCGCTGCCGTGAGTCACGTGTCCCGGTGGGGGAAGACCTGGTCGCCCGCGGAGTCATCCGCGCAAGCGCCCTTCGCTCGGCCCTCTTCGAGCACTCGACCGCATCGCTCGCCGTTCTGTGCGCGGACGGGGCGAGGGCGAGAGGAGTCTGGCGGCCTCGCGAGCGGAGCTACGCGCCACGGTTCACGTTCGCGACGGCCGAGCTCCTGACGCGGACGAACGCAGTTGCCGCGCCCGAGATAGCCAACCACGCGACGCACCAGTTGGAGGACCTCTTCGATCCGTCGGAGGGCGACTGGGCGGCCGCGTTCGTCCGCGTGGTCGGTCGCGCGCAGGCGGACCCGGTCGCGCTGGTGGGGGCTTTTCCTGGGCGAGCCGCGAGCTTGGGCGCTCACGCCAAGTGGGCACTCTCGGGACTCGACGTGATGGGGATTTTCACGAAGCCTCGCGCGCTGCTCCTCGCGACCTCCGCGACGCTGTCGGAGCGGGTGTTCTGCGCGCTCGACGAGGCGAGCTTCTTCGTCGTCGGCGAGACATCCGAATCGGGAGCTCGTCGCATCGCGCTCCGGCGGCTCGCGCTCTCTTCTTTCCACCGGGAGGTGTCGACGTGGAAACCGTAGCCGTCAAGCCATTCGACCCGAAAGACGTAGACCCTACGCACTTGGCAGCGAGGTTCGCCGCGATCGTGGAGTCGTCGGACGACGCCATCATCAGCAAGACACTCGAAGGCGTGATCCTCACTTGGAACCGCGGAGCCGAACGCATTTTTGGATATACGGCGAGCGAGGTCATCGGCAAAAAACTCGCGATGCTCGTACCGCCGAACCGCACCGACGAGGTCGCCACGATTCTCAGGCAGGTTGCAGACGGCAAACGCGTCGACCACTTCGAGACCGTTCGCCGACGAAAAGACGGCACCGATATCGTCATTTCTGTCACCATTTCCCCCATTCACGCCGACGACGGTCGCGTCGTGGCCGCCTCGAAGGTGGCGCGCGACATCACCTCGCAGACACTCGCCGCGGTCGAGCGCGATCGGTTCTTCGACCTGTCGATCGACATGATGTCGGCGGCGACGGCCGGGGCCTTCTCGCGCGTGAATCCTGCATTCTACCAGCATCTCGGCTACTCACCGGCCGAGCTCATCGGAAGGCCGCTGGCGAGCTTCGTCCACCCTGCGGACGTAGACGCGACGTCGAGAGAGCTCGCGCGCCTCGTCGAGGGGGCGCACGACGTTCGCTTCGAGAATCGATTTCGTCGCAAGGACGGAGTGTACCGCTGGCTTTCGTGGCGGTCAGCGACGCACACGAACGGCGTAGTCTACTCCGTCGCCCGCGACGTGACGGAGGACCGCACCGCGAAAGACTCGATGGCGGCGGCGCTTCGCGAAAAGGAGGTCCTCCTCCAGGAGGTTCATCACAGGGTAAAGAACAACCTCCAGGTCATCTCGAGTCTCATCAGCATGCAAATCCGGGCCATCGAGACGAAGAGCGCCCGGGCGGCGCTCGACGAGTGCCAGTCTCGTATCCAGGCGATCGCGCTCATCCACGAGAAGCTCTATCAGTCGAAAGACTTCGGTCGGGTCTCGTTCGCAAACTACATGCGCTCCCTCGCCACGAACATCTTCGACGTCGCCGGGGTGAGTCCGGGGCGTGTGCACCTCGCCCTCGACATCGGCGGAGTGACCCTCCCGGTCGACAAGGCGATCCCCTGTGGACTGATGGTAAACGAGCTCATCATCAACGCCCTCAAGCACGCGTTTCCCGCCGAGACCTCTGGCCGCGTATCGGTGTCGATGTCGAGCGAAGCCAGGACGCTCACGCTCGTGGTCGAAGACGACGGCATCGGCCTGCCAGCCGGGTTCGACGTGTGGGCCGCGACGACCCTCGGGCTCCAGCTCGTCTGCACCCTAGCCGAACAGCTCGAAGCGACGCTCGTCATGCGCGACGGGCCGGGGGCGCGATTCCAGGTTTCGTTCACCCTCGATCAGGAGATCTCGTGAAAGAACCGAACGGTGCGCGCGACGCGACAGATGGGCCCCGTGACCGCGTCGCCTCCGTCGTGGTCGTGGAGGACGAGCGTATCGTCGCGAAGGACATCCAGCAGACCCTACGCGGCCTCGGCTACGACGCCTTCGCGGTCGCTTCGTCGGCAACCGAGGTGCTCGCGCTCGTCGCGGAGCGACGGCCAGACGTCATTCTGATGGATATCCGAATTCGCGGCAGCCGCGATGGCATCGACGTGGCGCACGAGCTGCGCGAGAAGTTCAATCTGCCCGTCATTTACCTCACCGCGCACGCGGACGAGGGCACTCTCGAGCGCGCACGCCGCACCGCGCCGCACGGATATCTACTCAAGCCGGTGAAGAGCTCCGAGCTCCGGATAGCCATCGAAATCGCTCTTTACAAGGAGGTCGCCGATAGGCAGATACGCGAGCGCGACCGCTGGCACCAGACCACCCTAGAGTCCATGACAGATGCCGTCGTGACGGTCGGCGAGCACGGGAATATTTCGTTCATGAACGTCGCTGCGGAGGGCCTCCTCGCCACCACGCGGGCGGAGACCGTGGGGTTCCCGGTCGAGGACGCGATTCGGCTCGTCGACGGGTCCGATGGGCGCACGCTCGTGACGACTCCGGAGGCGCTGCGGTCGCTCGCGAAGAGCCGGAGGCCGTATTTGCTCCGCACCGGATCACAGGTTCGCGAGGTTAAGCTGAAAGTGGACCCGGTGGTGGAACGCGGGAGCCCGCTCGGCTTCCTCGTAGTCTTGCGCGACGCGACGGAGGAGCGCAAGGTTCAGCGCCAGCTCGAGCTGGCAGATCGAATGAGCACGGTGGCGACGATGATCTCGGGCCTCGCCGCCGAGGTCAACAACCCGCTAGCCATCTTGGCCGCGAATGCGACGTTCGCCGAAGAAGAGCTTCAGGCGTATCGCGAGGCCGCACGAGCATCGGAGTCGCTCGGGGCTGCTCGCCACGAGCAGCTCGACCAGATCACCAAGCTCGTCGGCAACGCTCGCACGGCAGGGTTGCGTATCGCGAAGCTGGTCGCGGACTTGCGTACGTTCGCCCAGCCGCCCGAGACGGGGCAGGAGCGCGCCAACGTATCGCTCGCCGTGCTCCGCGCGCTCGAAGGGCACGATCGCGCGATCCGAGAGCGCGCGCGGCTGCTGGTAGACCTCGACGAAGGGCTCGAGGCGACAATCGATTCCGCGCGCTTGTCGCGCCTCGTATCCCACTTGTTGGCGAATGCTGCGCTCGCGATCGAGGTCGGCAGTCCGACGACCAACGAGATCGGGGTCACGGCCAAGGCGATCGACGGGACCGTGACGATCGAGGTGCGCGACACCGGCTGCGGGATCCCCGAGGGCCACCGAGAGCGGATCTTCGAACCCTTCTTTACGACACGGGAGGTCGGGCATGGCATGGGCCTCGGCCTCTCCGTCTGCGCGGGGATCGTGGCGTCGGCGCGTGGCCGAATCGACGTAGCGAGCGCGTTGGGAGTGGGCACTACGATGCGGGTGGTCCTTCCGACGGGTTGAGCTCTGCCGCTCTCGCGCGACGAGAGGTCGAGCTCCACGCTGCACCCGAGACTGCCGCGTATCTTCCACGGAGGGCTACGTCGAGAGAGCGTGGAGGGCGCGCTTCGTCTCCTCGTCAGCCGGGAAGTAGAGCTCGATCTTCAGGTCGTCGAGGGTGACGTCCTCCGGCGTCCCGAACTGAGCGAGCGTCGCGAAGAGGGAGAGCGTGCCGGTACCACGCCGCCAGATCGTGGGCACTACCGGGCCGAGCGGGTCGCGATTCGTCGCCGCGACGCGACCGAGCTTCTCGGCAGCCTCGTCGAGGAGGGCGATACCGCCTTGGGCCGCGCTCTCCGTCCGCAAACGCTGCGCCGCGTGCCGAGCGACGTCCGGCCAGTTCTCGATATATGGGCGTAGCCTCTCGGACACCATCAGCTCGAGGAGGCTCGAGCCCTCGCGAGCTCCCACCTCGGCGAACAGGGCCGCGGCGGGCGCGTTCATCCGGATCACCGTCCAGAGGCGGTCGACGGCCAGTGCGGGATAAGGAGCGTGTCGCTCGAGCGTATGTTCGATCGCCGCGCGAATGGGGGCCATCTCTTCGGCGTCGAGGCGTCGCGCGGGGTAACGCGCGGCGAACCCGGCGTGCCCGAGCAGTTGATTGCGCGCGGCGAGGGGCAGCTCGAGAGCGTCGCCCAGCCGTTCGATCATCTCCGCGCTCGGCCGCGCTCGGCCGGTCTCGAGGAAGGAGATATGGCGAGCCGACACGTTTGCCTTGAGGGCGAGCTCCAACTGGCTCAAGCGCCTTGCCCTGCGCCATGCTTTGAAAACCTGAAGAAATGGGCTCATACGCGGTCCATCGGTCCGAAGGTACACCACGAGCGCCGTGGCGATATCAGCCCCAAAAGAGGGTGTCGATTACCTGTCGCGTAAAGGTAGCCGAATGGTTCTGGAAGGGACCGCATACGCGAGCAGGCCGACGTCGAGCCGCGAGCAGCACCGACCCGACGACGGACGAATCTTACCACCGAGGTCATTGTCTGCCTTCTCGCGGCGGGCCTAGGTTGGCGACCAAGCAACGGAGGTGCCTATGTCTCACCGGCTTCACAAGTCTTGGCTCAAGGTGACGGCGCTCGTCGTCGGCTCGTTCGGGCCCGTTTTTTTCCTCGGAACGATGGCGCGGACTCGGGAGCCAGCGCGGCTGACGCTCGACATCCTGAGTTGGCCGGTCGACGGCGCGACGAAGTACGATTCACCGGATACGCAGTTCCTCTCGGCGCTCACGGGCGGGTTCTTGCTCGGGTGGGGCGTGATGATTTGGTGCCTGTCTACCTGGGTGTACGACAAGGCCCCGGAGGCGGTGCGCCGCGCGGTGCTCGTCGGGGTCCTCTCTTGGTTCTTTTTGGACGGCGCGGGCTCAATCGCATCCGGAAACGCGTCGAACGCCGTGTTCAACGTGCCCGTGCTGCTCCTCGCCGTGGGTCCGCTTTGGAGGCCTGCAACGTCATGAAAATTCGTGCGCTCGTCGCGCCTTTGCACTCTCGGACTGGCGAATATGGCAGCACCGAAAGCGAAGCGCGCACTCCAGGATTGGCAGCAGGTGCGTGGCTCGGGCTCGACGGCTCAGGGCACTAAACTAGGCCACCGCAGCACGCCCCATCGAAGTCCCTGACGAGGGAAGGCGACATAGATCGGCGAAGCGCCGGCCGAATCAAGCGGTTCGGTGCTCTAATTTTGCAGTCCGCGCTCGTGCGTTCGCCTGCGCGGCACCTTCACTTGCACGGCGTCTTCACGAAGCTCACCCCGATCGCGGAAGCGCACTGCATTTCACGGAGATCGGCGCTGAAGCGCGCGCGAAAGTTCTTCGGGTAATCCTGGCCGTTGTCGGCACACATCGTGGTCTTGTCCGGGTTGAGGCTACAGAATGCCGCATTCCCGAAAATCTCCAGCGAGCCGTCGGCGAGCACGTGGACCGCGTCGGCTGGAGTGAGCGTGTTCGTCTTCGATTGTCCGCTCTTGACGACCTTGGCGGGCACGTACGTCGCTCGCTCGAGCACTCCTGTCTTCACGTCGAGCTTGCCTACGACCATCACCTTGGCCGACGCGCCACCGTCGCCGTAAGAGGCTATCCATCCCCCTTTCGCGGCCGCGTCGAAGGCAGTTCCGCCTCCTACGACGGTGAAGACACCGTAGAGCGTGTCGCGCCCGTCCCACGTAATCCCGTAGGCGCGCGCGTCGGGGCCGCCCCCCTTTTTCGTGTGCTCGCAGAACGAGACCACGTCACCGTCGAGCCGCGCGACGATGGGATCTTGGTCGTTCGCGCTGATCTGCTCGTACCCCGCGACAATCGCGGAATCGCCGAACGCCACCATCGCAGCGCCGCTCGCGCGAAGCTTCGACGCAGGGTCTCCGCACTTGATTCCGACGGAGTTGGGCGTGAAGGCATATTTGAACCCCGCGGACTCGCCGGCGGATGGCTTCGGCGTCGGAGGCGGCGGGGCCGACTCGGGCTGGGCCGGGTCGTTGACGGCCGAGGAACCTGGTGAAGGCCCGCCCTCGCCTGTCGCGTCCCCGCTCGAGCACGCGGCGAGCACGACGGCCGTCACCGAGAGCACGGCGCGGAGGACCTGCGACATCCCGGCGGTCCGAAGACGCGATTGGATCATGGGTAGGATGGAAGCAATGCGCGAGCCTCGTCGCTGGCGTGTGATTTCGGCCCAAATTCGCGCACGCCCCTCGTCCTCCGGGGCTCGGCTCCCCCAACGATGGGGGCCATCGACATGATTTGCACGATCTCCTTCGAGGATCGATTCGTTCCTATCCAATTGGCAATCGAAGAGGACCTCATTGCCAACGCTGGTATCGAGGACTCGGGCGCGTGACCTACGCGAGGCGCAGCAGGAACGGTCCGTTCGTCGAGGCACCCGCGGGCGGCGCTCGCGCGCCAGCAGCCCGTTGATTTACGGACCGAGGCCGGTCGTCCCTCGTCAGGGACTTGCGGGCCTGTAGCGTCGTCGTCCGCGCCCGATCCGCCGAGGCGCGATCCGAGGAGCGCGCGGAGCCTAGTTCTCTAGGTGAGCACGCACCGCAGGATTGCGCGCGCTTACAGCGCCGAGACACACGAAGGCGGTCGGGATGCGGCGGCGATTGGCCGACGGGAGTAAATCAACGGGCTGCTACATGTCGCTGCAGGCGAGCCCACGCCAACATAGGTCGGCCCACTCCGCGGCGAAGCGAGAGGCCTCCCGTCGCCACTCGTTGTCGTGGAGGTGCCGGTGCTGACCGAGAAAGAACACGAAGCCACCGAGAAAGCCGTGCGTCGCGGCCTCGAGCGAGGCACCTCGACGGAGCTCGCCGACCTCTACACGTTTGGAGAGCAGCGCGACGACGCTCGCGATCGCCATCGAGTGGGCGTCGTGCACCCGATCGCCGAGCTCCCGGTTCACCTGCGCCTCCGCGAGCATGAACCCTACGAACCGACGCTCTTCCTCCGACACGTCACCGAACGCGCTCGCAATTCCGAGGAGGAGCTCACGCGCGGACCGCCCTTCGGCATCGACGAGCACCGCGAGCGCTTTTCCGGCGAACGACGTGCTCCTCGCCGCGAGCGCAAAGAGGATCTCTTCCTTCGTGCGGAAATAGTGAAAGACGAGGCCCTCGACGACGCCAGCCGCGATCGCGATCTTCTTGGTGCTCGTGCCTGCGTAGCCATGCTCGTAAAAGAGCTCGAGGGCGACGCCGAGAAGTTGCTCGCGCCGAAGAGCGGCCTGCGCCTCGCGAGAGGTGCCGGCCACCGCGCTCGCATCGGGAGCCCGTGGCCGTCGCTGCGTGCGCTTCCTCGCGCTTCCCATCCTCGAACGCCTACACGCATCCACCGACGAGCGCAATCGCGCGTGCCCAGGTGGACGAACGCGTCAATTGCACTATACATATTTCTCTACGTCGCGCGCGCGAGCACGCGATGACCGTTCACCGACGTACATGGACGCGAGTCGCCGACGACGCCGTGCTGTTCCCTCTCCCGAACGTCATGCCGATGCGAGCGGCTCACCGACTGGTCCGCCGCGAGCCGCGGGCGGGAGGGCTTGGTGTCTTTTCGCCCGCTCGTGCTTCGGACCGAAAGGCCGACGGCGTCGTGCGTTGCCATCGCCGAAACGCGCGTCGAAAGTTCGCCAGGTCGGTGTACCCGAGCGCGAACGCGATCTGTTCGATGCTCAGCCGGTCGGCGCTCAAGTACTCGAGGGCGAGGGAGCGGCGCGCTTCTTCGAGCAGCGCGCGGAAGGACGTGCCCTCCAAGAGAAGGCGCCGATGAAGCGTCCGCGGCGACAGATGCAACACACGCGCGGTGACATCGAGCGACGGGAAGCCGTTCGGCTGGTCGAAGAAGAGCCGCCGCACCCGATCCGCGAGCGACGTGTCGCCGCTACGATCGAGCGCGCGTTGAAGCGCAAAGGCAGCGTCGCGGAAGGCCGCCGGATCGGCCATCCGGAGCGGCGCCGCGAGCGCTTCGGCGTCGAGGTCGAAGCCCGACGCCTTCTTGCCGTAACGCACGTCGCAGCCGAATAGGTCGCGCGCGAGGGCTACGTATCCCGGATCGTCGAACGCGAGGTCGATTCGATCGATGCGGCACGCGCCCGTCGAGATCGTGTCGAGCACGTTCTTTATCGCCATCACCACCGCCTCGACGATGGGACGACCGACCTCGCCGAGGAGATGCCCCGCGTGGAGGCGAACGCGCACGCCGCCGGAGCGCGCCTCGGTGCTCACCTTGAGAATGGGGAAGCGCAGCGCGACGAAGCGCTCGATCACCTCGAGCGCCTCGCGGATCGATGGGCTCGTGAGGGCAGCGAACCCGAGCGCGCCGTGCACGTTCGCTTGAAGACGCTGGCCGACGAAGAGGCCGAAGGCGGGCTCGCGCGTGACGACGATCGCGTCGAGGAGGAGCGCGCGGAAGACGTCGAACGACACCGAGAACGACGGATCGCCGAGCGCGGTCTCGCGAATCCCGTGGCGCGCGAGCCACGGCCCCACTTCGCCACCGTGGCTCCGCACCTGCTCTGCCACGTACCAGAGGTACTGCCCGCGAACTCCGAGATCCGGCTCTTGCATTGCGCTTCCTCCGCACGTGCAGTTTGGCGACAAATGACCCAACGTTGTCAACAAATGACCTGCCGCACGAGGCGTTCGCCTCGTAGATCACTTTACGGGGCGCGGAGCGCTCTCACTCGGAGGCACCATGACGCAGCAAACGGCGGGCGGGCGAACGGCGCAGATCAACGAGCGGCTCATCACACTTCTCCCGAGGGAGACCCTGCTCCAAGGCGCGCTGAGGAGCGGGATAGAGCTCCCGAACGGCTGCCGCGTCGGCGGCTGCGGTGCGTGCAAGTGCCGACTCGTCGAGGGTGAGGTCCGCGAGCTGACGGAGACGGGCTACTTGTTGTCGAAGCAAGAGATCGACGATGGCTACATCCTCGCGTGCCAGAGCGTGGCGAAGTCCCACGTTCGGATCGAAGTCGATCTCGCCAAAGCCACGAGCGCTCGCCGCGTCTCCGGCAAGGTCGTCGGCCAGCACATCGTCACCCACGACATCGTTCACCTTACGGTTCGGCTCGAAGAGCCACTCGCGTACGAGCCGGGGCAATACGCACGCGTAAGCGCCGAATCGCTGCCCGGGGTCGTGCGGAGCTATTCGTTCGCCTCGCCCCCACGCGAAGACGGCATCGTGGAGTTCTATGTTCGGGAGGTGCGCGGCGGCGCGTTCTCCACCCTCGTCAATCGCGTGGACCTCGTGGGCACACGCGTGGACGTGGAGGGACCCGAGGGCGACTTTTGGCTCCGCCCGAGCGACGCGCCGCTCGTGCTCGTCGCGGGCGGAAGCGGGCTCCCGCCCCTTTTGGCGATGCTGGAGGCGGCGGCGGCGGCAGGCGTAGAGCGACCCGTCACCGTCGTGTTCGGCGCGCGAGAACGACGTGACCTCTACGCGCTCGATCGGATCGAGGCCGTCTCGCGGGCATGGAGTGGCAAGTTCCAGTTCGTACCCGTGTTGTCCGAGGCCGACGACGACGTGAGCTGGGAGGGGGCGCGAGGGCTCGTGACGGACGTCCTCTCCGACCTCGTAGCGCCCGGCGCGCACGCCTACCTATGCGGTCCGCCAAAAATGGTAGACGCGGCCGCCGACGTCCTGAGGGCGAAGGGGGTCCTCGCCGAGCATGTCCACTTCGACCGCTTCACGACGCTCGCCGACGTCGTCGCGAAGGCTCCCGAGGCGGGCCTCCCGCCCGAGAGCGAAGAGACGCGGGGTCGCTCGCGGCTCGTCGACGTGATGCACTACGTGAAGTTCTTCGGCTTTCACGCGGTTGGACTCGCCGCTCTCGCCGCCATCGTGATGGGCGGGCCCGCCGTGACGATCGGCCTCGTCGCGGTCCTCGCGTTTTACCTCCTCGGCGACGCGTTCTTGGGCGACGACACCTCCACGCCCAAATTCCGTCACCCCGCCGTTCTCACGGCGCAGCTCTGGCTCGCGCTGCCGCTCTTGGCGCTCATCGTGCTCGCTTCGGTTTGGAGCGTGAGCAGCGGCGACGCCCTCGGCTTCGGCGCGCTCGTGTCGAGGTGGACTGGCCACGATGTCATCGCCGCCCGCGACGCGACGACCTTCGGCCACCACGTGTCCGGGTGGGTGCTCACGGGGCTGATGATCGGCATGATCGGGACGATCCCCGCACACGAGCTCACCCATCGCACGTGGGACCCCGTCTCCATGTTCGTGGGCCGCTGGCTCCTCGCGTTCAGCTTCGATACCAGCTTCGCGATAGAGCACGTGTACGGCCACCACCGCTACGTGTCGACGACGGAAGATCCCGCCACCGCCCCGCGCGGCCGCAACGTGTACGCTCACGTCGTCATCTCCACCCTCCGAGGGAACGCGAGCGCCTGGCACATCGAGGCGGATCGCCTGCGAAAACGCGGATTGTCTGCCTTCTCGCCGCGAAATGCGTTCATCCGCGGGCACCTCATGAGCGCGCTGCTCGTCGTCGCCGCCTATGCGATCGGCGGCGGAACGGCCGCCCTCTACTTCGTAGCGTGCGCCCTATGGGGCAAAGCGCTCCTCGAAATCGTGAACTACATGGAGCACTACGGCATGGTGCGAAACCCTGCCACTCCGGTGCAACCGCGCCATTCGTGGAACACGAACCGCCGTATCTCGTCTTGGACGTTGTTCAACCTTACCCGGCATTCCCACCACCACGCGCAGGGCGAGGTCGCCTACCACGATTTGCGGCCCTATCCCGACGCGCCGATGATGGTCGGCGGATACCTCACGACGCTCGTCGTCGCGATGCTCCCCCCGCTTTGGCACGCGCTCATGACGCGCAAGGTGCTCGATTGGGACCGTGATCACGCGACGGCCGAAGAGCGAGCCCTCGCCGCCGCGGCGAACGCGAGGAGCGGAGTACCCGGGCTCTCGCGTGAAGCTGCCGTCCCGGTCGCCGCCCACCCGATCCCCTAATCCTAATGATCGACGAGGAAAAACGAGTCATGAGCACAGCCGACATTCTCGCACGAATCCTTCGTGAGACGCGCCCGGGTACCCCTCCCCGCAGGAGGCTCTTGGAAGACGCCATCCGGCAAATCGAGCACAGTCCTGACTCGCTCTCGGTCGCCGCGAAGGTCCGTGGCCAAGCCGCGTTCGCCGCCAACGACGGGCGGCGACGAACGGCGTGATCACTCGCTCGATACCTGAATATCGAGCGCCATCGACAAGGCTCGTCGAGTAGCCCTTCGGGTGCATCACGCCGCCGAACGCGAGCCATCGAGGAAGAGCGACGCGCGAAGAATTGGCCCCGACGACCTTCACGAGGGGGCACGCCGAGCCTCGCGTCGCTCTGGAGGCGCGAGCCTCGCGTCGCTCTGGAGGCGCGAGCCTCGCGTCGCTCTGGAGGCGCGAGCCTCGCGTCGCTCTGGAGGCGCGAGCCTCGCGT
>JAAFHV010000155.1 GCA_013297655.1 Myxococcales bacterium | reverse complement strand
GCCGTGTGCTCTTCCGATCTGAAGGCTTCGATCTTAGCCTCGGACTCAGCTTTGCGCGGGTGACGGTGACTACCGGGGGCTCGGTTCAGCCTGCCGGAAACGCCGCTGCGCGCACGCTCGAAATGGGGCGCGCGCGCATGATCGTAGGCCCGATTCGTCGGAACTGATCGAAGAGAACGAGGACTTTCTATCATGGCCAATCGCCTCTCCACTCCGACTGTCGCGTTCTCCGCATTCGCGGCTCGGCGCCGTGCGCTCGTTTCGGTCACGGTCGCATTGCTCGGCGCCTCGGCATCGACCCTCGCGCCGTGCACCGCGAACGCGCAAGGACGTTCGCCGATCGAGGGCACGCCCCCGAACGTGCTCCTCCTCGTCGACACCTCGGGCTCGATGGAGCGCATGCCGAGCGGCGCGCTCCCCGTATGTACCCCCGGCGTGGCGGGGCAAGAGCCGAACCGGTGGGGCGCTGTCATGCAGAGCCTGACCGGCAGCGTACAGCCGTATTGGAGCTGCGGAACCATCCACCGCGACGGAGCGAGCGCGAGCGGCGGGGCGATGAACCGCGCGACGTTCAACCGCGCGTACTGGGACGCGGGCATCTTGGGCCCGCTCACGCCGCAAGCGAAGTACGACGACGGCTACGCGCTGCCGCACCACCGCCCAGTCTCCGGAAGCACGACCGACAACTCGGAGTGCGCGATCTTCCCGGACGGTAGTCAGAGCGCGCTCCCGATTTTTACGTCGCGCACGTTCGATATCGGCAGGCTCGCCACCTATCCGTGGCGCCCGAACGGGAGTGGCAATTACAACTTCCCTAACGGCCAAAAGAACGATCTGACCTCGACGACCGAGGACGGCAATCACTGCATCTTTCATCAGTCCGACGACGGCCAAATGGACGTCGCGGCGCGGTTCGCGCGCTTCGGGCTCATGACGTTCGACAACGATCCGAACCCGGGTACGGGCAGCTTCCTCGACACGAGCGGCCTCGGTGGGCTCATCGGCCTCCCCGGGCTCAGCGGTCTGCTCCCTGGGCTGAACCTGAACGTCGGCGGTCAGTGGACCTACCTCTACACGAACAGCAATCCCATCAGCCAAACGTTCGGTGTCTCCGAGACGAACAAGAACCCGATGTTTCCCCTCATGGGTAGGCTGCCCGGATGCGCCGACGAGGTGCCGATGGCGGTGGGCGCGCGAAACCAGTACGCGCCGTCGTGGGAAGGGCCGTTCATGCGCTTCCCGGGGTTCGAGATCACGCGCAACGAGCTAGGTCGCCACAACGGCGACGTTCAGACCGCGATCTTGGCGGCGCGCCCGTACGGCGGCACGCCCATCGCCGGCATGATGGCGAGCGCGTACGACTACATGATTCGGTCGTCCGAGCCCGACTCCCCCCGCAACGATCCGTATGTTTCAGGGGGCTGCCGAGAGCAGTTCGTCATCCTCCTCACGGACGGCGGCCCCAACCTCGACCTGCGCGCGCAAGAGCTCTGCAGCAAGGATCAGGGAACCCAAGACGAAGGCACCATCAACGGCGGCGGGACTCTGTCCTACTGCCCGTTTTTCAACCCGCGTCGCACCGCGCAGCGTCTGCGCTCGGACGTCACGGGGTCTGCCAAGCCGATCACCACGTATGTCGTCGGTTTTGCGGTCGGCCACGACACGACCTCGACCCCGAGCGTCACGAACGACGGCTTCCCGGGACCCATCGCGACGAAAACGTGCGCGGCGTGGCGCGCCTCCGCGGGCTCCGACGCGAACCTCGTCAGTCAGTGCGCAATTCAAAAGTCCGCCGTCGCTGGCGCGCCCGTTACGCAGGCCGGCCTCGCCGCGTGGGAGTCGACGAGCGCGCGCGCATGCTGCGAGCTCAACGACATCGCGATGGCGGGCAGCAACGGCGTACAGGGCGCGTTCTTCGCCGAAGGTCAGGCCGACCTCATCGGCACCTTCGCGCGCATCTTGGGCACGATCGCGAAGCAGTCGGCGACACGCGCCGTTCCAGCCTATTCGTCCGCGACCACGGTCGGAGCGACCACGCAAAGCGGGACGTTCGTCTCGTCGTTCATCGGTGACCCGGCGCGGAACGGCGGGCTCAACGGGACGGGCTCGTCGAACGTGTGGACCGGCGATATCCAGCGCACGCGATCGGTGTGCACCGGCGGCGCGGCGACGGACCAGCCGGTCAATCTACCGCTCGGCGACGACTACGCCAACAACATGCGGAGCACGACGGCGCGCCCGAGGTACTTCCTCACCGCCATCCCCGAGCGCATCTCGAGCCGCGTGAGCTCCGGCGAGTCACTCCGTCCGTACGCGCCCGCGACCCCGAGCGACGGCGTCCAGCAGCGGAACGCGGTCGAGACGCTGGTCCCGAGCGGCGCCACCGTCGACTCGTCTACGTTCCGCGCAGCGCTCGGCTCGTCGGTCTCCGCGAACGACGTCGAAGACCTCTTCGACGTCGACAAGAACACGTGCAAGGCGAACACCGTCGCTGGCGGCGTGCGCCTCGAGAAGCTCACCGACGCGACGTCCTGCGCGCGCGTCATGTGGGGCTTCGCGACCGCCGCCACCCCGACCCAGCTCCCGGACGGCAGCCGCCAGGCCGACAACTCGATCGTGGGCGGGGCCTACGCGGTTCGTTGCCCCTACCGCAGCTCGAGCCCCGGCCCCGGGCAGTCGACCGATCCCGCCGTGTGCAAGCCGCTCGGCGCGATCATCCACTCGTCGCCGACCATCGCTGGCGCGCCCGCGTCGCTCCTTCGAGACGAAGGCTACCGCAAGTTCGCGGATTACTTCAAAAATCGCCGCCAAACCCTCTACGTCGAGACCACCGACGGCCTCCTCCACGCGCTCGACGTCAACTACGCGGGCCCCTCTGCGAGCACGACCACGAGCGAGCTTTGGTCGTTCATCCCGCCCGCCGCGTTGCCGGAGCTCCGCACCAACTTCCCCGGTGGCCAGGCCACCATCCTCGACAACACCCCTGTCGTGAAAGACGTGGTCTTCGAGCGCGCCGCCGCGCAGGTCGGTCTCGATACGCCGTGGCACACCGCCCTCGTCGCGGGTCTCGGACACGACGGCTACTTCGCGCTCGACGTCTCGGCCGACGGTCAAATCAACAACCCGAGCGACTTCACTCCGACCTCGACGGCCGCCGGCCTCGCCAGCGCCCTCCGCCCAACCACGGGCACCCCTGTCGGTCCGCACTTCTTGTGGCAGCTCACGTCCACCTCGGAGAACGGGTCGGCCGAGAAGGGCAAGAAGAAGAAGGGCAAGAAGAGCAAGAACAAGAACAACCAGGACCAGTACGCGATCTTCGGCGACCGCGTCGGCACCCCGGCGATCACGACGCTCTTCATCAACGATCCGGGCGAGCCCACCCCGGATGGGCGTCCTCGTGAGGTCGGCGTCGCCATCCTCCCCGGCGGCATCGACGACGACGTCCCGGTGCTCGGCGGTTCGCCTGCGCCCCCCACGTGCCCGCGCCGCACGGCGACCCTCCCCGTCTTTACGGGATCCGAGTCGGTCATGAACGCCCGTACGAGCGTGCGCGGTTGGGGGACCAACTGCAGCGCTCCGGTCTCGGGCCGTAGCGTCACGATCGTCCGCCTCGACAACGGTCGCATCATTCGTCACTTCGCGCGCGCCACCTCGGCCGACGACGACGTCCCGCGCCGTATGCTCGGCGGCGGCGACGCGCTCGTGTGCCCGCTTTCGGGCTCGGGCGGAACCGGCTGCCGCGTCATCAACAGCCCGTTCGACGCCCCGATCACCGGCACGCCGGTGGTGTTCCCGAACGACCCCGGCGCGATTGGTCAGAAGGTGTTCGTCGGCGACGCGGACGGCACGCTTTGGCGCCTGAACATCTCGGACACCGATCCTGGCAAGTGGAAGGCCGAGATGTTCCTCGACACGCGAGGCACGTCCTTCGCCCCCGCGAACTTCGTCGGCGACAAGCCGATCGCGGTCCCGCCGGTGGTCTCGCTCGGTGAGCGCGGCTCACTCGTCATCAACGTCGCCAACGGCGATCAGGAAGACCTCGGCCTGAAGCCCGCGAACGACATGCACATCTTGTGGTCCGTGACCGAAGTTCCGAACGGCACGTCGGCTCGGCCGCAGCTCAACTGGTACCTCCCGATGAACAGCGGTGAGCGCGTCACTGGCCCGATGGCCGTGTTCGACAGGGCACTCTACTTCGCGAGCTACCGCGTAAACAGCACATCGAACCGTTGCCAAGACGGCGAGGCCCGCATCTACGGCGTCGACTATGCCCGTCCGCAGCTCGCCGGCGATCTCTCCCAGGGTGGCGCGTTTCGCCTCCCTGCCCTGCCGACCCCGGTTCAGTTCACGAGCGAAGGCGCCGAGCTCGTCCCGGGCGTCTCGATCCGCGCGAGCCAAGGTTGCGCAGAGGCCCAAAACACCCAGGACTACTTCGGCGGCACCCGGGTCGGGGCCCTCATGACCACCCCGGTCTCGTACTCGCTCGTCGCGAATCGCTCGGCCGCTTCACCGACGCCGGGCAACTCGGTCCTGCAAATCCGCAAGGATCTCCCGATTCCTCGCACACAGACCATCGTCGACTCGTGGGCTTCGGTCGTGGAATGAGAGTCTGCTCATGAGAACGTCAAAAGCGGCGAGCACCGTCGTAGGTCTCGCCGCCTCCTGGGTCATCCTCGCAGGCACCACGTCGTGCAAGCGCGACGAGCCCGCCCCCACCCCGCCGCCTTCCCCGAAGGCATCGTCGCTCCCCGTCGATCATGTCGCGCCAGGCGAGTTGCTCGAGGGAAACCTCGTCCTCTTCGGGCTCACGATGCCGCGAGGGTTTCGCATCGTCACGAAGCTCACCACGAGCACGGCGGGCGAAATGGACGCCCCCCCGGAGGACTTGGCGAACTACGTCCGCGCGCGGGTCGGCGACGGCAAGGTCACGATGGGCTCGACCTCGACCCAGTTTTCCCACGTGAGGCCGCGAGCGGATCCGAAGCGCGTCCTCGACATTCGGGTCGAAAAGCAGAAGGCGGGGTCCAGGCTCGAGGTCGTCGATGTCATCGTCGTCGGCGAAGTCCCTAAGTCGCAAGCCGACGCGCTCAACAAGGCCGGCCTCACGCCTCAGGGCCGCCCCGATCCTCAGCTTCAATGACGGGTCCGACACGATCGCTCGCCTTGCCGTAGCTGGCGTGACCGTGGCATAGCGGAGGCATGCGTCTCCTCCTCGGATCCGTCGCGCTCGTCGCGTTCACGGCTGCGTGCGGTTCGGAAGCTACCACCGCGCCGTCGTCGTGCACCGAGTCCCGCGACTTCGTCGTCGCGATGAGTGACTACGTGTCGAGCGGGGTCGCGAGCTTGCGGGTGTCCGATGGGTCCCACCAGTCTCGTTTCGGGGTCGATCTCGGGGCAGATCCGTGGCTCACGCGCTCGAGCGGGCGACTCTTTCTCATCGCGCGGGACGAAGATCTCGTGTTCGAGCTCGACCCCGCCTGCGGAGCCCCGAAGGCGCGCTTCTCAGTGCGAGACGAGGGCGCAAAAGCGGCGCAAAACCCTCAAGATCTGGCGGTCGACAGCGCCGGCTCGATGTGGATCCCTCGCTTCACGGACGGATCGCTGCTCGTCGTCGAGGGCGAGCGTCGGCACGTCGTTTCGCTCGCCGATTTCGACGAGGACAAGAACCCGAACCCCTCGAGCGTGCGCATCGTGGCGACTCCGGAGGGCGAGCGCGCCTTCGTGGTGCTCGAGCGGCTCGATCGCGATTTGCTTTCGCGTCGCCCGTCGAGCCTCCTCGAGATCGACACGAAGACACGCGCGATCGTGAAGGCCCACCCGCTCGCGGGGCGGAACCCGTTCGGCGCGATGACGGAGCACGAAGGCGCGCTCTACCTCGCCGAGCCGGGCAACTTCGACGACGACCGCGAGACGTTGGCGGGGATCGAGCGCTTCGATCCGAAGACGCGCACCTCCGAGCTCCTCGTCCGCGAGACCGAGCTCGGCGGGAGCATCACCGAGCTCACGATCGCAGGCTCGTGCGCCGCCGCGATCGTGGCCGATCCCACGATCGACGTGAACGCGACGAGCCTCGTGACGATCGATCTCCGAACGCGGACCGTGGTGCAGCCGCTCGCGCGCTCTCCCCTCCGCACCTCCGGGTACGAGCTGCAAGGTCTCGCCGTTCACGAGGGCATGCTCCTCGTCGGCGACCGCCGCAAGACCTCCGCCGGCACCTACGACGTGCACACGTTCGACATCCGTGCAGACTGCACGATAGCTCCCCGCGCCGAGCGCCTCGCGCTCCCTCAGAAGCCGGTCGCGATCCGGCCATCATCGCAACTTTCTCGGTGATCTCGCGCCTTCCCTGGTAAGCGGGGGCATGGCGGAAGAGCCCATCACCGCGCCCGAAAAGCCGGCCAACGAAGCGGCAGACGTGCAGAAGGCGGGCCGCGGCGGCATGTTCGTGCTCGCGGCGAAGGTGTTTTTCCAGCTCGTCGGCTTCGCGCAGCAAGCGCTCCTGCCCGCCGCTCTCGGCCTCGCGGGGTACGGTGCGTTCGCGCGTGTTTCGGCGCCGTCGAACGTGGTGAGCAACGTGGTCGTGTTCGGGTTCACCCAGGGCGTGAGTCGCACGGTGGCGGGCGCGGGCGAAAAAGAACAACAAGCGTTCCGCGCGGCGTATCGCGTGCACCTCGTGACCGGCCTCGTGATGGCGCTCGGGTTCGCTGCCGCCGCGCCCCTCATCGCCGGGTTCCAGAAGGCGCCCCACATCCTCGCGCCGCTGCTCGTGATGGCGGGGCTCATCCTGGTGTACGGCGCCTACGCGCCGCTCGTCGGCTACTTGAACGGCAAGGGGCAGTTCGCGCGCCAAGCGACCCTCGACATGGTCGCCGCCACCTTGCGCACCGCGGGCCTCGTCGGCCTCGGGTATCTCTTTCGCACGCGCGGCGAATCGGGTGTCCTCGGCTCCGTCGTCGGCGCCGTGCTCGCGGCGATCGTGGTCTGTACCATCGCCCTCGTGTGGACCGGGACCGGTCGCGCCGACACGGGCCCGAGCGATCCTCGCGTGCCGCAGGCGAAGGCGTACCTCATCGGCCTCGTGCCAGTGATGCTCGCGCAGCTCTTCACGAGCGCGCTCATGCAAGCCGACATCTCGGTGCTCGGACACTACCTCTCCACCGGGGCCGACGCCGCCCACGCCCTCGACGCGACGGTCGACGCGAAGAAGGTCTCCGATGAATGGGTCGGCGTTTACCGCGGGTGCCAGCTCTTCGCGTTCCTGCCTTACCAGCTCCTCTTCAGCGTCACGCAGGTGCTCTTCCCGATGCTCGCGAAGGCGAAAAAAGAGGGCGACGCGAAGGCGGTCGAGCGGCTCGTCTCCCGTGGCGCGCGCCTCGGCGCGGTGGTGCTCGGGCTCTTCGCTTCGGTCGTCGTGACGCTCCCCTCGTCGCTGCTCGGGTTCGTCTACGGCAAAGACGTGGCCGCGCGCGGGGGCGACGCGCTTCGTGTGCTCGCGCTCGGGCAAGCGGCCTTCGCGATGCTCGGTCTCGCGACCACCGTGCTCGTGAGCCTCGGCCGCGAACGCAAAGCGATGGCCCTCACCGCGATCGCGCTCGTGCTCACCCTCACCGCGACCGGTCTCGCGGTCGGAAACGCCGCCCTCGGTGGTCCGCAGCTCCTCTCGTCCGCGGTCGCGACCTCCGTGTCGCTCGTGGTCGCGGCGCTCGCGGGCACCGCCGTCGTTCGCGGAGAGGCGGGCAGCTTCGTGCCGGCGAAGACGGCGATACGTGTATTCGGCACGCTTATCGCGCTCGCCCTCGTCGGGAGGTTCGTGCCCACCCTCGGGAAGCCGCTCACCGTCGTCGCGTGCGCCTCCGTGGTCCTCGTGTACCTCGTCGTCCTCGTCGTCACGCGCGAGCTCGGCGCAGACGACGTCGCGACCATCAAGGGCGTCTTGGGCCGGAAAAAAGCCGCGTAGCTCGACGGTCTCGACGGATCGCAGGCTCCTCCCACCGGCCCTCCGCGCGTCGTTCCGGCGATCGCTACGAGCGGCCGTGACCTCGGTCGCGGCGCGCGCGAATGGCCTCCACCGTCTCTCGCGCGGCGGTGCGCTCGATGAGGGCGGCGCGTTTGTCGTGGTCCTTCTTGCCGCGCCCGAGGCCGAGGGTCACCTTCACGCGGCCGTCGGTGAAGTGCAGGTCGAGGGGGACGAGCGTGTAACCCTCACGCGATACGGATCGCTCGAGGGCGCGAATCTCACGCGCGTGAAGGAGCAGCTTCCGCACCCCGCGCTCGGCGTGGGGAAACGCGCGCGCGGCGAAGAACGACGCGACGTACATCTGCCGCAGCCACACCTCGCCGCGCTCGATCGTGGCGAACGCCTCCGAGATGTCGGCCTTGCCGTCGCGCAGCGATTTTACCTCGCTCCCACGAAGCACGATCCCAGCCTCGTACGTATCGGAGATGTCGTAGTGGAACGTCGCCGCGCGGTTCTGCGCGATGTACTTCCGAGCTTCGCGGCGGCGTTGCGAGACCACCCTCTCGTTCTATCGGCCAACTCGCCGCGCGGGTAGCGCTCAGGGCAGATTCGTCCCCAAGACGAAGAACACGAACGCGCCCATGGCCACGTGCGAGAGGGTGACGCCGAGGATGTGCGGGCGCTTCGCGTACATGACGCCCCACACGACACCGGGGAAAAACGCCGCCGCCGCGAAGAACGACGACATATGCAAGTGGTTCACCGCGAAGAGCAGCGCCGCCACCAAAATCGCGCGTACGTTCGCGCCCTTACCGCGAAGGAAAAGCGACAGCCCGCTCTGGAGCGCGCTCCTGACGATGAGCTCCTGGACCACGCAGGAGACCGCGTAGACGAGCATCAGCTTCTGCACGTGCGGCTCCGAGAAGCGCGCCACCAGATCGGGCCGTTCGATCACGACGATGCCGTGCCAAGCGGGGTTCACCGCGACCGCGATCGTCTTCGCGCCCCACGTCGCGAGGAGCAACAGCGGCGTCACCACGAGCGAGAGCGCGAGCGAGCCGAGCGAGTACCGAAAGCCGAGCCCGAACCGCTCGAGCGGCAACCCGGTGCGGCGAATGAACTTGATACCCCCGTAGGCGAAGAGCCCAATCAGCGGGAGCGACAAGAACGAGCTCGACGAGGGAATGCTCGACCGCACGTTCGGGAGCACCGAGAGCAGCACCGCGTAGCCCGCGAGGAGCACCAACGCGTCGACCACGAAGAGGCCCATCGCGGCGCGCTCACGGGCGCGCAGGAGCTCGCTCTTCGACATCTCACGGAGGCGCGAGGCCATCGTCTTCGCGACCTGCGCGACGAGATCCTCGTAGGCCTCGCCGAGCGCGAGCGCCTCTGGCGTGGGCGTTGAGACGAGCGCGCCCCCGGGCCTTATCGCCACGAACGGGATCTCCCACACCGTGCACGGCCCCTTCGCGGTCACGGTCGCGGTGGTCGGGAGCCCGTCGAAAATCGACATTTCGCCGAGGACGGCGCCCTCGGTCATCTCCGCGACGGCGTGGGTCTCGTCGTGCTCGTGATCGTGGCTCGTGACCGCGACGGTGCCGCGCGCGAGCACGTAGAGGAGCTCTGTCGGGGTTCCCTCTTCGAGGAGCACCTCGCCGTCCGCGAGCTCACGGAGGCGCATCACTCGCCCCAAGACCTCACGCGAGGGCGCGGGGATGTCCGCGAAAATGGCCAGCGAGTCGAACGGGACGGTCATGGGATTCGGCGGACGCACAGAAGTCTCGAGCTGAGTCAGCACGCGGACCGAGGACCGCTCCCGAGCCCACCGTGAAGTGAGTCGAAGCTCCCGGTCGTGCCGCACGGACATCTCGGCGGTCACGCGTGCGGGCGAAACTGGGTGGGGTTGCCGAGGCCAACGCGGGGCGCACCGCGGTATGTTCGGGAAACCTGGGAAGTCGTCGGTTTCGCTCGAATTGGACGGGGCAGGCTCCGTTCACGGACCACCTGCCGCACACGTCGGATCGTCAGGGGTAGTCTTCCTCGACGATGGGCTGCGGGCCGGGAATGATCCCCGCGATGTCCGGATCTTCGCCAGGCTTGGGCGGAGGACGGTTCGCTTTCTCGCGACTGCGCTCTTGCCTCGCCGCGGCCTTGTCCTTGTTTTTCTGTGCCCGAGCGCGCTCTTTGTCGCGTTTACCTGCGGTGGGATGAGCCAAGTTCACTTCCTTGCGGGGTTGCGCACCTTGAGCGGCGCGCAGCAGGGTGGCCTGAGGGTACCACTGCTTCCCCCCTCCGCGCGGCGCCTTCGTGCACCCACGGCGCAGGAGAGCCTTTGGTGCCAACCGGGAGGGCGAAGGCCGGAGAGGGCCGCGAGAGTACGAACGAGCTGCGACCGATCGAGGCCGCCCGAGGCGCGCGCCGCGACCGTCACTCCGCGGCGGACTCTTTGTTCTGCAGGCT
Source organism: Myxococcales bacterium (assembly GCA_013297655.1). Classification (GTDB taxonomy): domain Bacteria; phylum Myxococcota_A; class Polyangia; order Polyangiales; family Polyangiaceae; genus JAAFHV01. The sequence goes on along the minus strand of JAAFHV010000155.1, from coordinate 12,287 downwards.
GTCCGATCCGAGGGAGAGCGCCTTGCCTTCCACCTCCGCGATCCGCGCGCGAGTCCACTCGGGAGAGATCGCGGGGTTGAGGGTCTTCCCTTCTTTGACCGGGATTTGGCTCATCGCGTGCTCGGACAGGGCCGTGATGGTGAGGCTCGGGTTCACGCCCAAGTTCGCCGGGATCATCGAGCCGTCGCACACGAAGAGACCAGGGTGGCCGAACACCTCGTTGCGCTCGTCGATCACGCCGGTCTCCTTCGACGCCGCGATCGGGGCGCCGCCGAGCACGTGCGCGGTGGTCGGCACGTCGAAGAGCACCTCCGGGATCGACGAGTACGCGATGCCGCCTTTGAGCTTCGACGCGAACACGCGCGCGACCTCGTTCCCGAGCGGAATGTAAGTGGGATTCGGCGCGCCGCTCCCGCGGTCGGTGTCGAACGCGCGGCGGAAGAGGCGTGTCCACTTGCGCTTCAGCTTGAGCGAGATCGAGTTGTCGAGCGTCTGCATCACGAGCAAAAAGATGCCCCGCTTCGCCTTCCCGAAAGGCCACAGCGATCGCAAGAACGTGAGCGGCTGCGTGATGACGTTCTTCAGGTATTTCAGCGGCCGGGGCCACCCAGCGCCACCATCGGTGAGCAACGTCGCGAGCGGAGCGAGGGCGTCGGAGCCTTCGCTGTAACGCACGACCTCGACGTGGGTGTGCTCGTCCGGGTGGAAGCTCGTCGTGATCGCGATCCCCTTCGAGTACTGCACGCTTCGGTCTTCGGTCGTGACGCCGAGGATGGCCTCGCTGTTGGTGCGCACTTGCTCACCGAGGCGGTCCGACACGTTGGGGAGCGACCCACGCTCTTTGCACTCGAGGAGGAGCTTCACCGTGCCGAGCACGCCGGCGGAGAGCACCACGTTCTTCGCGCGGGTGACCTTCCGGTCCTTCGCGAACCACGCGCCGCTCTCTTCGTGGGTCACGGCGTAGCCGCCGCCTTCGAGCGCTCGAACGTCGGTGACGGTGCGCATGGGCTCCACCACCGCGCCTCGCTTCTCTGCAAAGTACAAGTAGTTCTTGTCGAGGGTGTTCTTCGCGCCGTGGCGGCACCCGACCATGCATCCCCCGCACAAGGTACAAGGGGTGCGCTCGGGTCCTTGCCCGTCGAAATAGGGGTCGCGCGGCTTCTCGCCTGCCTCGCCGAAATACACCGCGACCGGCGTACGCACGTACGAAGCTTCCTTGTTCATCTTCTTGGCGATGTCCCTGAGGAGCACGTCCGGCTCGCCCTCGAACGTGTTCTGGGTGACGCCGAGCATGTACTGCGCCATCCGGTAGTGCGGCATGAGCGCCGCCCTCCAGTCCTTGATGCCGGACCACTGCGACGCGGTGAAGAACGCGTCCGGAGGCACGTAGAGGGTGTTCGCGTAGACGAGCGATCCGCCGCCGACGCCCGCACCGGAGAGCACGAACACGTCCGACAAGAACGAGAGCCGCAAGATGCCAAAGCATTTCGCGGCGGGGATCCAGAGCGACTTCTTGATGTCCCAGTTCGTCTTCGGAAAATCCTTCGCCGCCCATCGTGGGCCGCGCTCGAGGACCTTCACGGTGTAGCCCTTCTCCGCGAGGCGAAGCGCCGAGACGCTGCCTCCGAAGCCCGAGCCGACGATCAGGAAATCGACGTCGAAATGATCTGCCATGACGTGGTGCATCCTAGCCTGGCCGCGGAGAAGGCGCGATCGGCTCCAGACCCGAAATCCGCCGCGTACCGCGCTACTCGCCGAGTCACCTCTCGTGACACGAGAACCGCGCGCCACCTCAAGGGAGCACGTTCATCTCGCGCCTCACGAGCTCGAGGGGCTTCTCGAACTCCGGGAACGGGTCGAAGCCCTTCGAGAGATCGCGGGTCACGTCCATGCCTCGGCGAAGCGCGCGGAGGACGAGGCCGGCGTCGAAGTGGCCAACGGCGCCCGGGGAGTAAGGCGAGACCTGAATGCCGAGGTGAAACTGGAGCACGATCGTGAAGAGCCAGAAGAACGGATCTTCGCGCGTGTAGCCGGCGATGAACGAGACGACGGAGAGCTCCCCCTCGGGGGTGGTGTCGTAGCCGGAGATGACGTGCGTGACGTCGTGCCAGACGCCCTCCTCGGCGACGATGCCTTCTCCCGGAAAGCCGAGATCGTTGTCGACGATGAAACGAAAGTACGCGTGGCCGAGGGTGCCCTCCGGGAGCTCGCCGAGCGCGATGTAACGCCGCGCGAGCTCGGGATCCTGCGCGAGCCCCATCATCGGACCTACGATTTTCCAGACGCCGCGCACGCCCTTCTCTTTCAACGTTCGCTCGAAGATCGGCCGCGCGAAGCTCCTCCGCGCGAGATCGAGCCACAACGTGCGCAGGCGCCCCTCTGCCACGTGACGAAGGTTCTGTACTCGTGGCTCGTCGACCGCGAGCTCCTTCGCGAACGACGACACGAGAGCGACCTCGGCGCCGGTCACGTCGCCGTCGACGAGCGCCATCAGGATCATCGCCTGCAACGCGCGCTCTCTCCGTGACGGATCGGGGAAGGCGAGCGCGAGCTCCGAAGGCGTGATCGACACGAGCGCACGTGGATCGCCGATCGCCTCGCCGAGCATGCCCGCCGCGACGGTGACGAGCTCCACCTCGGAGTCGCTCTCGCCGCCGTCGGCGCGCGCGCACGTGACCATCGCGCGGAGGCCCGCGATCGCTTCCTCGGACGTCAACGAGAACGGGAGTGGCATCGACCGCATCGTGCCGTGAAGCGCGCGCTCGCGCTCGATCCATTCGCCACCCCGCCGCCGAGCCCGGGGCCAGACTCCCCGAACGAGGCAAAACGCACCACCTTAACCCATTGAAATCTATAAGCATACCGGTGGCCCGAGGCGTGCAATCCGTTTCGCCATGGACACCACAGCGAGCAACGACAGGCTTCCGGCGGGGCGAATCTTCGCTCTCCTCGCCGTGTTCGGAACGGCCCTCTTCATGGGCTTGCTCGAGCGCTACGGCTCGACCTCGAGCCGCGAGGTGAGCGACACGTACGCCTCCTTGGCGACGCCTGCAGGGTACACGTTCTCGATCTGGGGCATCGTCTTCGCCGCGTTGGTCGTGTTCTGCCTCGCGAGCTTGGACCCGACGAACCGTCGCGTGGCGCTGTTCGACCGGCTCTCGATTCCGATCGTGAGCATGTCGATCCTCGCGTCGGCGTGGGTGCTCGCGTTCCACCTCCACGAGCTCGTGCTCTCGCTCGTCGTCATGACCGTGTTCGTCGGCGTGGCGGCGATGGCGTTCCAGGTGGCGCACGCGGCGGTGAATCGGCGCGAGAGCGCGGTCTACGCGACGGCGCCGTTCTCGCTCTTGCTCGGCTGGCTCGCGGTCGCGGCGGTCGCGAACGTGGCGGTGCTCGCGGTCTCCCTCGGCGCGCCTTCGGTGGGCGAGGGGCCCGAGATCGTCACCCTCGTCGCGCTCGGTGTGCTCACGCTCGCGGCGAGCCTCGTCGCTTCGCGCTACGCCGACTTCGTGCTCCCCGGCGCGATCGGCTGGGGCATGTTCGGTATCCTCGTGGCGCGGCAGTACGACGCGCCGAAGGTGGCCGTCGTCGCGCTGTTCGGCTCGCTCGTGGTCGCCTCGGCCGCCGTCGGTGCGGCGATGGACCGCATCGGCGACCGCGTGGCGTCCCCGAAGCTGGGCGACGAGACCTCGCGCCCCCGCGCTCGCCCGAGCCTCGAGTCGCTCCACCCGCGCGACTCCTGGGTGTGAGCACGTCCTCACGCTCCGCGCGTCGTCCGCCTCGTCCGCCTCGTCCGCAACGAAACCAAGGAGATTCGCCATGACCAAGATCCTCGCCGCCATCGACTCCTCTCCGACCTCGCGTGACGTGCTCGCGGCGGCCTTGGCCTTCGCGGCGAAGAGCGACGCGAAGGTCGTGCTCTTCCACGCTGTCCCGGTGCCGCTCGCGTCGTCGGAGCCGATCCTGATGAGCGTGGAGTCGCTCGGGCACGACATGCTCGGAGAGGCGCGCGCGCACCTCGATACGCTCGTCGAAGAGGCGGCCCATCCCAGCATCGACTCGGTCGACGTCGCGTTCGGGACACCGTGGAGCGGCATCTGCGACGCGGCGAAGAAACACGACGTGGAGCTCATCGTGATCGGCGCGCGCTCGTACGACTTCCTCGACAAGGTCCTCGGCACGACGGCGTCCAAGGTCGTGCACGGCGCCGATCGCTCGGTGCTCGTCGTGCGCGACCCGGCCGTGGTGCCTCCCGTCGCAGAGCTCTCGCAGGTCGATCCCGACGCTCGCCTCGATGACGCACCTCTGGTGACCGAAGCCGCCATCAACTGAGCCGCTCACGTCGTCCACAATCAGAAGCGCCAGGTCCTTCGCGGACGCTGGCGCTTCGTCAGGTGTGCTCGCTACCTCTCGCGAGGCGGTGCGCTGTCGTGCGACCTCGCTACTTCTTGGGCGCGGGCTTCGCGGGCGCGGGCTTCGCGGGCGCGGGCTTCGCGGGCGCGGCGGCCTTCGCGGGCGCGGCGGGCTTGGGCGGCGAGAGCTGCTCGCTCATCTCGAGATCGTTGCCGTACGTGAGCGCGCGTACGACGTGGGCGTTCTTGTCGACCTCGAAGATGTTGAGCTCGTGGATCGTCATCGCCTTGTTCGTGGCCTTGGCGCCGAAGAGCGGGCCCTTGTTCGTGCCGGTGAAGGTGCCCTCCTCGATGACCCAGTTGCCCACACCCCAGGCGTGCTGCGTCGCCAGCTTGCCGTCCGGGAACGCGACGGTGAGGCCCTTGATGTACTTTTGGACACCAGCTTTGCCCTTCGCGGGCTCGACGAGCGTGAGATCGTCCCACGTGATCTCGTCACCGAGGAGCTGGGCCATGCCCTTCTCGTCTTTGCCCTCCCACGCGCGGTTCAAGCGATGGACGAGCTCCACGTTCTTCTCCTCGTCTTTGGCGTCCGCGGGAGTGACGACTTGCGGCTGCGCGGGCAACGCGGGGATCGCGCGGGTCTTCTCCTTCGAGGCGCCCACCTGGGGCGCGACGACGGCCACGTTCCAATAGACGTGCTCCTCCTTGATGGTGCCGTCGTCGTTGAACCACATCACGCTCGCGCCGTTCCAGCCGACGGGCTTCTCGGTCGCTTTGATGCCCATGAACTCGCCGCTGTGGGTCGCGTTCATGACCCACTCGGCGATGACGACGTCGCCCTTGCTGAACACACGGCCCGGGCTCGTCTTCAGTTTTCCGAAGGCAGCGAAGAGCTCCGCGAGCCCCTTCTCGATCGCGGGTCGCCCCGTCGCGTCCGGCGCGCCTGCCATCTTGATGACGGCGTTCTCGGCGTAGAGGGCGGCCGCTTTTTTTGCGTCACCGGCGCTGAACGCTTCGCCCATCGCCTTGCCGTTTTCCATCTGGAGCTCGGCCATCGTCTTCTTCGGCGGCGCGGGAGCGACGGGGGGCTCGACCGGCGGCGGCGGCGGCGGCGCGCTCGCGACGGGGGGCGGCGGCGGCGGCTGGGGGGGCGGGAGCTCGTCTCCACAACCGACGGAGCCAACGACGAAGGTCACCGCGAGAACGGCGGCAAGAGCGGTAGAGCGCATGGAAATTCCCTTGGTGAAATGGGCCAACGGGAACACCCCCGGGCCGAACGGCCGTTAGGGTTTCCGAAAGCTCGTACCGAGGTCAAGCGTGAATGCGCGGCGCGACTTGCAGCGCCACGCACCTTGTGGCAGGCGCCCACACGCGTCGATTTAGGGCCCTTTGCGAAATGCGGAACGGTTCTCCGCGCTTGCGATCGCGACGGTGCGATCGTGATGCGCGACGCAGCGAGCCAAACGAGGCCGGCAGAGGCTCAGCCTTCGGCGCCTTTTACACGCGCGACGTCGGCGCCGAGGGCCTGCAGCTTGGTCTCGAGGTGCTCGTAGCCGCGATCGAGGTGGTACACGCGACGCACTTCGGTCTCGTCCTCGGCGACGAGACCGGCGACCACGAGCGAAGCGCTCGCGCGCAAATCGGTGGCCATCACGCTCGCCCCGTAGAGGCGCGGCACGCCTTGCACGACGGCTGTGTTGCCACGAAGAGCGACGCTCGCGCCCATGCGCTGCAGCTCCGGCACGTGCATGAAGCGGTTCTCGAAGATGGTCTCGGTGACCACGCTCTCCCCCTTCGCGATGCACATGAGCACCATGAACTGGGCCTGCATGTCGGTGGGGAAGCCGGGGTGCGGCGCGGTGGTCACGTTCACCGGTTTGATGTCGCCCGTGCGCCGCACGCGGATGTCGCGCCCCTCGCTCGTCACTTGCACACCGGCCATGCGCATCTTCATCACGAGCGCCTCGAGGTCGTCCCACTCGGCGCCTTCGAGCACCACGTCGCTGCCCTCGTGCATCGCGGCGGCGATCATGTACGTGCCGGCCTCGATGCGATCGGGGATCACGGCGTGATCGAACGGAGCGAGCGCGCCCGGCTCTGCGCCGACGATCTCGATGACGTCGGTGCCGGCGCCGGACACTTGCGCGCCCATCTTGTTCAAGATGCGCCCGAGCTCCTCCACTTCCGGCTCGCGGGCAGAGTTCACGAGCACGCTCTTTCCCTTCGCGAGCGCCGCCGCCATCATGATGTTCTCGGTGCCGGTCACGGTGGGGAGATCGAACACGACCTCCGCGCCACGGAGCCGCCCGCCGCCGTTCGGCCCTTCCGCGATCACGTAGCCGCGATCGAGCCGAATCGTAGCGCCCATCGCCTCGAGGGCCTTCAGGTGCTGATCGATCGGACGCGCGCCGATCGCGCAGCCGCCCGGGAGCGAGACCTTGGCGCGACCGAACCGGGCGAGGAGCGGCCCGAGCACCATGACGCTCGCGCGCATCTGCTTCACGAGCTCGTAAGGTGCTTCGGGGCGAACGTCGCTCCCCGCTGCCACGTTCACCTCCGGCGCCGACACGGTGACGTCGCGGCCCATGAAGCGGAGCAGCGCGGCGGTGGTATCGATGTCGCGGAGCTTGGGGACGTTGCGGAGCTTGCTCGCGCCGTCCGAGAGGAGGGTGGCGCACAGGATGGGCAGCGCGGCGTTTTTGGCTCCGCTGACCTGCACCCGGCCCACGAGCGGCTTCTGGCTCCCCCGAACTCGAATGGCATCCATGGCGCTTTTTTGCACGAATCGCGCGAAAACTGAACGCGGCATCCACAAATCGACCCCGGCGCGAGAGGTTCCGCGAAACCGACCCCGTTCGGCGTGCGTAGAGCTTTCACGGGGCCGCCCGGCGTCGCGCTGCGTGGCGACGCCTCTCCTCCTCCCTCTCCCGCGGGCGGCCTCGGCCTACTTCTCCGTGTACTCTGCACGACGCGCGGGCTATCCCTCCCCGCCGTTCGACCGTACGCGCGCACACGACGCGAGAATTCTTGCGTCTCATCGTGCTCGAGCCGTCGCGCTCGCCGACCATCCGGCCTAAGGCGCCCGATCGAAATAAGTGCGCCATCTCCCGCCGATCCTCTCGCTGCAGCAGGTGGCCTCGTCGCTCCGCTCCTCAAACTACGGGAGTAGAATTCCGGTGCTCGCTCCTCGGGCACCTGCTTCGCGTCGGTCTCGACGGAATCTGGCACACTTATTTCGACCGGGCGCCTAAGCTCCGAGGTCCGTGATTTCCCTCGTTCGTGCTGCGATCGTGCTTCTTTATCCGCGTACACCGGAGCTACCGGGGGCGGAGGACTGCGACCTCGACGCGTTCCTCGCGCGCTACCGAGAGGAGACCACGCCGCTCATCTGGGTCGGGGTGGTTCTCGGCGCGGTCGTGTTTCACCTCACGCCGATCCTCACGGTGAAGGTGCCGCTGCCCGCGTTTTGGCTCACGCCGAAGCAGGCCGATCGCCACGCCCACCAGATCAGCTCGACCGACTCGTACCTCTTGCGGCAGGCGGTCTTCCTCGTGAAGCTCGTCGCCGGGCTCGCGTGGGGCGCAAACCCCGCTGTGCGCGCCAAGTTCGCGCTCGCCCCGCTCCAGCAAGATCCGGACACCTGGAGGACGGAATGAGCGCCGGCCGCCACGTCTCGTTCCGCACCAAGGACGACCTCGATCTCGACGCCGAGGTCGACTTCGTGGTCGTGGGATCGGGCGCCGGAGGGGCCACCGCGGCGGTCACCCTCGCGCGCGGCGGGGCGAGCGTCGCCCTCGTCGAAGCGGGCGCCTGGCGCGATCCCGAGCACTACCCGAGCTCGGTCTATGGCGGCATGCGCGACCTCATGGACGACTGGAACGCGCAAGTCACGATGGGCCGCGCGTTATGGCCGATCGTTCAGGCGCGCACGATGGGCGGCACCACCGTCATCAACAGCGCTATTTGTGTACGCACACCAGACGACATCTTCGAGAAGTGGGAGCGCGAGCACGGCATTAAGGGCCTGAAGCGCTCGGTCCGTGACGCACAAGATCGCATCGAGCGGGAGCTCTCGGTCGAGGAGGTGCCGCTCGCGTCGCTCGGCCGGTCGAACCATCACGCCATTCGTGGCGCAGAGAAGCTCGGCTTCCGCGAGTCGCACGTGATGCGTCGCTACGCGAAGGGCTGCGCCGGCTCGGGACAATGCCTTCAGGGTTGTCGCGAGCGGCGCAAGCAGAGCACGAACGTCACCTATGTTCCCGAGACGATGGCGCTCGGCGGTCTCGTCGTGTCGTCGGCGCGAGTCGATCGCATCGTGATCGAGCGCGGCCGTGCGACCGGGATCGTGGGCAGGTTCGTGCACCCGCGCACCCGCGCCGAGGGCACCAAGGTGCGTATTCGCGCGCGCAAAGCCGTCATTGTAGCCGCGAGCGCGACGTGGTCGCCGGTGCTCTTGGCCGTCTCGGGGGTAAAGTCGCCCGCGCTAGGCAAGTATTTCCGCGCGCACCCGGGCACGGGCGTGTTCGGTGTGTACGACGAGCCGGTCGACATGAACGTGGGCGCCACCCAGGGCTGGGCAAGCACGGGTTTCCGCAACGATCCCGGCCTCAAGCTGGAGACGCTCGCGATCCCCTTCGAGCTCGTGGCGAGCAGGCTCTCCGGTGGTGGCACGGAGCTCATGAAGCGGATTGGCGATTATCGTCACGTGGCGATGTGGTGCCACGCCGTTCGTGCCGAGTCGGTCGGCACGGTGAAGCCTTCGTTCTTCGGTAAGCCCCAAGTGAAGTACGAGCTCGACAAGCCCGACATGGAGCGCTTCAAGAAGGGCATGATGCTCGTCGCGAAGCAGCACGTCGCCGCCGGCGCGAAGGCCGTATTGCCCGGAATCGCGGGCATGCCGTATCGCCTGGAGGCGAACGAGATCCACAAGCTGGAGGACGCGCCTCTCGACCCCCGCGCCTACATCGCGATCTTGAGTCATCTCTTCGGCGGCTGCGTGATGGGCAAAGATCCGGCGCAGGGTGTGGTCGATGGTTTGGGCCGCGTGCACGGCTACGAGGGTTTGGTCGTCGCCGACGCTTCCGTGATCCCGACGAACCTCGGGGTGAACCCACAGCACACGATTATGGGTCTCGCGGCGACGTTCGCGGCGGCCCTTTTGTGAGCGATTCGGGTCGGCGGTTCGTCGTCGACACCAACGTGATCGTGTCTGCCGCCTGGAAAGAAGGCAGCATCCCGGACTTGGCCCTCGCGCGTCTGCTCGCGGTGGGCGTCGTGCTCGTCGACGCGAGAATCCTTGCGGAATACCGAGATGTGCTCGCGAGGAAGAAGCTCGCGAGGATACCTATCGAGCGTCGCGAGGCGATGCTGACGAAGCTCGCCGCGGCGGCGGAGGTGATCGACCCCGTCGCGGCCTACGAGGGTCCCCTCCCCGACCCTGACGATCGCGTGTTCGTCGAGGTGGCGCTGGCGGGAAGGGCGCACGCGATCGTAACGGGCAACCTCCGCGACTACCCCGAGGATCTCGGCTTCGAGGTGCTCCCGCCGGCGACCGTTCTCGCGCGCCTGGCGTAGTCGCAGGTCACTTCGCTGGCGGCGCGAGCAGATCGCGGACCAGCGTCGCGAGATCTTCTTTCATGGGGAGATCGTGATCGACGAAGGCTTCGCGGCGCAGGCTCGTGGTGGTCTGCCCGGTTCGAGGATCGACGCCTTCGGTGGGCACCATTCGCCAGCGCACGCCGCTCCCGCGCCTTTGCCACGAGGGCAGATCGGCGAAGTTTTTCCCGTGACGAAAGAGCAAATCGTGACGTTCGGAGAGGCTCACGCCGAGGAGCTTCTCGTGCGCTTCGCGTTCGTTAAGGCCTTCGGCGCGGTAGAGCCAATAGGCGTGGCCGTTCAGGCAATTGCGGTGCGCGTCTTCTTGGCGCCAGAGAAAGTAGTCGACCACGTCGTCGACGCGAGGAAGCTGCGAGATGCGCGCGTCGAACACGCCGATGCGCCCGAGGAGGAGCGAGAACTTCGCAGAGGCCTCCCCCGCGAGCACCGAGAGCAGCTTGCGTGTTTTGCGCCCAAAGAGCGCTTCGGATGGCGAAAAGAGCAAGTTCAGCTCGTCGCTCTGGGTGTACCCGAAGAGCACGGTGAACCCTGCGTCCACCACGAGGTGCCGCAGCGTCTCGGTCATCGCGTCGCGGATCGTGAGCGAGTAGGGCTCGGTGATCGCGAGGGTGCGACGCGTGAGCTGAGAGAAGGAGCGCCCGTCGATCCGCGCGACCATGTGAACGCCCGGGAGCACGCAGTGGTCGTGGGCGGTCTCGTAGATCCGCATGCGGCGATCGGTGGACTCGAAGCTCATGGGGAGGTCGTAGCAGAGCTTGGGCGGGGGTGGTGTGCGACGCAGCGGTCTCCAACCGAGGCAGTACGCTGCGAGCCCTCAGCTCGCGCTCGACCGTGCGTTCGATGCCTCGTGCGCACGAACATGGGAGTTCGCCGCTCGAGGCGGCTGAAGCTGCATACGAGGCGATCGCTGCCAGCGCAGATGAGACGAAGACGGTCGCGCGCCTGTATGAGGCATGCACGACAGCGGACATTGGGCAGCAACCTTCTTGAGCGCCCAAGCTGAGATAGGTTGCTCGCCCGCGCCTCACCTCATCGGTGGCAAGTACACGCCGGCGTTGCTCTCAACTCTTCGAGCGAAGAGCCGGGCGCCCGGCGCCACGTTTCTCCTCGACGAAAGGCAACAGAAAATGTTGAAGAAGCTTGCAGCGGTCCTCTCTTTGACTCTCCCCGTGGCACTTGCCTGCAGCAGCGCCACGCCCTCCGAGTCCGCTTCGGATGCGAGCGTCGACGCGCCTCGGCCACCGCTTCCAGGCTACGAGAAGTGCGCCCAGGATCCTTTCGGCTGTCCCTACGCGAGCTGCGCGTGTCCGGGTGTGTTCGGCGTGTACCGCTCGTCCACCAGGGAGGGAGACAAGACCTGCAACCTGGACTTCGCCGAGGTGTGCAAGGCGTACTGCCCGGACGCCGCCGCGCTCGAGACCCCTCTAAAATGCAGACCAAGGGATCCGAACGACCTCGAGAATCGCGACGCCGCGCCGCCTCCCGTCGACAGCGGCCGCACCTGCATACCCGAGGTCGCCTCCTGCTCCATTCGCTGCGACTGCAAGGCGGGCGACATCATCACTGGCGGCGCGATCTGCAAGAGCGACGGTACGTGTCCATCGGACGCCGAGCAGTGCCCCATCTTCTGCGCCGGCTTCGGTGGCTGGGAGCAGAAGTAGTCGCCCCGACCGCCTGACCCGTTGAGGCGACCAGAAGGTTCGAGCCAGTCACGCCGAACATTTTGAGGGGACCGGAGGGTTCGAGCCGCTCACGCCGAACATTTTGGGACCTTCCGAAGGTCCAACTCCCCTCCCCCCGAACATTTTGGGGCGTCGGGAAGGGTCGAGCGGCCCGATCTTCTCAACCGTTCCGAGTTGTGCCAGCCTCGAGCGTCAGTTTTTCGCAACCGGTGCGACGAACCGAGGGCTTAGGTCCACGAAGCCCTGAACGCGTGCGAACATTCCGAGCTGGGGGGAGCGATGGCAGCCAAAAAGAAGAGCGCGAAGGTCACGGCGTCGAAAAAAGCATCCAAGCCGAGCGCTCCCGCCGCGCCTGCGGAGGTGGTGCCCAAAGTGGAGGGCTCTAAGGACGCGTTCGATCGGTTCATGCCGGAGGCCGCAGCGATCCACGACCGCGACGTGCAAGTGTTCCGCGCGGAACCGAGCGTGGCGTACCACAACGTGAAGGCGGCGGTGACGCTGCTCGCGCCGCTCAAGGCCGACGTCGCGACCCACCTGCCGAAGGAGAGCTTCGCGAAGCTGATGGACACCGAGGCGCTCGCGCTCGGGTTGGTCTACGCCGCGAACGCGACGGGGCTCGTCGCCGGGCACTCCA
>JAAFHV010000156.1 GCA_013297655.1 Myxococcales bacterium | reverse complement strand
AGCGTGAGCCTCGAGCCCGCGGTGGTCGCCGCGCTCATCGCCGAGGTGCGTCTCGGCCTTCGAAGCGTGCCGGGCACACTGCTCGAGCGCGCCGACATCCTGGATTTTCCCGGCGGACGCGCACTCAAGGGCATCAACGGCTTCGGCCCCGAAGAGCTCAACACGGGTCGCCTCGAGCACGCGGTCGAAGTGTACAAACGTGGAAAGCTCACGTTTCTCTTCGAGCAATATTCCCACGATCGCGAGATCACGGCGCTCGTGCTGTGCTCACCCGGCCCCACGAAGCCGGAGGCGATCCAGCTCCAGAGCCAAGTCGAGCGCTGGCTCGAGATCCGCTACGGCGCGCCCACGCCGCAGGTCGCGAGCGAGATCGAAGCGCCGAGCCTGTTCCTCGCCCTCACGAAGTTCGACATGTCGCTCGGGTCGCTCCGCAGCGACAACGCAAAAGATCGCTGGGACTCGCGCGTGCAGGAGGCCTGCATGGACTTCTGGTCGCGCGGGCAAGGCTCGTGGGTGCACGCGTTCGGGCAGAAAGATCGCCCCTTCGACAACTTGTATTGGATCCGCAATCCGTACGCCGATCAGATGCTCACCTTGAAGCCGGGTGACGCCGACTACGAGCAGGTTAAGGCCGGTTACTTTGCGTCGCGCGCGGTGGAGCGTTTCATCCGCGATCCGGAGGAAAAGTGGGCCGCCGTCGAGGGCACCGACACGACGACGCAGCTCCCGAAGAGCGGCGTGCCCCTCCTCGCCGCGCGCATGCGGCAGAAGCTCGCCGAGGACGTGAAGCGGCGCGAGCTCGAGCGTGAAGCGGAGGCGGTGAAGACCGAGCTCTTGAGCGTCTTGAAGTCGCTCACGCCCTCCCGCGACGAAGAAGAAGAGCGCGCGCGTCTACGCGAGGAAGCTCGTGTGCTCGTGACGGCGATCGATCGTGAGATGGCGAAGCGCTGCTCCGGCTCCGTGTTCGGCGAGCTCGTCGCGATGTTGGTCGTCCCCCAAGACGAGCTCGATCGCGAGGTGCGCGCGATCTTCGCCGAGGTGATGCCGATGAGCATCAAGGCGAGCGACAAGGTGAAGAAGGTGCTCGTCCACGTGCTGAAGTGGTGGCAAAAGCGCGCCTCCGAGAACCTTCGCGCCACGCGGCTCGACTTGCCGCAGGCCCAGCTCGAGACGTTCCTCCGCCAGGTGTTCACGTCGAAGCTGCTCTTGCCGATCCTCGGAACGGCTATTTTTCCCTATTTTTCTCGCACTCAGGTCGACACGTCGCTCGTCGCGGCGATCGTCGAGGTGAAGGTGTGCGACTTCCTCCTGATGCTCGGGAAGGAGCCCGAGCGCACCACCCCTGCCCTCCCGGTGAGCCTCTCGTTCGCCGAAGAAGCGACCCGCGAGACGGCGGAGACGATCGACTGGGGCGACGTCTCGTTCGAGGACTCGCCGCCGACCGAGCGCCAGAGCCAGGTCACGATCGTGTTCGCGGGGCGCAAGCACTTCGAGCGCTGGTCGTCCGGCCTCGGCGAGTTTTACCTCCGCTCCGGCGGCGCGAAGAGCTCCACGTCGCTCGACGACGCGAACACGCTCGCCCTCGTGCGCATCTTGAAGACGGTGGAAGGGACCCATGTCCACGAAGCGGGACGCTGACGCCGGCGCGGACGCAGCCGAGGCCGAAGAAGAAGACCTCGACCTCGCGAACGCGACGGTTGACGGACTCACGCGCGACGGCGACGCGGAGGGGCTCTTTTTGCTCGCGAAGGCCGCCCGCTCCGGCAGCCACGGGCGCACGAAAGACATGGCGACCGCGTTCGCGGCGTACCGCGCTGCCGGCGATCTGGGCCACGCCGACGCCGACTACGCCGCGGCGCTCTTTTATCTGACCGGCACCGGCACGGAGAAAGATCCGAAAGAGGCGGCCGCTCGTTTGCGTCGCAGCGCCGACAAGGGCAACGTCGACGCGAAGGTCACGCTCGGGAATTTTTACGAGCTCGGTGTACACTACACGAAAGACGCCGAGAAGGCCGACGTGTGGTACCGAAACGCGGCGCGCGCGGCGGGGATTCAAGATCCGCCCGGCTCGAAGGGCCACGTCCGCGCCCTCGCCCAGCTCGGCTCCGTTCGCCACGCCGAGCTCTTCGCCGAGGATCCGGAGGCGACGACGGACGAGATCGACACCGCGCGCAAGAAGGCCCGCGTGCGCGGAGGATCTCGCGAAGGGAGGCTCGAGACCGGCGCGATGAAGGCGATCTCGTCGCCCGAGATTTCGCCGACCGACGGCGCGCGTCCGGTGACGGATCGTGTGTCCAAGCCGGGAGAAGCGCCGCGCGCGAGCAACCCTGGCGCTTCCGGTGCGGTCGCGAAGGCAGGCTCGGTGCCCGATCCCAAAGAGGTGGATCCCGAAAAGGCGCGCCGCGCGCGCCTCGCGGAGCTCGAGAAGAAGGCGAAGCGGCCCTCGAAGCTCACGGGGAAAGCTGGGCTCGGAGCGTTCCTCTATTCGCTTCTCTTCACGGCGACAGCGCTCGGCGCTGCGTTCGCGGCCGACGCGGGAGCGAAGGAGCTCGTGTCGCACGGAAAGGCCGTCCCGCTCTTCGGCGCGCGCCTCGATCTCGTGTTTCCGGTGCTCCTCGGCGTCGTCGCGCTCCTCCCCCAGCTCCTCGTCTACAAGGCCGTCACCGTCGCGCGCAGCGTCCTCGCAGGAGCGTTCGCGTTCGGCGTCGGGTGGGTGCTCTACGGCACCGGGAAGCTCGCGCTCGGCGACGCGAGGCTCTCGCAAGCGATCGCGTTCGCCGGCGCCGCGTTCCTCTCGACGCTCCTCGTCCAGGGCCTCTTCGGCGGGTCGAAGGCGACCGAAAAAGCCTGACACATTCCTGACTCTGCCGACGGTCGGCCTCGGCCCCCCCAGGCACGCGGGCGACCTCTCACCGCCGCCCGAATGCGACGAGAGGCCACGCCATCCCGCGTGTCTACTTTTTGGGAGAGTCCAGCTTGGCTTCGGGGCCGAGGCTCGAGTTGCTTCCGCCCGCCTTGCCTCCGAAGGGCGCGGTCGGTTTGCTCGGAACCTTCGACTTCGGGGCCGGCTTGGTCTTTTGCGGCGTCGGCTTCTGCGGCGCGATGTCGGTGGGCTCCGGCATCGGGGTCGGGGTCGGCGCGGAGGTGGGATCCGCCTTCAGCTTTTGGATGTCGCCCTTCCGCGGACCCTCTTTCGTGTCCTTGGGGGGCGGAGGCGGCACCACCTTGAGCGCGTCCTCGGCCGCTTGGCGGGCGCGGACTACCGGCGGTGCGGTGTCCCCTGCCGGATCGATGCCCTTCGCTTCGTCGAGGAGCTCGAGGCACTCGCGGTAGAGCGCGCCGTCGCACTTCTCGAACGCGAAGCGACGTTTCTCCTCTGCGATTTCGTGCGGCGTGGGCGCGTTTTGGCTCGGGACCGGCGGAGGCAGATCCTTCGCGATGTCGTCGCCGGTTCTCCAGCGGTACGCGACGAGGGCGAGCACGACGAGCACGACGCCGAGCGCGAGCAGCGCGGCGGCCTGGCCCGTCCATCGCTCACGGAAGTACTCGCGGAGGCGGCTCACCCGTTTGCGCACGCGCGGGGCGGGCACGTTCGACTCTTCCGCGATCGTCTCCAGCGTCTCGCCGTCGGCTTCGCGGAGCATCCAGCGGAGCGTCTCCTCGGCGTTCTCGCCTGCGGGCAGCTCGCGCTTCGCCCACCGCAAGAGATCGAGCTCGTCGTACTCCGTCCCCTCGCGCTCGTCGGCGACGTCTGGGAGCTCCGACGACTCGCGCCGGCGGCGGCGGAAGTGATCGACCACCTTGTGGCGCGCGACGCCCCACACCCAACGGCGGAGGCCATCGGGATCGTCGGCGGGGCGACCCGAGGCGAAGGCCTCCGCGAGCGCGGCCTGCACGATGTCCTCCGCGTCGCTCTCGGGGACACGCCGCCGCACCATGCGCGAGAGCGCCTCGCGAAAGCGGACGTCTTCGAGCGGGTGGCGACCACGTTCCTTCAGAGGTGCATCCATCGAGGGGCTCCGCGCGAGTGTCGCATGGCCTTTCATCGCTAGCCACGTCGCGCGCGCGCACGCGGGTGTGACAAGGCCGGCTGTCGATTTTGGATTATCTCGGAGTTTCGGGCATTTGGCCGACCCGTTCGACCACCAGGTAACCCGCGCCTTGGGTGCCGAGCGGCAGAAACGTGGTCGGCCGGTACCTGTTCTGGACGACCTCGGACTGGAGGAGCCTCACCTCGACCGCCCGCGCGCCCTCGAGTGGCGCCGGCTCCCCCGCGGCGAGCTTCGCCCCGTTTCGTGTGGTGTACACGAGGAGCACGTCCACCTCGCGATCGAGCAAGATCCGCGGAGCTATCACCTTCGACGTGTGCCCGCCGCGGAGCGCCGCGATCTCCGGATCGGTGAGCCCCGCGAGATCGACGAGCTTCGCGGAGGAGGCCGCAGAGACCCACCCGATGTCGAGCGCGGCGATCGTCTTCGCGGGCGCGAGGGTTTCGCGAGCGCGCGCCACGAGGGCCTCGCGATCGTGCATGACGTCGCGCCCTTTTCTCCCTGCCGTGACGAGAAAGAACGCGCCGACGACGGCAGCGACCGTGACCCGGAGGGCGCCGACGACGCGCGGCGACTCGAGCTCGCACGCCGCGACGACGAGGCCCGGCACGATCG
The DNA here is from genome assembly GCA_013297655.1 of Myxococcales bacterium. Classification (GTDB taxonomy): domain Bacteria; phylum Myxococcota_A; class Polyangia; order Polyangiales; family Polyangiaceae; genus JAAFHV01. Next base: position 18,040 of record JAAFHV010000156.1, on the reverse strand, counting down.
GCGCGACGAGGCGTGCGTACGGCATCCAGTCGCCTCCCACGATCACGACGACGACCAGATGCACCAGCGCGGCGACGACCACGCACGGACCGAGCGAGCGCCCCTCACGGAGGCCACGAAACACCGCCAGAGGCGCGAACGCGGCGATCGGCCCCACGGAGACCACCACCGCCGCGCCGACATAGGCGAGGCCGTGCTCCGCGTCGCTCGGCTTGGCCGCGACCGCGAGCGGCACCGCGTGCCCGAAGGCGAGCGCGCGCGCCACGACGCAGGCGAGAAAAGGCGCCCCCGCGAGCACCACCAAAAGCGCCGCACGGGGCCAGCTCGCGCGCGATTCGCGCCGCGCCGCCGCGAGCGCGACGAGAACGAACGCCCACGGGAGGAGCTCGGGGCGAAAGGCCGCCGCGACGCCGGCGAGGACCGCGCGAGCGACGTCGTGGTCCTCGGTCGCCGCGAACGTGACGAGCGCGAGCGCGACGCACGTCTCCATGCCGCTCACGACATGCGCCGCGACGGGGAGGCTCGTCGCGAGCGCGACGACCGCAAGGATCTTGACCACCTCGGCGGCCGACGTGGCCCCGATTTTCCACCCGACCCTCGCTCCGACGAGCCCCGCGCACACGAGGCCGAGGGCTTTCGCGCGGAAAAGTACGTCGAGAGCCTCGGTGTGGCGCGCGATCATCGCGAGCAGGAACGGCCACGGCAGCGGCGTCACGCCGTCCGTCCGCGGCGCGCCCACGTTCATCGCGTAGGCGCCGTGGTCCGCGAGATTCCGTGCATACCTCACGGAGATGAGCGCGTCGTCGACGGTGAAGCCCCACATGAACGCGGCGGACGCGAAGAGCAGAAACGCGCCGCAAAACGCGTAAACGCGCGGACGGCGGGCGGCTATCAGCCGGGGTTCGGCTTGTCCAACTCTCGTCATCTCGCGCCGAAAACTACGTCCATCGAGGGTGCTCTTCCTACCATGGTCGCCGTCGTTCCCAGGTGTACCGCGCCCCGAGTGGAGAGCCGAACCGAGCATGCGAAGCTTCGAGATTTTCGTGGATACCGAGTCGAGACGAGGACGTCCCGCGGTGGGACTCGAGCCCGAATCCACCCCTGCGCCTAAAAAGCGTACCGCGGCTCCGTCGAGCCCGCCGCGCGAGGTCTTGGACATCTTCATCCAAGGCACGAACGTCACCGCGACGGTCGACGAGCGCCACGCCACGTGCGTGCTCCGCGATCTCGGCGCCGCCCTCGCGACGCTGCTCTCCACACCGCGCGGCAAGGCGATCGTTCGCTTCTACGACGACGCGTGGGAGCTCGCCGTCGAGCGCTTCGGCAAGACGGCCCTCCTCAGCGTGTACCGCGCCGGCGCGGAGCCGAAGGTCCTCGTCCACGAGCGACCGGTCGTCTTCGACGAGGTCCGCCAGGGCGTCGTCGAGGCGCTCTCCCGTGCCCTCGCGAGCCCGGACAGCCCCGCGTCACGACGGGGCGAGCTCGAGGCCGTCGAACGCCTCCTCCTCGACACGAAGGACCGCGGCGCGCACGAGGAGGTTCCCCTCCCGCGCACCGAGAACGTCATCGTCGAGATCGACAAAGACGCGCCGATCTCGCTCGCGGCGGAGTTCTTCCTTCGCCAAGCCGAGAAAGATGCCCCCAAGTCGTCGCGCGACGGCGAGGCCCGCGTCGAGCGCGCCGATCTCCACGCGCTCCTCTTTCGTGGGCGCATGCGGGCCGAGATCCGCGGTCGCGCGGTGGAGCTCGGCGAGGCCCCCCCGTTCCTCGTCGCCGAGCGCCTCGTCGAGCTCGCGAAGAACGCGCTCGGCTCGTGGGAGCGTGGGCAAGACTTCCACGTGCGCTCGAACGCGGGCGGCATGCTCCTTGGGCTCCGCCTCTCCGGCGCCGCCTCCGGCGAAGAGAGCGTCGCGCTCGTGCTCGGCTCGGCCAAGGTCGAGCGCGGACATGACCGTGCACTCTACACGTTTCCGTCGCTCGGGCTCTCCGACGTGGCGGAGGCGGCCCTCGCGTTCGGTCGCTCGCTCGTTCGCGCGCTCCTCCGCCGCGATCGTTCGCAGGCCGAGAATCTACGGCTCTCCGCGTTTCGACAGAAGCTCAAGGAGACCGAGGAGATCCTCCGCGAGGCGCGCAAGACGGACTCGTTCGTCAACCCGTCTCCCGAGTCTTACCGTGCCTACGCGCAAGGCGCCCAAGCGCCGAAGCCCGGCGCGACGCCCCCTTCCCGCCTTCGTTACGCTCCGAAGTGGCGCGCGCTCGTCCCCGGGATCGATCTGCGCGGCACGTTCCTCTGCGGCGACAGGCTCATCGTAGGCTCCGCCCTCGAGATGGCGTGCCTCGATCGTCAGACCGGGCGCATGCTGTGGAAGACGCCCACGTCGCGCGCGACCTCGGTCGTCACCCCTACCGGCGTCGCGCGCGTCGCTCCCGACGGCGAGGTCAGCGTGCACGACTTCGGCACCGGCGAGGTCACCCTTCGCACGTGGGTCGCGCCGCGCACCGCGGGGCCACAGGCGGGCTGCGTCGTCAGCGCCCCTGGGCTCCCGCGCTTGCTCGTCGTGACCGAAGGCGAGCGTCACCTCGTCGCGCTCGACCTCTTGAGCGGCGAGCCACGTTGGCGCTACGCGTGGGGCAAGACCGCAGGCGCCCTCCGGCTCAAGCGCTCGGGCAAGCTGCTCTACGTGGCGACCGGCGACACCTCGCTCACCGCCCTCGACGTCGCGACCGGCGCGGTCGTCTGGCGGATGCGCGATCGCCTTCGTTTTCGCACCTCCCCGACGATCGACACCCACGATTTGTACGCGCTCTCGGGCGCCGTCCACGGCGCGGGGCAGCTCTCGATCGTCGATCCGTTCTCGGGCGAGGTTCGGAGCCGACGTGCGCTTCCGGGCGTCGTCACGGTCGAAGGCAGCCCGCTCGTCACGAACGAGAGCGTCATCCTCACGCTGCGTGAGCGCGACGGGCTCCGTTTGCTCGGCCTCGATCGCACGACGGCGGAGGTTCGCTTCGACACGAAGTCCACGGTCGCGCCGGTCGGCACGTCGTGGCTGCCGGTCGACGATCTGCTCGTCGGCAACACGCCCGATGGGCACCTGCTCGCGGTCTCCGGCGAGACGGGCGCAGTTCGCTACCGGCACGCGCTCGGGGTCACCCACGAGTCCGATACGCCGCGAAGGCTCGAGCCCGTGCTCCGCTCCGGCGCCCTCTTCGTACCGCACGTCGACGTGCACGTGTTCCGTCCTCAGGACGGCGCGAAGCTCGGCGTCGTGGGCCCCTGCGACGCGATTCCGGACCTCATGCGCATCGACGAGCGCTGCGACGTCTACGTGGCCGAAGAGAGCGGACACGTGGCCGCGTTCGGCGCCGGACCGCGCCTCTCGCTCGTTCGCTGAATCAAGCAAATCCCGAACAATTTCAACGAAATCGGCCGAATACGACACGAAGCGTTGAATGCCGCGGGGGCATCGCCGTCCACCCCCTGCCCATGGCTCTTCGTGTCGTCTCCTCCAAGGCTCTCGCGTTCACGTTCGGCGCCGTCGCGTTCATTGGCGTCGCTGCGTGCTCCGATTTGAAGGAGGGCACCGATCCGAGCGACGTGCGTTCACCGCTCCCGTCCGGTTCCCCCTCCAGCCCTGCGCCGTCCTCCTCGCTGCCCATCTCGCCCGAGGGCGGCACCACCGTCACCGCTCCGCCCTCGTCTACTGGGCCGGGCCCTCGTGGTGCGCTCCCGAACGGCTACTGCTGCACCGCCGACACCGACTGCCGCGCGCGCTCGTGCGTCGCCGGAATGTGCGCGGACACCTGCGCAGACGAGGACGGCTGCCTCGACACGGCGGGTCCGTTCACCTGCGAGGGCGCCCGCGGCGAAAAGCGCTGCGTACCTCGAGGCGCCGTCACGTGCGTGCCCGCGGCGAGCTTCGCGCGCGGAACCAAGAAGCTCGGCGAGTGCTGTGTCGCCACCCACGACGCGCGCGCGGGCCTCGAGTGCGAAGGCGGCCGCTGCGACGCGTTCGGGCCCACCACGAACCCCTATATTTGCGGCCAAGCGTGCGAAAAGGCGGCCGATTGCCCCGGCGCGTACATGTGCATCCCGGGCCCGCACGACTTCAAGATCTGCGTCCCGGAAGCGACCCAGCAGTACACGTGCAAGTGACGCGACCCGCTCCCTGAGCGCGCGCGGTCCCTGCTCGGCTTCCCGGCCTTCCCTTCCTTCCCTGCCCGCGCGCCCCGCCCCCCGAGCGGACGTCAGGGCGCGGGTGGCGAGCTCTCTGCTTCGTACGTCACGTCGAGCACGGTGACCTCGACCGGGCCCTTGGGGCGAAGCACCGTCGTTGTGTCCCCGATGCGCTTTCCGAGGAGCGCCTTCGCGACCGGCGACGCGACGCTGATGTGCCGCTTCGTCAGATCGATCTCGTCCGCCCCGACGATGCGGTAGGTCGCCGTCACGCCGTCCTCGTCCTCGATCGTGACCCACGCGCCGAAGTAGACCTTCCCGGCCTGCTCTTTGGTCGGCTCGACGACGGTGAGGATCTCGAGGCGCTTCGAGAGGAAGCGGATCCGGCGATCGATCTCGCGGAGGCGCTTCTTCCCGTAGATGTATTCTGCATTCTCGGAGCGATCGCCCTGCGCCGCGGCCGCTTGCACGTCGGCGGTCACCTTCGGCCGCTCGCCGTGCCAGAGCTTGTCGAGCTCGACACGGAGGCGGTCGTAGCCCGCGCGCGTGATGTACTGGGGGCCCTTCGGACGCGGGGCCTCGGCCTCGACGTCGTCGTCTTCCTCGCCGCCGTCCGGCTCCTTGGTGAACGCCTTCGACACGGCGCTACTTCACCTCGTGCATGAGCTTCTTCAGAGGCTTCGTGAACAAGGCGACCAGCACCATCCCGCACAAGCTCGTGACGACGAAGATCGTGAAGTACGACGCGGGAGGAATCTGCCCCCACGACTCGCCGATCGAGCCGCCCACGTACTGCGCGACCGAGCTCGACAGCAGCCACACGCCCATGAAGAGCGACGCGAACCGCGCCGGGGCGAGCTTGGTGACCATCGAAAGACCGACCGGCGAGAGGCACAGCTCACCGAGGGTCGCGAAGAGGTAGCTCATGAAGAGCCAGATGCCCGAGACACGCGCCTTGTGGCTCGCCTTCTCCAACTCCCGAAGCGCCTTTCGCCACTCGGGCTCCGCGACCGCTTCGTAGATCTCGGAGCGCGCTTGCGCCTCGACTCCGGTCGTCGCACGGACGAACACGGTGACGGATTTTCCGTCGACTGCGGGGGTGCTCGCGATCGTGATTTTTTCGCCCTTCCACTCCGTGGACCGCGGAGCGACCGTGTCGTTCGGCTTCGCGCCCTCCCCCTTCACGACGCCGAGCTCCTTCAAGGTGTTCGCGTCCTCCGTGAACGTGAACGTGGGGACCACGAACGAGGTCTCCACCGGAGCGGCGGGGGTCGCCTTCTCGGAGGCCTCGGTGAACGCCTTCATCTTCGCGAGCACGTCGGCGCTGGTGGTCTTCTCGATCGCGTCGCGGGCGGCGAAGGGCGGCATCACGCCGTGCATCGTGAGCTCTTTCTTGTCGGCCTCGTACTTGAGGCGACCGGCGCTTAGCTTCGACAAGTCGTAGGCCGGCACGTTCACGAGGGCGACGCGGGACTCGGTCGCGCTCTCGGACGCGGAGCCCGCGACCATGACCATGAACGACACCGCCATCAGCACCATCGCGAAGAACATCTTCCACGGGGTGGGAGGCTCTTTGCCGCGCTTCGCGAGCGCGCCCCAGATCACGGTGAAGAGCGGAGCGAGCACGAAAATCATGAGCGCGTTCGCGGACTGCCACCAACCGGCGGGGTACTCCCACGAGCCGAGGAGGCGGTTCGTGTGATCGACCGCCCAGAGGTTCTGCGCGTTGCCGGCCTGCTCGAACGCCATCCAAAAGAGGACCGGGAACAGGAACATCACGAAGATCGAGACGCTCTTGTCCTTCTGCGCACCGCGAAGACGCGTGAGCAATACACCCATCAAGATGAAGATCGCGCCGAACGCGATCGGCATGATGAGGAGGATCGGCTTCGCCTCGCCCTTCACGACCTTCATGACGTAAATCGTGACGATGAGCGGGCCCGCCGCCATCATCACGAACGGATAGACCTTCGCCACGAGCGCGGCGATGCCCTCGGCGGCGGGCTTGTCGGCGTCGCCCTTTTCGACTTCTTCCTTCGCGCTCTCGCGATAGGCGGTGTCGCCTTCTTTTTCGACGAGCTCTTTCGTCTTCTTTTCCTTCGCGGTGCCGGCGGTGTTGCCCACCGCTTCCACGTCGGAGACGACGCGTTTTTGGCCCGTCGCGAACACGACGAGGCCCACGAGCATGCCGATGCCGGCCGCGCCGAAGCCGTAGTGGAAGCCGACCTTCTCTTGGAGGAGCGGGCACACGATGCTCGCGAGGAACGCGCCGATGTTGATCCCCATGTAGAAGATCGTGAAGGCCCGATCGCGGCGCTCGTCGCCCTGGGTGTACATCTTGCCGACCATCGTCGAGATGTTCGGCTTGAAGAACCCGTTGCCGAAGATCAGGAACCCGAGCGCGACGAAGAAGAGCGAGTGCGACGGGAAGGCCATGAGGAAGTGGCCAATCGCCATCAGCACCGCGCCGATGAGCACCGCGTTGCGGAGGCCGAGGAAGCGGTCGGCGACGAGCCCGCCCGCGAGCGGCGCGAGGTAAACGAGGCTCGTGTACCACTTGTACACGCCGGAGGCCTCCTTCGGCTGGTACCCGAAGGCCGCCGAGACCATGTACGGGACGAGCAACGCGCGCATGCCGTAGTAGCTGAACCGCTCCCACATCTCCGTGAAAAACAGGATGTAGAGTCCCCGCGGATGCCCCGAAGCCTTCGTCTCGTTCGTCGCCATCGGCGCGAGAGACCAATCGTTTAGCGCCGCGATGTCAACGCTTTCTACGGCTCGGACGCGGGAAAGAACGCCGTCCGCGCGCGCGACGACAGCGGCGCGTCGTGGCCTTCACACCACGAGCGCTCGCGCGCGCACGGCCCGTCGACCGGCGCGTTCGGCGCGATCGTCGGGCCCGTGTCTCAAGGCGCGGGCGGGACGGCTTCGACGACGGCGGGCGAGCCTTGGGTCGGGGTCTTGCCGACGACCAGCTTGGCGGCGGAGAGACCTAGCTTGTCACGCGTGCTTTCGACGAACGTGGTGGTGCCCTTCTCGCCCGCGCGCAGGCTCACCCGAAGCGCACAGCCCTCGAACACGAGGGCGGCCGACTCGATCTTGCGTTGCAGCGCCGCTTCGTCGAACGCCTTGTCGTTCTCGCGTCGCACCAGGATCGGGCCCTTCCGCGCGCGCGCACACTCGAGCTTCTCCACCGAGGGAGGCGTATCCTTCGCGATGTGCGCGACGATCTTCGGATCGACGAGCTCCCACGTCGGCGGCGTGGCGGTGAGGCCAGCTTCTCCAAAGATTTCGACCATTTGTGAAGCGAGCGCGGCGAGCGGCCCGCGCCGGCCTTCTTTCGCGGGCACTCCGAAGTAGCGCGCCTCGTCGGCGAGCCCCACCTTCGAGATGCGCCCGAGCTGGTCGACGATCGCGGTGAGATCCCCCGTGCCCTCGGAGGCGGCGGAGAACACGACGCCCTCTTTTCCGATGACGCGCTTCGCTGCCCCAGCGGCGTCGACGTAGGAGCGCTGCATGCCGAGGATCCAGCCCTCGGCGAACGCGCGGAGCACCGCCTCCTTCGATGACAAGAGGCCCTTCGTCGCGACGGCGACGTACGGGACGAGACCTGGCGCCTCAACGGTCGAGAGCACGTGCTCCCCTTCGTTCTTCTCGAGGAACGTGGTCGCGACGTACTGCGCGTCTTTCGGGCGCTCGTCGACCGCGAGGAGCTTCACCCGCGCGAGTGGGACCTGCGCCGCGTCGAGCGCGAACAGCGCCGTCCACTCGCGCGACGCGAGGCGCTCGCCCGGAGGCACGTGCACCTTCACGTCGGTGCCTTGCGGCGGAATCTTCGGCGAGGCCCCCAAGGGATGAAAGCGCTCGGTGCTCTGCGAAAAACCGACCACCATGAAGGCCTGCGGCTCGAGGGCGCGGAGCCGCTCCGCCGACGCCACGAGATCCGGGAGCGACAAGATCGCCACGTCGGCGCCGTCCGCGTCGGCCCCGCCGTGGACGAGGCGCGCTTCGAGCTTCTGCGCCGTCGACACGGTCGTGACTTCCATCTCGAGCGACGCGCGCGGGGCGCCGCCGTCGCGGGCCGCTTCGACCGCGTCGTGCACCATCGTGCCTGGCGCCGCGAGAGCGAGCCCGAGCGTCGTGATGCGGAGCGGGCGGTCGAGCAGCTTGACGACCGCGGGAGGGCCCGCTTCCGCCGCGTCGACCGAAGCCTGCGCAGCGTCGGCGACCGGGGCCGCGTCGGATACGCTCGAAGCGTCGGCGCCCGCGTCGACCTTGCCCTCGTCTTGAATCACGACGAGCGGCGCCTCGTGGGGCGCCTTCGCGCGCACGGCGGAGAACACCATCGCTCCGATGAACGCGAGCCCGAGCACCGCAGGAACGATCTTGTCACGCATCTCAGTGGTCTCCCGTCGGGGCCGCGGCGTCGCCGATGGCGGCGGTGGAGGGCGCCGGCGCTCCGGAGACGGACGACGAGGGCGCCGGCACCGTCGAACGCTCCTCGCGGAACGTGGGGTTCACGCCACCGAGGAAGTACGAAGCTTTTGCGAGCCAAATCGAGCCCTGACGCGTCTGCCGATCGCCCTCCGAGACGAGCACCTTCGGCACCGCCGCGATGAAGAGCCACGCGAGGCCGACCCACAGCACACCGAACACGTCGAGCACGACCCCGAGCTTGTCGCCGGGCGCTTTCATGCGCGCGAGCAGCTTGTCCGAGACGAACAGCGGCAGGCCCACCAGCACCACCAGCGCGACGACCGCGCGAAGGATCAAGATGTCGGTGGCGAACCCGAGCGCGGCGGAGAGACCGAGCAGCGCGACGAGGAGGCCACCGGTGAGCGCGACGACACGCAACCAGCGCACCGCGGTGGCGACGGCGCTTCCCTTTTTCGGCGGCGAAGAGAGGGGCTTTACCGCGGCGGCGGGCTTCTTTGCTGGGGCTTTTTCGTCTGCCACCGCGCGACTTAAGCGAACATGCGGGAAAGTTGCCACCTCTTTCGCCCGAGCCCGTACCTTGGGCGCGCATGGCGAGTGAGCTCCACGAGCCGCCGAAGCGCGACGACGACGACGAGCTCCGCAAGCTCGGTTATGGGCAGGAGCTCCTCCGCGCGATGGGCGGGTTTTCGAGCTTCGCGCTGTCGTTCTCGATCATCAGTGTTCTCACTGGCATCTTGACGACGTTCAGCGACGCGCTCGGTCCTGGCGGGCCGCGTGGGCTCGGGCTCGGTTGGCCGCTCGTCTCGGTGGGCACGTTCGTGGTCGCGCTCGCCCTCGCCGAGCTCTCGAGCGCGTTCCCGACCGCGGGCGCGCTTTACCATTGGTCGTCGCTCTTCGGCGGGCCGTTCGCGGGATGGTTCACCGCGCAGATGAACCTCGTCGGTCAGTTCGCGATCGTGGCCGCGATCGATCTCGGTTTTGCGCGCGAGCTCTCCGCGCTCGTGGGCATCCCGCCCCTCGTGCTCTTCGTGATCACGCTCGCGATCCACGCCGCCATCAACGCGGCCTCCACGACTATCGTAGCGAAACTGAACGACTTTTCGGCGGTCGTGCACATCGTCGGGGTGCTGCTCCTCGTCGGCGCGCTCGTGCTCTTCGCGGAGAAAAAGCCGCTCGGCTTCCTCACCCACGCCGCGACGTTGCGTCCCGACGGCGACACCACGCTCGGCTTCGCGAACGCGCTCATCCTGAGCTTCTTCACGTTCACCGGCTACGACGCGTCGGCGCACATGGCGGAGGAGACACACGATCCTGCGCGGCGCTCGCCGATGGGCATTTTGCTCGCGGTCGTGGTGAGCGCCATCTTCGGGTACGCCCTCGCCGCATCGCTCACCCTCTCGATCCAAGATCTACCGGCGGCGCAGGCCGACGATCACGCGGCGCTCTTCGTGCTCCGCCACGCGCTCGGTCCACGCGGCGGCGCGCTCGGGATGGGGCTCGCCCTCGTCGCGATGTGGTTCTGCGGGCTCTCGAGCCTCACGAGCGCGTCGCGCACCCTCTATGCCTTCGCGCGTGACGGTGGCGTCCCCTTCTCTCCTCTCGTCGCGAAGGTCTCCGGTCGCATGACCCCGATCGGCGCGATCCTGGCGGCGGCGGGGATGTCGCTCGTGTTCGTGCTCGTGTCGTCCGGGCTCTCCACGAGCGTCTTTTTGCTCGCGGTCCAAGTCGCGACGATGGGCCTCTACGTGAGCTACGGCATGCCCATCGCGCTCGCACTCCGAGCGCGGCTCACCGGCAAGCTCACCCGTCGCGGCCCGTTCCATCTCGGCCGCGCGAGCGTGCCCGTCGCCGCGATCGCGACCGTCTGGTGCGTGGCGGTGCTCGTCGTCGCGAGCCTTCCCCCGAACCAGACCGCGGGCCTCGTGCTCGTCGGCCTCGCGGTCGTCTTCGTGCTCGTGTGGCTCTTCCGGGTGCGCCGCACCTTCGCGGGCCCGAAGGTCACCCTCGCCGATCTGGAGCGCTGACTCAGCGGCCCGCCGGGGGCCGAGCGAATCGCGGGTCCGACGCCGGGAACGGGTTGGCGGTGTCGCGGAGGCGCAGATCGCGGTCGTCGCTGAAGCTGTCGCCGCGCTCGGAGAAGAACGCGACACCGATGACGCCCACGTTGCGCGCGGTGCCGGTCTGCGCCGCGTACGAGTCGGCGACGCGGCCGAAGCGGAACGTGGCGACCTGCGATGCGCTCTGACGAAACCCTTCGATTTCCAGCGTCGCGTGAGGGTTCAGCACGTATCCGCGTTGGTCGAGGGAGCCCGGCTGGCCGTTGACGACGTCGAGGCCGTCGACGGTGCCGACCGCTTCGAACCTGTGGTTGGTGCGGTTCTGGAGGACGATCGTGTAGCGCTCGCCGGCCTGGCCGATGACGAGGGTGCGCTCGCCGAAGCGAATCGCCTCGAGCGGATCGCCCGAGCCGTCCCGAACCGAGACGCCGATCATGCCGTTGCCGGTCGCGATCTCACGCGACGTGTGGCCCTGGCGCTCCTTGAGCGAGATCATCGCGTCGACCCCCGCGCGGTCGTTGTAGTGAAGGGTGGCGACCGCGAACGGGCGTTGCGCGTCGCTGCGCACGAACGAAACGTCACGCACCTCGGAGCGGCGCGCCTCGCCCCACTCGGTTCCGAGGCCGGGTCGGCTCTGCGGCTGGGGGGCCTCGGCGCGCGGGGCCTGGCCAGGGGCGGAGTCGTTGGTCGAGGGCATCGCGGGCATCGGCTGCCCGGTCGCTTCCGCCGCGGGGTATCCCGCCGCGCTCGGCGACTTCGAGGCTGCGTAGGCCGCCGGCTCGCTCGGAGGGCGTCCCCCAAAATCGCCGCCTCCACCACAACCCGCGAGAAGGGCCACGACTGCCAACACGAACCCGGTGCGCTTTCCCATCGTCATCCTCCGTAGTGGAGGCCCGAACGGTGAGCCCGGGGAGCGCTTACACGCGGCCGTGATTATTTTCGCCGCGGGCCTCGCGAGGGCACTTTTGCCTTTGGTTTCGCATCGTTCGCGATCGGGCGCTTCGCGGCTTGGCCGTCCTTGGCGAGCGTCACGAGCATCGCCTTCATGTTCGGATCGCGGCCGCGCTCGGTCGGAAAATCGCTTCCCGGGGGCAGATCTTTGATCTGCGCGACGGGGAGCCCGAGCGCCTCGGTCGCCGAGAACAGCATGCGACGGAGCTTCGCGCGCGAGATGCCGCGGTGGTTCGTCGACGCGAAGAGGCGGCCACCAGGAGAGAGCACCGCGAGCGCCTTCTGGGCGAGCTCGCCGTAGTCCTGCTCGGCGACGAACCTGCGCTTCTTCGAGGTCGAGTAGCTCGGCGGATCGAGCACGATCACGTCGAAGCGCTCCGGCTTCTTCGCGATTCGCTCGAGGTACGCGAACGCGTCTTCCCCGACGAGCTTGTGGGCCGCGAGATCGGCGACCCCCGCGAGGCGGAACCCCTCACGGCCGCGCTCGAGCGCGACGATCGCGGCGTCGACGCTCACGGTCGCGATCGCGCCGCCCACCGCCGCCGCGACGCTGAAGCCGCACGTGTACGAGAACAGGTTGAGCACGCGCGCACCCGCCGACGTGACGCGAAGGAGCTTCCGGTTCCGTCGTTGATCGAGGAAGAGCCCCGTCGACAGGCCATCGCCGAGGCGCACCGCGTAGGGCACCCCCTCTTCGAGGACCGTGAGGGGATCGGGGGCCGGCTCGCCTCGCGACGGAGCCTTCGGCGCGAGATCGTCGCGTCGTGTATCGACGAGGGTGTTCGCCTGCCGCGGACGGTTCTTGAGGTACACGCCGCTGAACCCGAGCGCGGACACCGCGTCCAGCACCCGATCGATCCGCGCGCGCTCTTCCCAGAGGCCCTCGCCGTCGTCGTAGAGCTGCACCACCGCGTGCTCGCCGTAGACGTCGACGGCCAAGAACGGGAGCGCGTCGCCTCCTTCGTTGACGAGGCGAAAGCAGGTCGTCGTCTCCGAGCGGCCGAGGGAGAAACGAGCTTCTTTTGCGAGCCCGAGCGCTTCGTTGAGGGCGTCGTAGTCGTCGTACACCGCGCGTCCGAGATCGCCGCGCGCGAGCCAGCGGGCGAAGCTGCGAGGCGGCTCACGGACGAGGGTGAGCTTCTCGCCGAGCACGCTCGCGGCGAGCGTGAGGGTCCGCGCGTGAAGCATGAGCCGCGGCGCGGCGGGGCCGTCGTAGAGCCTGTCGCCCGCGATCGGCGCGCCCGCGTGCGCGAGCTGGACCCTCGCTTGGTGGGTGCGCCCCGTCTCGAGACGGAGCCGCAAATCGCAGCGGCCGTCGCGGCGGGTGCCGGTCTCCACGTGGGTGACGGCCGGCTTGCCCTTCGGCGCGCGGACGACCTTCACGAGACCGTCTTCGACCTTGTCGAGCGAGTCGCGGAGCACCTTCGAGGCGACTCGGCCCTCGACCAGCGCGACGTATCCCTTCTCTACCTCGCGCTTCTCGAACGCCTCCGCGATCGCCGCGTTCGCCTCGCGACGACGCGTGAAGAGCAGGAGGCCGCTCGTGTCTTTGTCGAGGCGTTGGTGCACTCCGAGGTACGGATCTTCCCCCTTCGCGGCGAGATAGCGCCCGAGCCGGGTCACGATGTCCTCCGGCTCTTCGGCGCTCGGCGCTTGGGTCGGGACGCCCGCCGGTTTGTCCACGACGATCAGGTCGGCCGATGCATGCACAATCCACGTATCGTCGATGTCGCGGAAAACAAGGGGGTTCGGCACGGGCGGAACCTGCACCACCCGCGACAGAACATCAAGCGCTCGCTGCCGACCTCGGCGCGGTCACGCCGGCGGCGCGATCGAAGCCGGCTCGTCGCTCTCGCGCTCGACCCGATCGAGGCCGCGCTTGTGGACGACGAGCACCGTCTCTTCGACCACCGTGGTGGTTCCGCACGTGACACGCACCTCGAAGGGCAAGCGGTAGGCGCGCGGAGCCTGCACGAAGCGCACCTTTCGCGTCTCGGGGCAGAGCACCGGGACCGGCTTCGTCGCGTCGTCGAGGCGCGCGAAGAACGGGGAAAGATCGTACCGAAACACGTGCTTGACCCGCCGCACGCCGGACGCGAGGAGCTGCGCCTGCGGGTGCACCTTGCCGCGGCTCTTGTAGACGACCACGCTGAAGGGCACGCTCGCCCCCGCCTCCGGGTTGAGCGGATCGGGCAACGTCTCGCGGCTCTGCTTGAAGCACTCGCTCGCCGACACGATCACGTCGCGACCGGGGAGGCGCTTCGCGGGGGCGCGGAATTTCGTGAGGCGCTGGACGTCGTAGACATCGGAGAGCTTCCGCGCGAGGAAGTTACGGCCGAGCTCCTTCAGGCGGTCTTTGGTCGCGTAGATGAGCCCCGCGACGAGGGCGACGGTGGTGATACCGGAGCCGAAGCGCGCCCCGATCGAGACCCCTCGCCCGAGGAGCAAGAGCTGCCAAGCGAACGCCCACGTGGACGCGACGAGCGCGACGAACGCGGACGAGATGTGGGTGAGCCGGTCGACGATGTGCACCGTCTCGTGATCGAGGAAGAGCACCTCCTGGAAGTGCTTCTTCAGGCGGCTCGTGCGCTCCAGGTAGCGCTCGAGCGCCTTCGGGCGGCTCGCGTCGGCGGCGACGTACCCCTCGACCACACGATGCTCGAGCTCACGGCCGAGGGCCTCTGCGATCCGTGCCTCCACGAGGGCGATGACGGGCGCGAGCTCGGACAGGTGCGGCGATCGCGACGCGGACAGGACGGTGAGCGATTTTTCTGCTGCGCCCAACATCTCGAGGAGGCGCACGCTCAGGTACTCGTCGACCAGCTTTCGCTCGCGAAGGAGCTCTTCTTTCTCCGTTTTTCCCCCGTGCGTGAGCCGCTCGCGACCGTCGGCGACGATGCGCTCCGCCGACTCGAGCGAGGCGAACAGCAGGGCCTCGAGCTCCGACGATTTCGTGGTCGCGAAGAGCGAGCTCGCGAGACGCGCTTCTTTCGCGAACGCATCGCTCGCGCGGGTGAGGCCCTGCGCGGTCGCGAGCACGCTGCGACGGAGCTCGTCGATCGAGCAGCCGTCACCGCCGCCCGCGAGCTCGGGTCCGTCGAGCCGCAAGTAGTGCTGGAGCTGCTTCCACGGGACGTGATCCACGTAGGCGCTCTCCGGCACCTTCATCCGGACTTCGATCGCGAACGATTGCGCGCGACTCTCCGGGATCGGAAACGAGACGCTCCACTCCACCCGTGAGGCATCGTGGACCTCGACCCGAGGCGGGCTCGCCTCGCGCGGCGCGACCTCGACTCCCGTGGAATCACGGGCGAGAAGGCCGCCTTCGGTGAGGTTCACCATCGCCATCGTTTCGTCACACGAACGTCACATCCACTTCTGCGCTCGATTGGCCCCGAACGCAAGCCTGCGCGACAGGAAACGACCGGCCGACCGTCGGCGGGGCTTGCGCATCGGCGCGCGAGGGAGAAAATCCGGTCCTGATGGATGTCCAAGCCCACCTCGCGAGCCTCATCGCCCAGCACAAAGTTCTGCTCTTCATGAAGGGCTCCAAGTCCTTCCCCCAGTGCGGCTTCTCGAGCCGCGTGGTGGACCTCCTGAAGCGCGAAGGCATCCCTTTCGAGACGGTGAACGTGCTCGCCGATCCCGCCATTCGGCAGGGCATCAAGGAGCTTTCGAACTGGCCCACGATCCCGCAGCTCTACGTGGGCGGGAAGTTCCTCGGCGGGTGCGACATCGTCACGGAGATGGCGGCGTCGGGCGATCTCGCGAAGGAGCTCGCCCCGTTCAAGCCGGCCTGATTTCCGCGGGCGGTGCTCAGCGCGGGGGCGGCGGAGGGGGCAGCTCGCCCACGCACACGCCGACCTCGAGCAAGATGTAGAGGAGCGCCTTCTCCTGCGCGAGGAGGCCCGCGCCCGAGTCACCTTCGCAGTGGTAGGAGCTCATGAGCACGCGGCCGCACTTTTGCTCGAAGCTCACCGTCGCGGGGTAGCTCTGGCCGCCCACTTGAGAGCTCATCCACACCTTCGGAGTGATCGTGACGGCCTTGCCCGTCGCGTCCACGCCGGGCTGCGGGTTCACCTTCTGCATGCGTGACCAGCTCGCCTCGAGCGTCACGTTGGAGTGCCCAATCGCGCTCATCCACGCGCCGAGGCCAGGATCGCCAACGACGCCCTGCGTGTCCTCCGCCCCGCCGCGGCACGCGGTGCCCATCCCGGTCGCGTTGTCCGGCAAGGGGCGCATCCCGGCATCGAACCAGGTAATGAACCCGGGCCACGTCTGGCGCACGGCCTCATAGGAGAAGTCCGTGACGTAGAGCTTGCCGCCGCCGTCGACGTACGAGCGAAACGCGGCCTTCTGACCCGAGGTCGGGCCGTTGCAGACGAACCCGCCGCCCTGCGACTGGCGGTCGTCGTAACCGAACGCCGCGCACGGCAAGAGCACGATGTGGTTTTGGCTGAGCTCCGCGTCGGAGCCCATGAGGTCGCTGCCCGACTTGCCGGTCTTGATGCCGGGGCCGGAGGGGATCGGGATCGGGAAACCCGGGGGCGTGTCGCCGTAGCGGTAGAACTCCTCGAGCCCGAGCTTCTTCATCGTCTCGTCGATGTGATCGTAGCCGCCGACGACCATCGCGATCTTGGGGATCGTGTCGCCCGCGGCTGCGTCGTTCTTCGAGGGGAGCCGCGTCTGCTGCGGATCGGCGCGCTGATCGCCGGTGGTGAGGTTGACCTCGCGAATGCGGCGAAATTGGCCCTTTTGTACGACGAGGAACTGCTTGCCGGTCTTGTAGATCGGGATCTCGAAGGTGCCGTCCGGCTTGGAGTAGCCGTAGCCATCGAGCGCGGAGAGCTTCACGCACGTGTCGCAGTAGGCCTTCGCCGGGATCGGATCGGGCATGCGATCGGTGAGGTACACGAGGGCTTGGCTTATCGGCACCGTGCCTTCGGGGGCGACCACCTTGCCGCTCACGTAGCCCTGCGCGACAGGCTTGCCCGCCTCCGCGTTGCCATCCGCCGGATCGAAGATCCCCGAACCATCGCCGGTCGGGAGGAGCGGATTCGTCGATGCGTCGTCGTCGAACACGCGCTGGGACGCAGAGCCGCACGCGACCGCCAAGGCGCCCGAAGCGGTAAGAAAAACAGCGAGGCCCAGGGCGGACGTCCACGGCAGCGTCGTGCTCATCGGCAAACGGTATGACGGCTTCGCCCCCCGCACGCAAGCGCGATCGACGGGTACGCGATGCGTCAGATGTGCTTGTTTTTCCAGGTTGAATCCCCCCGCCCCGGGGCTCGCGACCCCCGATCGGTCGCCGAAACGCGGACGAGGCGCCCCCCGAAAGGGAGACGCCTCGCCGCTCATATCCATGCATACTACACGGACGTGGAGACCGTCACATGCTGAGGCCGCCGTCGACGTCGATCGTGCGACCGTTGAAGTAGTCGCACTCGAGCACGAACTTCACCGCGAGCCACAGGTCCTCCGGGAGGCCGATGCGACCGACCGGGATCGCGGCCACGAGGGCGTCGCGCGCTTTTTGGTTCATGCCCTGGGTCATCGGGGTCTCGACCATGCCGGGAGCGACCGCGCCGACGCGAATGCCGTAGGGCCCGAACTCGCGCGCCCAGGTGACCGTGTTCGCGGCCAGGGCGGCCTTCGCGGCGGTGTAGTTCGACTGGCCGCGGTTTCCGTGGCGGGCCACGCTCGACATGTTGACGATGACGCCGGGTTTGGACCCGGTCTCGACCATCTTCGCGACCACGTCGCGGACCATCAGGCTCGCGCCGGTGAGGTTCACGCCGATGACGGCGTCCCACTGCTCCTTCGTGAGCTTCTTGATTGCGCCGGTCTCCTTGTCTTTGCGGACGAGAAGGCCGTCGCGGAGGATGCCCGCGTTGTTGATGAGGCCATTCAGGCCCCCGAGCTCCTTGTGCGAAAACTCGACGAGCGCCGCGATTTCCGACTCTTCCGCGACGTTCGTCTTCTTCGCGAAGACCTTGCCGCGCTTGCCCTTGGAGGCCTCGAGCGTCTCGGCGAGGCCCGCCTCGTTCACGTCGGCGATGACCACCGAGGCGCCGGCCTCCGCGAGCTCGAGGGCGAACGTACGCCCCATGCCTTGTGCGCCACCGGTGACGATGATCTTCAGATCTTCGAGCTTCATGCGTGCCTCGTTTCCTTCTCGTAGAGCGCCGACCTGCACGGATGACCCGCGGAGGAGCAGCGCGAAGGGCGCGTACGACGACGCGCCCCGTAGCGTTGGGCGGCGGACGTTACCAAACTCGGGCGCCCGCAGAATCGGATTCGTGGCGTCAGTCGGTCCTGCGGACCTCCCTCCCCACGGTCCATCGTGCCCTCCGTGCGAGCTTCGCTCTCCCGGTTGGCACGAACGGTTCCGCGTCGCTTCGGCGCCGCGTCCGCGTCAGAA
>JAAFHV010000154.1 GCA_013297655.1 Myxococcales bacterium | reverse complement strand
CTCGCCAGCGAGCGCGATCGCGAGGCGGTGCGTATGCGACCGCGCCCCCGACGAAGCCGATCCGACGATGCGCTGGACGCGGCGTGTCAGCTCCAGGGCCACGGCAAAGTCTTCCTCGCTCGCTTCGTCTTTCGCGCTCGGCTTGTTCGCTGGCTGTTGCATCATGAACCCTCAGGAGCGAATGGCGTGCCAAGCGAACGAAGCCCTCGGGCCAAGAAATTGGCGCACGCTTTTCCCGAGCAACGCCAAAGTTTTGACGAAACCGTGTTTCGAGCGTCATCCAACCGACAGTCCGTGGGCGGAGCTGCTCAAACGGACCTTTGGGTTCGACGTGCTGACGTGCCCATGCTGCAGCGGAAGGATGAAGCTGCTCGCGGTCGTAACGGATCCGACGAGCGTCCCTCGGTACCTGCGGGGGCATTGGCGAGCCGACCGACGTGCCGAAGCGGACGCCCGCTCGAGGACCGCCGTACTGGGCAAGTCGTGTGCTCCGTCGACGTGCCGGTAGCGTCGAGGCGGCCAAGTAGAACGTGCGCAAGGAGCGCCCGAAGGCCGCGTTGCTCCCGCGTGCAAGTTGCGCGGGTTCGGCAACCTCTGTGCCAAGCCCGAAACCGCCTCATCGGGGCCATCGGGAACCCGGAAGGTGCCGAACGCCATGCCGGCGAGCCAAGCCGACACCTGTGAAAAGTGCCTTGATTTACCGACTCTCCCTGCTCGGAATTGATGGAAGGCCGCGGGTCCTCGATTTTGGCATTTGCCCGATTCACGAACCGGAGGTCCGTGCTGAGCGACAATTACATCTCCCCATCGACGACAACTAGATCTCCCCATTTTTTGATCCCAAATTTTTGTCCTTCACCGGAGAGCTCGTCGACATCGGGTGGCCGGCGTGACCGCCTCTAGGAACCGGCTCGCCACGCCCCCCCTCGCCTAGAGCTGCCACGTCGGCCTTGGCGTCGCAAAAGGCGAAACGGCCATCCCTCGCCGCGCAGGCCGAGACGATCTGCGCGTCGTTACGAGGCGAGTAGCTCGCTCCCCGCGACCACCTTCGCCACGTGCTCGCCACGGGTCCCGGGCAACCCGTCCCCCCTCGCCAGGTCGCCGAAGCCCCAGCGCCCGATCCCACCAACAACCACCCTGCCAAGGTGTTTTTTTGGGCCCACGCTCACCCGAAACACATGCCCAAGGTGTTCTTCCTGACCACCGCTCACCCAAAACACATGGCCCATGTGTTTTTTCTGAGCGTCGCTCACCCGAAACACATGCCCAAGGTGGTTCCGGCTGAGCGCGGCCCGAAAATACCACATGCCCTAAGTGGGTCCGGAGCCTCGCGCGCCGGAAGACCACATGGCCAATGTGTCCGCGACGCGCGATCCCCGAAGTAGACACATGCATGAAGTACCTCGCGACCGGATCGCGATGTCGGGCGCCTCACGAAGCGCCACCGCTCGACCGGCCCGAAACAGGCCAACCGCTGGACAATCCTCCGGTTTCCACGGCGTCCCGCCTTGGCGCGGAGAAAAGAACGCGCGCCGACGATTTCTCGCAACGCCTTCGAGGGGTCCGCCGAGAGAGGGGCGCGACGCAAGGAGCGCCGCACCTCCAAGGAGACCCACCATGAAGCCCACTCGTAACGTCGGAAACCTCTCTTCGCTCCACCTGCCGGCCATCGCGGTCGGTCTCAAGAAGACAACCGCGCGCTGCCCATTCAGCGACGAAGAGACCAAGCGCCTCAAGCGCTTCTTCGCCAGCATGAAGCCCCTCGCCGAAGAGACCAAAAGCCGCATGCAGGTCGACGTCGCCGAGGCCAAGGTTCGCACCCTCGGCACGCGCGTCGGCCGAAACTGGATCATCGTCCGCGACGTGGTCGGAGCGTACGCTCGCCTGCAAGACGTCGCGCCTATTGGCGACGAAGCCGCGCGCCTCCTCCGCAAGTACTTCTCGGACATGGCGTTCCTGCGGTTCGACGCCTCCGCGCAATCCACCCACGGGAGGAACCTCCTTACGTGCCTGGCCGAGGAGCCCATGTCGACCGAGCTCGCGACGCTCGTTCTCCCCGTGCTCGCCGTGCAGAAGACCGACCACGTGGAGTTCGAGGCCGCCGTGCAAGAGAGCCTCGTCTACCTCGAGCGCGTCTCTGCGCTGAGCCACCTCCGCCGCGAGGCAGTAGAAGCGCTCGCCTCGTTCGTGGTGCTCGCCGAGGCGATGGCCACCACTGCCGACGACATCGCGCGCCTGAACACCATCCTCGCCCCCGTGGACGCCACGTTGGCGAAAATGAAAGTAGCGGCCAACAAACCCGGGCCTAGCGCTGCCGAAGAGCCGAAAGCCCCCGAAGAGCCGACCAAGCCCGAGGGGCCAAAAGATTGAACAGCCCCGGCCCAGCGCCGGAACCACCAAGAGCCGAGACCAGAGATGGACTCGGCTTTTCTTCTTTTTGTTTCTCCCGAGCAGGGCCGTGCGCAGGCACCTCCACGGACCAACGCGGAGAGAGAGTCGATGACTGCCCTCGAACAAAAATCGCTCGGAGCCCACCCCACCTACCCGCTCGCGCCACCGAGGCCGCGCGGTTCGCAGGGAAATTCCCTGGTTTGGCCGCACGAAAAAGAAAAGCGACCAGGCGACGAATTTCTCGCAACGCTTTTTTGGTCGGCGCCGAGAGAGGGGCGCGCAGGGAAGCGCGAAAGAAAGGACTCCGATGAAACCGTTTCGTAATGTTGGCAACCTCTCGGCTCTTCACCTCCCGGGCATCGCCCAGGGCCTGAAGACCACCACCGCCGGCTGCAAGATGAGCGCCGAGGAGACGAAGCGGCTCAAGCGCTTCTTCGTCACGATGAAGCCACTCGCCGAAGAGGCGAAGGGCCAAATGCAGGAAGACGTGGCGGAGGCCCGCGTTCGCGAGGCCGACCTCCGCGTCGACCGCAACTGGGTCGTCCTCCGCGACATCCTCGACGCGTACGCGCGCCTCGAAGACGCCGCCTCGATTGGCATCGAGGCCGCGCGCATCGGTCGCAAGTACTTCTCCGATATGGCCTTCATCCGCTTCGATACCGCAGCGCAGGCCACCCACGGGTCTACCCTCCTCGCGTGCATCGAAGAGGAGCCCATGTCGAAGGAGCTCACCGCCGTCGTTCGCCCCGTGCTCGACGTGCAAAAGAAGGATCACGCCGAGTACGAGGGCGTGGTTCAGCAGAGCCTGACCTACATCGAGCGCATCTCCGCGCTAAACCCCCTCCGCCGCGACGCGATCGAAGCGCTCCAGTCCTTCGTCGTCATCGCCGAAGCGATGGCCACGTCGCCGGAAGAGATCGCCCAATTGAACGCGATCCTCGCCCCGGTCGACGCCATCCTCGCCAAGGCAAAGGCCACTCCGGCAAAAGACGACGAGCCGACCGAAGAAGAGAAAGGGCCGCAAGGTCCCCAAGATTGAAGAGTGACGTGCGACCCACCGGCCAAGCCCGGGAAGAGAGCCGAGTCCAGCGATGGACTCGGCTCTCTTCATTTGGCGCGGGGGAGCGACGACGGCTCGATCAGGGCGACGGCAGGCAAGGCCGTATGCGCCGGGCCACGTTCGGCAGGTCAGGCGCGGTCGACATCGAGGCTCCATCCACGACCTGTCCCGTTGTTGCCGCGAACGCGGTGCCCACGGTCGTGCACGGGTTCACCTACCAGCCCCGCCTGATCGGACGCGACTACAGCGTCGGCCTGAAAAACGCCGCGCTCGCCCTTCAGTTCACGGAGCCCGCGGGCCCGGTATGGGGCATTCGCCCCATTGTGGGCGTGGGGGGCGTGCTCGAAAGTGGTCTCGCTCGCGCCAGGAGGCATTGGAATGCACGGTTCACGTAGGAAGCTCGTCGCGCTCGCCGCTATGGCAGTGGTGGCTGGGTGCTCGGCCGAGAGCCCCGAAGACGGCGAGACGGCCGAAAACGGCGTGAAGGCCGGTGCGCCCGCGTTCCCGGTCGTGCTGGTGCACGCCTTCCACGCGAGCAACACCGGCTCGTGGAGCATGGAGCCCGTCGCGGCCGAGCTTCGCCGCGGGGGCGCGGAGGTTTACCTCGCGAAGGTGCCCTCCTACGCCGGCACCCCTGCGCGCGCCGCGGCGCTCGGCCGTGAGATCGACCGCATCGTCACGCTCCACTGCACCTCGGCCTTCCGCGAGACGCCGGCGGCCTGCCGGGCGCGGACGAAGGTCCACCTCGTGGGCCACTCCCAAGGAGGGCTCGACGCGCGCTACGTGGTCGGCAAGCTCGGGTACGCCGCGAAGGTCGCCACGGTGACCACGCTCGGCGCGCCCCACGAGAGCACGCCCCTCGGCGACGTGGCGCTGCGTGTGCTCCGCGATCCACGCGCCCGCGCCGACGCGCCGGAGCCCTCGTCTGCCTTCGTGGGCGAGATGGACGCCCTCGTGCGCTCCGTGGGCGGCGACGCGCTCGACGACCTCAAAGACGCGTTCTATTGGCTCTCAGAGGCGCGCGCGAAGAACCCGGACGACGCCATCCCGGACGTGGCCACTGTGCATTACGAGTCGTGGGCTGGTGTCGCCACGTCCGACGGGCGCCTCCCAAGCCTCGACGCTTGTGAGGGCCGCACACGTTTCCCGACCGGCCGCGCGGGGGAGCTTGCCGGCCTCGCCGACTTCGTGCGCTTCGAAACGGTGAGCGCGGTGTTCGGCGCGCGGCACCAGCCGAACGACGGCCATATCCCCGTCGTGAGCGCGCGCTACCCCGCGCGGAGCGAGGCGAAGTGGGACTTTCGCGGCTGTGTCCCGGCCGACCACCTCGACCTCGTGGGCAGGCCCGAGGGGCAGCAAGATGGCAATGGCCGAAAGGCAGGCGTGACGTACCGTGACCTGCTCTCGGGGTACGGCGACAGGGTCCGCGCGTACGAAAGGCCTTGATGCGCTGAGCGCCCGAGCCCATTCCCGATGCTCATCCACCGTTGGTGTGCCAGCGGAGCCGGACTCCGGATGAGTCGACTACCCGTACACCGAGGGCCTCGAAATCACCCACCACGATAGGGCGCAACCCAGATGCCCAAGATGGCGCATCCGTCACCCACTCGCTCTCGGGAGGGAGGTAGACTTCCGGAGGCTGCACGCCCAATCCTGCGTCGCACGAGAAGCCACCGCCCCTGTCTCGCCAACTCGCACAGTCGCCCCAATGAATGGCCGCCCGCGAAACCTTGGTCACGAAATTAAATTACCAGATACGCAAGGTTTCGTCATGTCTGCGTCCAGCGCCCCATCGCGCCGCCGAGCCTCTACGAAGTCAACGGCTCCCTTGCTTCCCCGTGCTCGCGCTTTCTCGCGACGATGGCACGTCGTCGAGTCGCGCGCCGAGCGGCCGCCACGAACGGACATCGCCCTCGGCGGCCGGTAGGCTCCCCAAGTACCGAGACCTCCGTGCTCAGGAAGGTCAGCCCAGTAACCACGTAAGAACCATGCGAATGGTCCGAGACAACGTCCCCGTGGCCCCCCACACCGCGCCCCCCTCGGCCGCACCGTGCGCTCGCACGGACCGCCTTCAGGCGCGCTCGCCGCGCGCCCTCCCGCGATGGCCCGTTCGAGCCGCCTGCTGCGCGTCCCTCCTCGCCGCGTCGCTCGTCGCGTGCGGTGCGCCGCGCCAACCCGCTCCCCCTTCACCCAGCGCGACCGTCGCCGTCGTCGAAGCGGTCGCTGCTCCAACCACGAATCCCGCCGCTCCGTCGGCGCCCGCCGCCGCCCCGCGAGACACCACACCCGCTCCGCCATCCTCGCCGCCCCCCGAAGCGCACGGCCCACCGCGCGCATGCACGAGTGGCCTCGAAGCAAAGACGCTCGACGTACGCCTCACCGCGAACGATCTGCCCTTTCGCGGATCGCCCGGCTACGACACTGCAAAGGCAGGCGACCTTCGGACGTTTCCTGTCTGCGTACCTTTGGGCTACCGCATGCGGCCACGCAACGCGGTCGAAGAGACGGGCTTCGAGCCCGACGAGGGCCCCACCTTCACGCAACGAAGCACCGCGTTCGAAAATTCCCTCAAGCCACGCGTGTTCTTCCGCGTCGCGCGCGCGCTTCTCCCCGCCACCACATCGGAGCGCAGCGCTCGCGAGGCCGCCTTCGACATGGACGGGAAGGCCGAAGTGAAGAAGCACCCGTGGGGATTCTCGGTGCGGGTAACCGATGGACTGCGCATGAACGTATGGGCCTTTGCGCGGCTCGCCACGACCCCTCCCCTCGCCTCGAGCTGCCACGTCGGCTTTGGCGTAGCGAAAGGCGAAGCGGCCAAGCTGCCATCCCTCGCCGCGCAGGCCGAGACGATCTGCGCGTCCTTACGAGGCGAGTAGCTCTCTCGAGGTCTCGGAGATCTACGCGGCGCTCGCAGCTCCAACCGCGGAGTCTCGCCTGCGCGCAAGAGACCACACTACTTCGCGCTTTTCACAGCACGCTTGGGCGCGACGCGGTCGTCAGGAAAGAACCAGGGCGCCTTTTTGATGGATTGGAGATGATCCAACATCGCCCGCACCTTCGGCGAAAGATGCCTCACGCTCGGGTAAAGAGCGTGCATGGGCACCGAGAGCGCTTCCCAGCCGGGGAGCACATGCTCGAGGCGCTTCAATCGGACATGGTCCGTGGAGCGGTGGGCAGGAACATTAGCGATCCCAACGCCAGCCAGGGCTGCTTCGATGAGCACGTCGAGCTCGTTCGCGGAGAGCACGGGGCTCATCGTGACTTCGCGCGTGACCTTACCTTGGGTGAGGCGCCAGGCTCTCGGGCTCGGGCCAACCTCGAAGACGAGCGCAGCGTGGGTGGCAAGATCCTGCGGCGTGCGGGGACGGCCTCGCTCGGCGAGATAACGCGGGCTCGCGACGAGCCGATACGGGAGAACGCCGATGCTACGCGCCATCAGCGTAGAGTCGGGGAGTCTGCCCGCGCGTAGCGCGATGTCGTAGCTCTCTTCCACCAGGTCGACGAAGCGATCGGTATAGAGCACGTCCAGCTTTACCTCGCGATAACGACGCAGGAAGTCCGCAAACACACGGGCGAGGAGGGGCGTGCACGCGGGAACGGTGATGCGCAACAACCCCCGTGGCTCCTGCTGCAAGCTCGTCACCTCGCGGTCGGCTTCGTCGAGCTCGCCGAGGATACGAGCGCAATGGTCGTAATAGATTCGCCCTTCGTCCGTCACGCTCAGCGTTCGAGTGGTGCGCTGGAGGAGGCGCGCACCGAGGCGCTCTTCCAGCTCGGAGATGCGTTGGCTCACCGTGGAACGGGGCATCACGAGCGCCCGGGCCGCTTCGGCAAAGCTACCCTTTTGCACCACCTTCACGAACACCAGCAGCGCGTTGAGGTCTACCGACATGCGCGCGATTGTACGTAGGTGCGGACAATCCTTCCACCGATTCGGTCTATCGCCGAGCGACGGTCCGAGAGCAGACTGACGCCCATGAACAACCCCGCATCTGCCAAGACCGGACTCGACGCGCTCCTCGCTCCCGAAAAGAGCATCGTCATTCTCATCGACCATCAGCCCTTCCAGTTCGCGAATCTGCACAGCCACGATCCGGTCATCATTCAAAACAACGTGGTGGGCCTCGCAAAGACGGCGAAGGCGTTTGGGGTTCCCACCATCCTCACGACCGTACTCGAGGCTCGCGGCGGGCTCCTCATCAAGGCGCTGCAGGACGTGTATCCCGGCCAGAAGCCGATCGACCGCACCACGATCAACACGTGGGAAGACGCACGCGTCGTCGACGCGGTGAAGAAGAGCGGCCGAACGCAGCTCGTCATCGCCGCGCTCTACACCGAGATCTGTCTCGCGATGCCGGTCATCCAGGCCCTCGGCGAAGGGTACGACGTGTTCGCCGTCACCGACGCATCGGGCGGGGTGACCGCCGAAGCACACGACATGGCCGTTCGCAGGATGGTCCAAGCTGGGGCCGTCCCGATAACCTGGATGGCGGTCGCGGCCGAGTGGCAGCGCGATTGGGCGCGCGAGAAAACCGCAACCGGAATGGCCGAGGTCGTGGGCACCCACGGCGGCGGCTCCGCGATCGCTCTCGCGTGGGAGCTGCAGCTCCTCGGCACTCCCCACCAAGGCTAGGACGAATCATGTCTTCCGCCCCGCTCAAAATTGGCTATTGCCTCTCGCTCTCCGGGCCTCTCGGTGAAAACGGTCGTTCGGCGCGGCTCGCGCACGAGCTCTGGCGCGAAGACGTGAATCGAAGCGGTGGCGTCCTCGGTCGTCCCGTCGAGCTCGTCGTATACGACGACCACGGCGACGCGTCGCTCGTCGCGGGATTGTATGCGCGCCTGCTCGATGTCGACGGCGTCGATCTCGTCGTAGGCGGATACGGCACGAACACCATCTTGCCGGCGATGCCGCTCGTAATGGAGCGCGGGAGGTTCTTCGTCGGCTTGATGGGCCTCGGCGTGAACACGAAGCTCGCGTACGACCGGTACTTCGCGATGATCCCCACCGGGCCTAGCCCGAGCTCGGGGCTCACGGAGGGGTTCTTCGAGATCGCGGCGGCGCAGGAGCCGAGGCCCCGAACCGTCGCCCTCCTCACCGCCGACGCCGAGTTCGCGAGGAACCCCGTCATCGGCGCGCACGAGAACGCGCGCCGCTACGGGCTCGAGATCGTGGCACACGAGAGCTATCCTCTCACGACACACGACTTCGGTCCGATCTTGAAGCGGCTCGCTGCGGTCGCGCCAGACGTGGTCTTCGTCTGCTCCTACCTCGCCGACTCGATACGCATCGTGCGCGCGATCGCCGAGGGCGGGCTCACCCCGAAGCTCGTCGGCGGCTCGATGATCGGGCCGCAGAGCGCGAGCGTGAAGACTGCGCTCGGGCCGCTGCTGAACGGGTTCGTGAACTACGAATACTGGCTCCCCGTCCCGAAGATGTTGGTCGGCTCGGTTGGCGACCTCATGAAGCGATACCAATCACGCGCCGCGACCGAGGGGGTCGACGCGCTCGGCTTCTATATGGCACCGCTCGCCTACGCGCAGATGCAGGTCGTCGAGCAGGCTGTGAACGCCACACAATCCCTGTCCGACGCCGCGCTCGCCGACTACACGCGGCGCACCACGTTCGATACCGTGGTTGGCCCCGTCGCCTTCGGCGAGGGCGGCGAATGGGTACACCCGCGGGTGCTGCAGGTGCAATTTCAGAACGTACGCGGCAATGGGCTCGAGCAGTTCGCAGACGCGCGCGCGCAGGTGGTCATTACCCCTGGCGACTGGGCCTCCGGACGCCTCGCGTACCCGTACGAGAGCGCAAAGCCCCGGTGACTGCGACCCGCAATGAAGAGGAAAGATCGATGACGACCGCAAAATTCGCTGCACTCTTGGAGGCGAACGTTCGACGCGTATTCAACGAACGCGACGAAAGGCGGAGGACCCGCGCGATCGAGGAGCTCTACTCACCAGACGCGACGCTCTACGAGCCCGACGCGACCTTCATCGGCACCAAAGCGATCGCCGATGCGGTGACGCGACTCCTCGGCGCCCTACCTCCCACGCTCACGTTCGCGCTCGCTGGCCCAGTGCTACGAAACCACGACCTCGCGAAGCTGCGGTGGCTAGGCATCCTTCCTGATGGCAAGACGGTGGTCACGGGAACCGATGTGGTGAAGGTCGAAGGCGGCCGGATCCAGACGATTCACGTGTTCGTCGACCCGTCCTGACGTCACGTCGTGCTCGGCCCGCCGAACCGGTGCGGGAGCCTCACTTCTTATGGCAGAGGCCGCGCGTTCCCTTGAAGCCGCCCACGCAGGTGCACTTGGCTCCGACGCACTCGAGATCTCCGCGCGGGCAGGTGCATTGCTGGCCGGTGGCGCAGTTGCTTTGGGTGCCGAGCTTCGCGGCGCAGTCGCTCTCGCTGGAGCAGCACACCGGCCCCACGCACGTCCCTCGGTCGACCCCCTGCGTGCGCGAGCCGACGCACGAGAGGCCGATCGAGCAGATGCCGGTCCCGCTGCACTCGAACTCGTTCGCGCCGCTCTCCGAGTCGGGCTTGCACTTGCACGGATCGCCGAACTTTCCTGGCGAGCTCGTGCTCGTGCTCGAAGGCGCGGGAGAGGTCTTTTTGCACGCGGCGTCGAAGTCGGCGGCCGAGTCGAGGGCGGCGAGCTCGCTGCACGATTTCGCGGACAAACACGTGAGCTGCGACTCCGTGTGCGGGGTGGCGCAGAGCGTTTTGCATTGCTCGCCGCTCGCGCTCGCCGGGGCGCCGCACTCGGTGGCCTTCGATCCGCAGCGCTGCTCACAGTCGTCGGTCCGAACGACCGGGTCCGAGGTGGGCGTGGTGCTCGTTCCAGAGTCCGCGTCGGTCGTCGTGTCGGTCGACGAGCAGGCAATGGCGAGCACGGTCGTGGTGGAGAAAAACGCGAGCACAGCGACGAGCTTGATGGAATGCATCAGAACCTCCGGTAGTCGAAGACGAAAGGACCCGCGCGGACGGGCTTCGATCGGCTTTGGAGCGCGTGCGGCGATCCATCACCGAAATCGACACGTGCCGTCCGAATGCCTCGGCTTCGCTGTCGCGTCGGATTTTCCGGAGTGGTAGGGATCGGCGCGTGAGCCCGTCCCGCCGCCGCCGAACGTGGGTATGGGCGTTCGGTGCCGCGCTGCTCGTCTCGTTCGCGGCGCTCTCGGAGCGAAGCGCCCACGCGGAGCTCGAGGCGCGCGCGGTGCTCTCGTACACGGTGGACCCGAGCCTCGAGTCGTCGTGCCCCTCGCAGCGCGAGCTAGAGGCGGCCGTCGCGGCGCGGCTCGGCTACGCGCCGTTCACGGGGGAGGCGAGCGAGCGCGTCACCGTGAACGTCTCTCGCGCCGCTGGCTCGGGCTCGGGCCGCGCCATCGTGGGCCGGCTCGACGTGTCCGGAGCCCACCCCGGTCGTCGCGAGATCGCCTCCCGAGACGGAGACTGCCGCGAGGTCGTCGACGCGCTCGCGGTGGCCATCGCGATTGGCATCGATCCCGAGAGCCTCTCGCGCCCAGCGCCCACCCCCCCTTCCCCACGCACTCCTTCTCCCGCTTCTCCCGCGCCGCCCGCTTCTCCCGCGCCGCCCACGCCGCCGCCGAAGGAAGTGCCGTCGCCTTCATCGCCAAAAGAGGTCCCGAAGCCTTCTCCGCCTCGCGCGCCAGCAGAGAGCGAGCCGGCGCAGCGCGTGCGATGGCGTTTGGGAGGTCGTTTCTTCGTGCCGCTCGGGGAGCTGCCCGCTCCCACCGGCGCAGTGGCGGCGTTAATCGGCGTCCGGTATCGCGCATTTTCGGTCGACCTCGAGCCATTCACCACGCTCTCGACCTCGCAGGATCTCTCGACCGGCGGCCGCGTGCGCGCGAGCGTGATCGGCGTATCGGTCTTCCCGTGTGGCCACCTCGGCGTCTTCTACGGGTGCCTCGGGCTCGGCGTCGGCTCGCTCCGCGCCGAGAGCGAAGGTGTCCTCGAGCCGCGAAAGGACTCCGGGGCTCACGTGACGACGGCGCTGCGTTTGGGAGTCTCCGTTCCCGTGGGCGGCCCCCTCGCGCTCGAGGCCTTCGGGGACGCGGTCGTTCCGCTCGTTCAAAGCGCGTTGCTCGTAGGTCAAAAAGAGCAGTTCGTCGTCCCGGAGATCGCCGCGCGACTCGGCGCTGGCTTCGTGGTGAGCCTTTGAGCAACGCGCCTGCCGTCGAGGGCGCGGGCGCGGCGCCGAGCGAGCGCGGGATCGAGCGCTCCCCTCACGTGCGCAGGCTCACCGCGGACGATTTTCCGGCGGTGTATCGCGCCGAGCTCGGCTACGTCCTGCGCACGCTGCGGAGGCTCGGAGTTCGAGAGGCCGATCTCGAAGACGTCGCGCACGAGGCCTTCGTCGCCGTCGTCCGACACTTGCCCGACTACGATCCCGAGCGTCCCATTCGTCGCTGGCTCTTCGGGTTCGCCTTTCGCATGGCGAGCGACTACCGCAAGCGCGCGCACAACGTGAACGAGGTCCCGGCTTCTTCGCCGGACGCCACCGAGCCCCTCGGACCCGATACCGCCCTCGACGACGCGCGCAGGCGAGCCCTCTTGCTCCAGGTGCTCGACGCGCTCGACTTCGAAAAACGGAGCCTCATCGTCATGCACGATCTCGACGGCGTTCCGGTGCCGGAGATCGCCGAGACGCTCGGGGTCCCGCTCAATACGGCGTACTCGCGCCTGCGTCTCGCACGCAAGGCCTTCCAAGAAGAGCTCTCGTCGCGCGGGCGGCGATCGTTTGCGTCGAAGCAGGGAGGACGTCCATGAGCGATGAGCTCGATCCGCTCGATCCGCTCGCGGAAGACCTCTTCCGGGCGGAACGGGATTACGTCGCGCCGGTCGATCCTGCGCGCGCCGCGCGCCTCTTTGCCAAAGTCGCCGAGACGGTAGCGTTCACGACGCCCGCGCTCGAAGCCCCGCGCGAACCAGCGGCCCCGCGCGCACCAGAGGCTCCTCCGACGGCTCCGACCGCTCCGGGTCTCACGGTTAAGGCGCTCGCGCCATGGGTTCTCTCGGCGTTCGTCGGAGGCGTGGTCACGGGGATCCTGGCGCGCGGCGCGGTCGACTCGCCAACCCCCTCGACGCCCCTGCCTTCGCCCTCGACGACTCTCGTTTTGCCTACCCCGAGCGAGAGCGCCCTCTCGCCGCCGATCGTGCCAAGCGCGTCCGTCATGCGTGCGCCGTCGGCCACCGTCCCTCCCTCGGCCAGCGCGCCGAAGCCTCCGCCCCAAGCGACCGCCAGCGCCGACGCTCCTCAATCCCTCGACAAGAGCCTCACGGCCGAGCGTGCTCTCGTAGAGCGCGCGCGGGTGGCCCTCTCGCGCCACCAGGGCACCATGGCGCTCGACGCCCTCGCCGAGCACGAGGCCACCTTCCCGCGCGGTCGTCTGGTCGAAGAGCGCGAGGCGCTCCGTGTTCGCGCCCTGGTGGACGCCGGGCGCACGGCAGAGGCCGAAACAAAGGCTCGCGCCTTCCGCGCGCGATGGCCGAACAGCGTCTTTCTCTCGGCGGTCGATCTCGCCGTCGCGCCGCGGTGAAGGCTCATGCCACGGGCGCGTGACGTCGGCCGCCAGGCCCGAGGTGTGCACTCGGCGTGCGTGCTATCTTCGAGCCACGCATGCTGTTTTTTCGGCTCATTCGGGGCTTCGTGGTCGTTGTGCCGCTCGCCGCGGCGCTCGCCTGTTGTCGGCAAGAGCTCGATCTGGGAGGCGGCGAGAGCGATGCGTCTAGCCTGCCCGATACGTCCGCGGACGGCGCGGCGCTCGTCCCCGACGCGAGCGAAGGCGACGCGGGCAGCGATGCGACCCCGAAGCCCGCGGGCACGTGCGAGCAAGTGTGCGTGCGCGCCGCGGTGTGCGGCTTGCTCGACGACATGGACCCCGCGGGCTGCTTGCCGCAGTGCCAGTCCTCCGCCACGCCATCCCAAATCGAGTGCATGATCCAAGCGCCCTGCGCGAGCTTCTTGGCATGCGTCGGAGCCGCCCCGGACACCGTGAAAAAGTGCCAGTCCCGCTGCGACTCGATGTCCTTCTTCAACTGCATCGACGCGACCGAGCTGACCACCTGCCGCGCCCGCTGTGTCTCGGCCTCCGCCGCGCTCCGCGATACCTTCGTCGGCTGCGGCTCCACGAGCCAATGCCCTCAGGCGAGGGATTGTTTTTCGGTCTTCACGAGGTGACGAGCTCTCTTTCCGTCGGTTAGCGCGAGCGGATCTTCTCGCGCGCACCGAAGCCCGACGGACTGTCCGCGGTGCATCGGAAGGCCGAGATGCTACGCAGGGTTCAAGCGCCATAGGGTGAAGTTGAGGAACGTCGCAAAGGAGACCCACGCCGCATAGGGCACGAATAATCGAAACGCCAAGCGGTCCACGCGACGTGCACGAACCATGAACGCGACAATCGTCGCGAGCAAGACGCATATCTCGACGAGCGCGACGCCGGGCGCTCTCAAACCAAAGAACAGAAAGCTCCACGCTGCATTCAATGCAAGTTGCGCGGTCCACAGGGCAAGGGCCCACCGACGCGCCTTCGCGCGCGTCGCGTCTTCGCGCGAGGCTTGCCAAACCCTGGCTCCGGCGACGGCGATGCAAACATAGAGAACCGTCCATACGGGCCCGAAGAGCCACCCCGGAGGATTCCAAGATGGTTTCGTCAGGGCGGCATGCCAAGGCCCGGGGGGAAACGCAGCGCCGATCGCGCCTGCCGCGAAAACCGCGCCCAAGAAGACGAGCAAGACCCAAATCCTCATCGCGCACGTCGTAACACGCTGCCCGCGGCGCCGTGCAACGGCAGGTGTCAAACAGGCTGATCCGCGAAACACCGACCCCACGTCCAGGCGCCTGGACATCCACGTCCAGGCGCCTGGACACGCGAAGCGCCCGTGAAGAGTGGCGACCTCGTTAGAAGCTTCGTCGACGGGAGGAGCGGGAGGAGCACCCGGGGCCTCCAGGCGGAACCCGTGAGTCCTCCGCGCCCGAGCTCAACCAGGCCCATGGCCACAAAGCGGGAATCCTACATGTAGGCACGCCACGTGCTTTGCGGCGGCGAACACCCCATGACCGCATCCCGAGGGGCTGCGCACCCGCGTGACCTCGGCGCTCGTGACGTCTGTCCGCGGTCTACGTGGGTCGTTCCCTACCGCGCGCTACGTGGGAGTCGGCGTCCGACCCGAGAGCGACGAAGGTGGCGCCGAATCGCGCGCGTTCCGAGCGCGTTTCACGACATTCTTGTCGACCTTCGCGCGCCAAAGTCACCTCGCCGACCTCACGGCGTTCTCGCTCCCCGAGGGACGTGAGCCGGCTCACCTCGATACTTGGGTATTCGTCGCCTTCACGGTCCAGAGCGGGAGGCTCGTTCCCAAGAACCTCAATGTCACCTCCCCGGTCGACGGCGCGGAGCTCTTCTCGTTCGGCCGCGCCGAGACAGTGTCTACCGGCTCCGACGACCCACGAATCGTCGAGGCGATCGCGCGTGGGCAGGGGCGAACCCGCGAGCTCCAGGACAGCATCGTGTCGCGTGGCTCGGACATCGCGCGCCTCACGCCGGTCCTCCGCGACCGCCGCCAGCGCCTCGTGCCCAACACGTCGTGTGGCTCGTGCCACATGCTGAACCCCCTCCGGTTCGACTTTCACAACTTTGGATATCTCGAGGACCGCGATCTCACCGTGGCGCCTCGTGTCACGAGGGACGTCGAGCTCGACCTCCAGGTGCTTCGCCGTAAGTAGACACTTCGCGCGCGCGACGCGAGATCGCCCGACGAGCGCTGGGGGACGCGCTGAAGCGTGACGTAGGTTCGCCCCGAAGGAGATCGCGTCGGGTCGTGTTCGCTTCCTAAACGCGCGGTCGGCGGGCAGGATGATCCGATGAACCAGGTTCGTGGTGCGGCATGGGTCACCCTCCTTTGCTCGATGCTTGCGTGCGGAGGGCAGCCGCCCCCTGCGCCGGCGCTGCCCGCGGCTTCGTCCCCGAACGAGTCTTTGCCGCTCCCTTTTCCCAGCATGCGCACATCGGAGTGGGTCGTCGCCGCCGACGCCCCCGCGAGCTCCGCGAGTGATGCCATCCAAGAGACCGAAGCACTCCCGTTCTCGGGTCTTCGTCGCCCCCCGATTCTTACTTCCACGACCACGGTTGGCGCGTCGCTGGGCCTCGGAAGCAATCCGCCTCCCGCGGAGGTCGACGAGCCGTACGGCGCGTTCGTGAGGCTTCGAGTGCTACGCGGAAAGGCGAAGGACCACTGTGAAAACCACGAATTGCGAGGCTACGTAGCGAGCCATTGTGAGCTCGCGACACCTCGGCTCGACTACGTCGACGACGGGGGAACCGCGATCACGAGGTGGTACGTTGAAGACGACGGCGCCCTCGTCGAAGCAACCTGCAGCGTCTCGGCGAGCACTGCGGTCATCCTTGGCAAAGGCCCATCACGGAATAGACCCGCCCGGGACGACGAGAAGCGAGACGCCTGCGCGAACGCACTACGCGGGTCGACATGGAAGGGGCACGCTCTGTTTCCGCCCCCTCCGGTCTCGGCACCGCCCATCGTGGGCATTCCGCGGCAAGAAGGCTCGACCTGCGCCGAGAGCACACGCGACGGAGCGCCGCGAAAAACCCCGGCGGCGCGGGAGCTCCCCGGGTACACGACGCCGGGTTGCCTCAGCGTCCGCGCCGATCGAACGTGGGTCGAATGGACGGGGCCACACTTCACCGCGCGCCTCGAGCTCATCGTGCAGCGGCAGGAAGGCGAAACGAGGGCGCCGTTCCTCCTCGGCGCTGGCCCCGCGCGCGGTGAGATCGCCAAAGCGCTCGCGGAAGCTGCGCTGAGAATCACGGAGCTGCATCCAATCACCGCGGCCGCGGTCGTTCCCGTTCATGGTGGCTACATGGGGTTTCGGTGCTCCTTCCAGTCGATCGACGGCGCAAACGTCTGCGAGGCACTGCACAAGTCCCTGCGCGACTGACGTCCGCCAAACGGGTCGAGAACTGGCGAAAGGCAGCGTCGTGAGCCCGAGACGGCACTGCGACCACGCCTTCCCGCTTGGCGCATCGTGGCGCAACGGCTAGCGAGCCATACCGGGCGCCCTGCGGGACATTCCTGGCTCTTGCCCAATATCTTGTCTTGGCACGAATCGTGGAATGCGATCCCGCATGCGTCGACTCGCTCCCCTCTTCTCCGCGCTCGTCTCGACGATTCTCGGCGCCTCGACAGTGGCCGCTTGCTCGAGCGCGGATGCCACGGGCGGCGCAGACGCGGGCGGCGCAGACGCAGACAGCGCCGACGCTGGCAGCACCTTTCTCGCTCCGGCATGCTCCGAAACGTCCCTCCTCGACAGCATCACTTCTGCTGAAGCATACGACTACATCGAGCTCCGCTACGAATTCGTGAGCAGCATCGGCGACGGCGGGGGCATCCCCGACGCCGGGCCACCCGCCGTCGAAGTGCTTGCCAAGAAGGGAGAGCTCTGCGCGACAGCGACCGACAAGGCGCGCTGCCTCGAGGCCTATGCAGGCGTCGGGACGCGCTTCGGCACTCCGTGCAACGGAGTCTACCCCGACTGCGCCGCAGAGTCGGTCGTGGTGAACCAGGGCGACACCTTTCGCGCCTTCAGCAAACTAAACCTCGTGGGTCCGTTCCTCGCTCCGATCGACTCGCCTGCCGAAGCGGCCCTCGCCGCGCGGCTGCAGGGGTATCGGCCCCTTTGCGACACGAATACCCCCCTCGCGCTTCCGGGTGGCAGCTACGAGGTACGAGCCGTGGTGCGGGAGCCGTGCTTCGGAAACAAGTACGGCTACCGTCTCGACGTGAGCGCGGGGGGCATCGTCACCGAAAAATCCAAAGAGCTCATCGCTCCCGCGTCGGGGGTGTGCGGGCGGCGACCCGAGGGGCTCCGCGAAGTGGCAGCGTTCGCAGGCGCCACGTCGGCGGGTCGTTTCTTTGCGCAATGCACGCACCTCGAAGCGGCGAGCGTCCCGGCGTTCCTGACCCTCGAGCGCGAGCTCGGCGCCCTCGGGGCGGGGCCGAAGCTTCGCGCCGCCGCCCGAAGGGCCGCGCGCGACGAGGTTCGTCACACCAAGATGATGCGCTCGCTCGCCGAGGCCTTCGGAGGGGTATGCGCCGATGTCGAGCTCGCAGCCGTCGGACCTCGCACGGTGTTCGCGATGGCGCTCGAGAACGCCCGCGAGGGCTGTGTTGGCGAGACCTACGGCGCGGCACAGGCTGCGTTTCAGGCGCAAACGGCGAGCGACCCACGGGTACGTTCGACGCTCGCCGTGGTCGCGCGCGACGAGGCTCGCCACGCCGATCTTGCGTGGGCAGTAGACCGATTCCTGGCGCCGCTGCTCACCGAAGCAGAGCGGCGCGAGGTGGCCCGCGTACGCGACGAAGCGTGGGCCGCGCTCACGACGTCACTCGAGCAGGAGCCGAGCGCCCATCTCCGCGAAGTGACGGGTCTGCCGAGCGCGCGTGATGCCGCCCTCCTCCTCTCGGGAGTGCGCGAGCTGCTCGCCGCGGCCTGAGAGGCTCGCGCCTCCGGAGCGACACGAGGCTCGCGCCTCGCGGTGGGATCGCAGCGAGCGCGTGCTCACTCGCTCGCGTATTGGCACGCCTCGAACGGAGGGCGACACTTCGTCACGTCGGGGTCTACCGTGCCCGAGCCTTCAGGCGCGTCGGGGTAGGGCTCTCCGCAAAACATCGCAGTGTCCGCCACGCTGTAGCGCCCCTGATCGAATCGCAGCGTGAGGATCTGCGCGCCCGCGTACTCGCCCGCCCCGGCGATCGCGTGGAGGAGCGGGAACCCCTCGCTAGGATACCCAGGCACCTCCGTCACGTCGGCCTGGAGGTGGAACACGCCGAGCTCGCGGGTGCACCCCTTGTACGTCGCGAGGAGGCGCCGAAGGCAACTGTCGCTCGCGCTCGGCACGTTCACGAGCCCGGTCGTCGCGTCCAACACCTCGAGCCCAGGGTTGCAGCCTCCCGTCGTCGGAGGAGCTGTTTTCACCTGCGGAACGCATCGAGAGAGAGGGAGAGGCACACGCTTCGGTCCGTCTTTTGAGGTGACCACCACCACGCTCTCCGAGGCGGCCGAGGCACCCTGCGCATCGAACGCACGCACACGAACCTCGAGTCGGTCCTCCGGGAGGAGCCGATGAACTTTAAACGCGCGCTCCTTCGGGTTCGCGAGCCCGAGCCTGCCCTTTCCCTTGCTGTGGACGGCGAGCACCTCGAAGCCGTTCACTGGCGCGCTCGCAGGCGGCCACTCCCAGCGCACCTCCACCGCGAACGGGCTCTCCGCGCGGGCCGAGACCCGCAAAGGCGCCGGGAGCGTGGGACCGCTCGCGCCCGCGTCGACCTCCTCTCGCCCCGCGCCCCCATGGTCGACGACCGGCGCAGCGTCCGGCCTCGGCGGCACCACGACCACACGCGACCCGATCGGATCGGCCCCGCGGCACGCCGCCAGCGCGAGCCCGAGCAGGGCCATCGTCGACCCGATTTTGCGTGCAACATGCATGGGCGCGGAGCGAGCGGAGATGGTCCCCCAGAAAGCTCGCGGCGCCAAGGGGTCCCTCCCCGCACGGTTACCCGAAATAGGCGCGCGCGTGCGTCGCGCCTCCAATGAACAGTCGACTCTTCGCTGGCGGGACGAAGGTCATTTGCCGACGAAGTAGCTCTGCAGCTTCTCTTTGTAGGCTGTTCGCCCACCGAGGCCGCGTGCGGTTCCGTGCGCCGAACGACCGCCTTCAGGAAGATCACGGCCGCAGCCACGTAAGATACGAGCCCATGGGAGGAGACAGCGTCCACGCGAATCACCACACCGCGGCACCAACGGCGGCCGCGCACCGCCCACGCGCGCCCCAACGGTCGCCGCGCACCCTCGCGCGATGGCTCGTCCCAGCCGCCTATTGCACACTCGCGGCATGCGCGGCGCCACGACAACCCGCCCCCCCTTCACCCGGTCCGAACGTCGCCCTCGTCGACACCCCGACCACGATCCCCGCCGCCGCTCCCTCCGCGCCCGCGCCGGCGACCGCGCCTGCAGCCACCACCGCGAATCCGCGCTCCGCGCCGGCCCCCGAAACGAACAGCCCATCACGCTCGTGCGCGAGTGGCCTCGAAGCAAAGACGCTCGAGGTACGCCTCGCCGCGAACGATTTGCCCTTTCGCGGATCACCGGGCTACGGCGACGCAAAGGCTGGCGATCTTCGGAGCTTTCCCGTCTGCGTGCCCGTGGGCTACCGCATGCGGCCCCGCAACGCCGTCGAGGAGACCGGCTTCGAGCCCGACGACGGACCCACCTTTACGTCACGCACCACCGCGTTCGAAAGCTCCCTCCAGCCACGCGTGTTCCTCCGCGTCGCGCGCGCGCTTCTCCCCACCACCGCGTCCGAGCTCCGCGCGCGCGAGGCCGCCTTCGACATGGACGGGAAAGCCGCAGTGAAGCAGTACCCGTGGGGATTCTCGGTTCGAGTAACCGAAGGCCTGCGCATGAACGTCTGGGCCTTTGCACGACTCGCGACGAGCCCTCCCCTCGCCTCGAGCTGCCACGTCGGTTTTGGCGTCGCAAAAGGCGACGCTGCAAAGCTGCCATCGCTCGCTGCGCAGGCCGAGACGATCTGCGCGTCATTAAGAGGCGAGTAGCCCCAACGCGCGCAGTAACGCGTAGTGAAGAGTAACGTGCAACAGTGCACACCGGGAAGAGCCGAGTCCACGACGGGCTCGGCTCTCTTCGTCGGCGCGGTGCACACTCGACTCGTCTCGACGCGACCGCGACTCCGCAACAGCCGCTGTGGCAGGTGCAGCAAGCCGTTACGCGACGCACATGGGTCTATCCGGAGCTCACGCAGTCGGTCGTGCTCGGCCCCGAGCACAAGCTCACGATCCGCGAAGCTCTGCGGGCGATCACGATCGACGCCGCGCGCGAGAAGGAGCTCGATCGATGGCTCGGCTCGCTGGAGGTCGGCAAGGTGGCCGACATGGTCCTCTTGGACATCGATCCGCTCGCGCCCGGCTTCGACCCGGAGACCTTGGCCAGCGTGCCGGGGGTCACCACGTACCTCGGCGGCGTGGCGCGCTGAGCACAGGAGCGACAACCGACGTTCTGCGCCGAGGTGCCGAGCGCATGGGAACGGCACCGCGACCGCGAGGGTGACAAGAAGAACGGGGCGCGGGCGCGTCATCGCAACGGCCTATGGGGGCCATAGCCGCAGGCTCCCTACCGAGGCGCGATAGAGGGTCCACCTTGGCTCGAGAAGGACGCGGCGACGAGCTCGGATCCCCCGAGGCGCGCCGTGTCCAAAAGACCAGGGGAGAAACACCGTGAGCCTTCTTCTTCGCGCGTGTCTCGTAGGGTTCTTCGCCGTCGCCGCCGCGGCCACGACGGGCTGCGCCGCCACGGCCACGACAGAGCCGACGGACGATCCGGCCGAGGTCGCGACGCTCGACGACGGCGTCGAGACGGCGCGCGCCGGATACACCACGACGTGCACCGACAAGTGCAAAGGCATCGCCGATCGCCTGAAGAAGGAGGCTTGTTACTTCGACTGCCTCTGCACGCCCGTCGTCATCAACGGCGTTCCGATGTGCCAGCCATGAGCGGCCGCGCTGCCCTCGGGCCCTTCGGCAAGGCCATGTTCGTCGCCCTCGGCATCTTTAGCGCCGTCGCGTGTGCGGCTCCCACCGAGGACCCCGCAGAAGGCCTGGATGACGCGACCGGCGCGGTCGAGCCCTCGCGCTACGTGGCAGAGGTAAAGAAAGACCTCCGCGAAGGTTGTTCGTCGCAGCAGCTCACTCCCAGCGAGGCCACCTATTGCCAAGAGTGCGCCGCGCAGAGCGATCCGAGCATCCACAAGAGCTGCTCGTGCAGCATCAGATGCACCTCGACCAGCGTCATCAAGATGTGCGGATGCACCACCTTCTCCGCCGGCGCGACGCACTGACCGCAAGCGCTCCCCGAGCGGATCTACGCCGCGACGGACGGGAAACCACGTGACCGCGAGTGGCAACTTGCCGACATGCGCGGGTTGCCACCGCAGCGCCGTGACGCACGAGCGCGACGAAGGGCCGACCCTCACCGCGAACCCGCATCCCTCGGACTGGGACCTCCTCGTCGAGGTTCGGAGCTTTCGATTGGCGTTCACGGAGGAAGCCGCGTGGAC
Organism: Myxococcales bacterium; assembly: GCA_013297655.1. Classification (GTDB taxonomy): domain Bacteria; phylum Myxococcota_A; class Polyangia; order Polyangiales; family Polyangiaceae; genus JAAFHV01. The sequence goes on along the minus strand of JAAFHV010000154.1, from coordinate 1,491 downwards.
CGCTCCCTTCGGAAGCACGCAGATCCGCGCTCAAATCATCGTTCGTCGAAGCTATGCTCCCCTCGTGCACATCCCGAGAGCCGAGCACCTCCGAACGATCCTCGCGGGACTTCGCCTTGCCGGGGCCAAGCTCGCGCCCCTACGCGAAGTTCGTGAGCGGGAGTACGGCGAGCCGCTCCCCGACGTCGCGTTTCCCGTCACCGCGTACTCTACCGAAGAGCTCTCGCGCGCCGACGCGTGGGAGGTCTTTCGCGAGCTACGCAACGACGAACGCCTCGCCGACTTCGCCGTGACGGTCACCACCAGCGACGCAGAGGAGCTCGCCAACTTCTGGGAGAACGTCTGCCCCGATGTGACCGAGAAGCTCGCGCTCCGTGCCGCCACCGAAGCTCCGACAGAGGCGGAGCTGGCGGGTCGCGCGCGTGCATGGGGAAAGAGCCCAGCCGCGCGACGCACTTCGCAAAAGCGCGGACGCGTGAGTCCCGCTCATGCCTCGAGCGTGTCGTGGAGCACCTCGCTCCGAGCGCCCTATGCGTCGCACGATCGTCAAAAGGTCTACGTGCTGGACGTCGAGCCCTGGGCGTCGCCGCTCGCCCTCGGCTGGCTCCTCACGAACGACCGATGGCGTGCGGTGGTGCCGCTCCTCCGCCGATGGCATGAAGCGCACGGCTTCGAGGTCGTCGCCCTCGGGCCCGATCTGCTCGAGGCGTGGGTACCGCGGCCACCCGACGACGCGTCGACGATCGTCGATCGTCTCGCCGAATCGGTGACGTTCTGCAGCGGCTATCTCGACGAAGGCTTCGCCGTGCGGCTGCAGATGGTCATGGGTCCCGTTTGGCAATTCCGTTTCGACATTTGAACCGCGCAAACGTGCGCCTCGTCGCCGACATGGTCCTCTTGGACGCCGATCCGCTCGCCCCCGGCTTCGACCCGGAGACCGTGGCCAGCGTGCGGTGGTCACCACGTACTTCGGCGGCGTGGCGCGCTGAGTACGGCCGCGTCGCGTAGCGTCGTGCCGGCGAGCGCGGCTGAAAACGTTTCCCCAGCGGGCCACCGGACTCCATCGGGCGCCGCGGGTGAATCGCACTGCGCGGGCGGCAGGCGGCAGGCGGGAGCGAGGCTATCGTCTCACGGCGTGATACACCGGCCCGCGATGGACGTACTTGCAGACGTGCTGTCGGTGACGCGGATGGGGGCGACCGTGGTCGCCCAAGCCGAGTTGGTGCCGCCGTGGGGGCTCGTGGTCGACGCCATCGCAGCGGCCCACGTGCACGTCGTACAGCGCGGCTCGTGCTGGCTCCGAACCTCGGTGGACCCTCGGCCCGTTCGTCTCGACGCCGGCGACGTCGTCCTGCTCCGGGGCGGCGTGGGTCACTCCATCTGTGACGATCCAAAAACGAAGCCAGGCCCGTACAAAGAGGTGCTCGCGGAGATGAGGCGTCGGCTCGCACGAAAGCCACCGCCCCGCGCGCACGCGACGACCCTCGTGCT
>JAAFHV010000153.1 GCA_013297655.1 Myxococcales bacterium | reverse complement strand
ACGAGCGAAGGCTCGCCTCCGTCCGTGACGAAGCGAATTCGATGCCCTTTCGGGAGCAGCACCGAGTCGAACGGTCGAGCGGTCGTCACGGGGGGCGCGACGGTCGTCGCGGGGGGTGCGACGGTCGTCGTCGACGTGGTCGCGGCGAAAGGGGTCGCTCTCATCGGCGGCCGCGCGGCCTCGGGGATCGGGGTGGCCGCGCACCCAGCAAGAAGTCCAAAATAAACGAGGTGGCGCACGATGGCAGTCTCGAAGCCCTCGCCCACGAACGCAAGCCCGCGGGTGTGGCCGTCAGCGATCGGGCCGCATCACGTCCAAGCACAGCGTCGACGGGCTGCCGGCGAGGAGCCGAACGCGCGTGACGACGGCCGTTCCTGTCGGTTTGACGAGCTCGATCTCGGCGCCGAGCGGGAGCGGGAGGAGGCCGTCGAGGCGCATGAACGGCTCGTTCGAGCTGCGATCGAACACGAGCGTCTCTCCCGCGAGGTGCACGTCCTCCACGCGACCATGAAGCTGGTCGGCTTTCGACTTGGCCTTCTTCGTGGGCGATTTGGTCTGCGCCAGACGCGCGCGCAACATTTGGCGGAGCACGTCGGACTGCGAGAGCCCGTCGAGCTCCGCGAGCGACGCGAGCCCTTCGCGCTCGTCTTCGGTGAGGCGCAGCGAGAGCACCTGTGTTCGTTCCGGCTGGGGCATGGATGTCGTTATGACATCGAAACGACATCCACGCTATGGCGCGTGTTCGCGCGCGGCGGCTGGGTTAAAACCGCCGCTCATGCGTATCCCGTTTCGTATTCTCAATGTCTTCAGCGTCGGAGCCGATCCCTTCTCCGGTAACCCGCTCTGCGTGTTCCCCGACGCTCGTGGTCTATCGACGGCGACGATGCAGGCGCTCGCGAGGCAGACGAACCTCTCCGAGACCACCTTCGTCTTTCCGAAGGAGACCGTCGGCAGCGACGCGAGGGTTCGTATCTTCACTCCCTCTTACGAAATGCCGTTCGCGGGACATCCCACCCTCGGGACGGCGCATGTCGTCGCCGACGGAAGAGCTTCGGTCGTCCTCGAGACGAACGCGGGGCACGTCGCGGTGAGCCTCGCGGGCGGTCGCGCCGAGCTACGCGCCGCGTGCCTCCCCACCGTCACGAAGCCCGTCGCCACCCGCGAGCAGATCGCGGCGATGGTGGGCCTCGACGCGGCGGCGCTCGACGGCGATCCGGCTTGGGTCGACACCGGCGTCGATCAGCTCGTCGTCCCGGTCGTGTCGCCCGCGCACGTGACGGGAGCGCTCCCGAACGCCGACGCGCTGCTCCGCTATGGGAAAAACAAGCTCGGCGAGGGCATGGCGTATCTCGTGGCGAGAGACGGGGACGGGTATCTCGTCCGCTTCTTTTTCACCCAGCAAGGCTCGGTCGTCGAAGATCCGGCGACCGGCTCGGCGTGCGCGAACCTCGGTGGGTATCTCGCGGAGGTCCGCGGAGAGCGTGGCTTCGTGACGACCCTTCGCCAGGGGAGCGCGGTGTCGCGGCCCTCCGAGCTCGGCCTCCGCGTCGACCACGAAGGGCGATCGTTCGTCGCCGGGAGGGTGACCGCGCTCGGCGAAGGCACCCTCGCGTGGGAATGACGATTCGATTCGAGTGACCACGACGTCGCGGACGACGAAACGATCGCGGCGCGTGGAAATTCAACGTGTTCCGCGCGCCGAGGCGCACATGGTCCTACCATAGTGCGCGCGAAAGTTTCACTCGTGACGCGCGGCGCGATACCCCCTTCTGCACCCAGGAGGTCATGGTGAAGCTTCCCGAAACCTATCGAGACGAGACCCCCATCCTGACGTCGGAGCTCCCGCCGTCGCGGCCCGCGTTCACGACGCTTCGGTGCGATCTCGCCGAGTATGCCCGCCAACACACCGGCCCACAGAGCTGGTCGGCCGACGATCGTGTGACCGGGCGCGATCCGCGCTGAGGTGGTCGCAGCCGAGCGTGATCAGGTCGTCGCGTCGTCTGCGCGGGGCCGGTCTTCCGGGACGAGGAACGTGACCCGCTCACGGAGGCCCGCGGGCAAGGTCGCGTGCGCGGCGACGATCTCGTCGCGCCGGTACTTCATGCTGAAGTGCTTGACGACGATGTGCGGGCTCGCGAGCGCCTCCGGCATGCGCAGATAGAGATCCGACAGCTCGTCGAGGTGGGTGTGCCCGTACTTGTGGCTCACCTCGCGCGACGTACCGGGCAGGTGCGTCGCCTCCAGGAAGAGCACGCGGCTCTCGCCGACCTCGGGGTGCCGCTCGAGGGTCGCGATCGTGCTGTCGCCGACGTACGTGAAGAGGTTCACGGCGGTGAGGTCGTGGATCTCCTCCCCGCGCTCTTTTGCCGCTCGAATCTCCTCGCCCGCCATACCCGTGTACTCTGCACGTAGCTTTCGACGGGTCTCGGTGAGGGTGAAGCCGCGCGAGGCGATGCGGTGAGCGACGTCGAACGCGTGGACCGAGCGGTTCGGCGAGATCGGGAACGACTCGCCGGCGGCGACCCCGCGCACGATCGTGTCGAGGTCGGCGGGCTCTTTTCCCTCGAGCTTTTCGAACGCGCGCAGCATCGCGACGAGATCGTCTCGGCTCTCCGACGGCACGTAGACCTTCGATGGCTTCTGGCCGCCCATCGCGCGGAGGGAGAGGTGGCGCACGACGCCGAGCGAGTGATCCTGGTGCACGTGCGAGAGCAGCACGTTGCGGAGATGGCTCGTCCTCACCGAGCAGTGCCCGAGATCGAAGCACGCGTCGAAGGAGGGAACGGCGACGTACGTGGCGAGCCCGGAGATGCTGAACGCAGTGACCTCGAGGTCGTCGAAGCGCAGCGTCCGCGGGCGCTCGGGATCGTGAAGGGGATGGGACATCGACGACGAGGAGCGTACGCCAACGGGGCGGCCGATGGCTCTCGATCGCGCGAGGCGAGGTGAGCTCGTCGCGTCGGTCGTGCCTCGTCAGCTCGGGAAGGTGATGCCGTCCACGTCGCGCGGGGAGAATGGAAGCGCGAGCCGCAGCGAGCTCCGAGTAGCGCGCGCGTAGAGGGGAAAACGCCTGGTAAAACGCGTCGGATAGTAGGTGCAGTCGTGGACCAAGGTGGGGCCGAGGAGTGCGTCGTCCTCCAGGGTCGCGAGCCAAGCGCGCCGCTCGGGGTGGGCACATGCTTCGACTTGGGCTCGCAGCGCGTCGCGATCCCAGGTCGAGTCCGGGACGTGCTGCGCGTCGTCTTCCCCGTCGCGCGCGGGGACAGGATCGGCGTGCGTCCAGAGCGAAGCCCCGCGACGAGGGTGGGCGAACGGATCGACGATCGCGCCGTCGAGGTACACGTTCATGTGGAGGTGCGGGCTCTCCCACGGAAAGAACGCGAAGCCGTTGAGGCCGCTCATCCCCGAGAGCGCGAAGGGCGCCCCGCGCTTCACCGTGTCGCCCGCGCGAACGAGCGCGCGGCCGAGGTGCGCGTGGCTGGTCACGAGGCCGTCGCCGTGGTCGAGCACGACCTTCAAGCCGCCGCGGTTGAACTCGCTCGTCACGAGCGCGACGCGCGCGGCGGCAGGCGCCTGTAGCTCGGTGCCGAGCGGAATGGCGAAGTCGGTGCCGTTGTGGCTGTCGTACGTGAGCGAGCCGCCGCGAAAGTCGCGGACCTGGGTCTTGCGCACGCTCCACCCTTCTTCGATCGGCGTGGGGGTGTGGTTGACGAGGTTGTAGATGACCGCGCGGCGCGGCACCGCCCACTGCCCGCGCCAGAGCCGCATCGCTTGCCGCGGCCGAAAGATGCGGAGGCTGCTCGGACCGAACTTGGTCTTCGGCGTGTGGGCGTCGCCGGTGAGCGAGAGCCACGTGTCGCGCAGGCGCTCGTCGAGGGGGAGCAGTCCGAACGCCTCGGTCCACGCGATTCCGTTGGGCATCGCGGCGTTCTGTCATAAGTCTGACCTTTGTCAAGGAGGCTTGAAAACAAGCCTAGAGGGCCCCTGCTCGGACGAGGTTGGACACGCGCCGGCAGGAACGTGGGACGCTCCCGGGCATGCCGCGGATCGAGCTCTGCACCCGCATTCGTGCCCCCATCGAGAAGGTGTTCGACCTCGCGCGGGACGTGGACGCGCACGTCGCTTCGGCGACGGGGACACACGAGCGCGCGGTCGGCGGCAAGACCTCCGGGCTCCTCGGATTGGGCGACGAGGTCACGTGGGAGGCGGTGCACTTTGGTGTTCGCCAGCGGCTCACGTCGCGCATCACACGCTTCGAGCGGCCTACCTATTTTCGGGACTCGATGGTGCGCGGCGCCTTCGCGCGCTTCGATCACGATCACTTCTTCGAGCCGGCGGGGGAGGGGGAGTGCCTCGCGCGGGACGTGTTCGACTTCACGAGCCCGCTCGGTCCGCTCGGGTGGATCGCCGACACGCTCGTGCTCGAGCGCTACATGCGGCGCTTCCTCGACGTTCGAATGCGCGTCTTGAAGGACCTCGCGGAGCGCGAGAGCTGACGCGGACTCTACGAGATGCGGTGACGCACGAGCATGCGGTAGAGGGTGCTCCGCGCGACGCCGAGCATACGTGCCGCCTCGCTGAGGTTGCCTCGCGCGCGATCGAGAGCGACGCGGAGCGCCTCGCGTTCGGCGGACTTTCGCGAGCCCTCCGCGGCGTCGATGTCTTCTTCGGCGACCGCGGCGGCCGGTGGGGCGGTCGTCGCGTACACGTCCTCCGGGAGGTGGCTCCGGTCGATCGGTCCGCCGTCGGCGAGGGCGAGCGCGTGCCCCATCGCCGTGCGTAGCTCGCGCACGTTGCCCGGCCAGGCGTAACCCGCGATCGCCGCTTCGGCGTCGGGGAGGAGCGGGGGAGGATCGACGGGCGACGCGAGACGCGCCAAGAGCGCCCGCGCGAGGTCGAGCACGTCGGTCCGATCGCGGAGCGGAGGCAGGCCGAGCCGCGCGCCTTTGATTCGGAAGTAGAGGTCGCGCCGGAAGGTGCCGCTCTCGACCATCGCGCCGAGATCCCTGCATGTTGCACATACGAGGCGCGCGTCGGCGTGGCGCTCTTCGTTCTCTCCGACCCGCGTGTAGGTGCCGTCTTCGAGGAAGCGGAGGAGCGCGGTCTGTGCGGAGAGGGGCAGCTCGGCGACCTCATCGAGAAAGAGAGTGCCGGAAGACGCGCTCGCGACGCGGCCCACGTAGCCCTTTTCGCGCGCGCCGGTGAACGCGCCCGCGCCGTGCCCGAAGAGCTCGCTCACGACGAGAGACTCGGGGATCGCCCCGCAGTTGATCGCGACGAACGGTCCGTTCTTTCTCGGGCTCGCCGCGTGGATCGCGCGCGCGAAGAGCTCCTTCCCGGTGCCGGTCTCGGCGATGAGCACGATCGCGAGCTCGGTTCGCGCGAAGCGCTCGGCGGCCGATTTCGCGGCGACGAAGCGCGCGTCGCTCCCCACGAGGGCGTCGAACGCGGAAGAGCTCCTTGGCGCGATCGAAGGCGTGTGTGCTTCGAGGTGGACGACGGAAGCGAGGCGGACGCCGCCGCGCGCGACGATGGGCTCGATGTGCGCGCGATACGGACGACCGTCGACCTCGACGGACCGCTTTTCGCTGCGACCTTGGAGGGAAAGATCGTGGAACGCGCGGAGCACCGCGTCGCCGAGGGCGAGCGCGCGCGTGTTTCGGTAGAGCATCTTTCCGCGCGGATCGACGAGGAGGGCGGCTTGCGTGCTCCGATCGAGGACGCGCGTGAGCACGTCGAGCCCACCCGGGATCGCGTCGCCGAACGCGCGTGTCCCGAGCGCGCGGTCGATCGCGCGTCCGGTCGCGAGCACCGCGAGCTTCGCCATCGAGTTCGCCGCTTCGACGGGGCCGGTCACGTCGAGCACCCCGACCACCTTGCCGGTGACGTCGCGGAGGGGCGTCGCGTAACAAACGAGCCCGTGATTTCCCTGCTCGAAGTGAGCGCGACCGATCACGCACACCGGCACCTCTTCGGCGAGGGCGGTGCCGATCGCGTTCGTTCCTCGCTCGGGCTCGTCCCAACGGGCGCCCTCCACGAGGCGCGCGCGTGTCGCGCGTGGGATGAACGCGCCGCCGCCACGGCTCGCCAAAATGACACCCTCCGTGTCCGTCACCACCGCGACGAGGCCGTGGGTGGACAGCTCCTGCGCGAGCGGCTCGACAAGGGGGAGGCTCTCTTCCAAGAGCACGTGGGCGCGCTCGCGGTACGCGCGGACGTCGGATATGCCGGACGCGGCGGGCACGCCGGTCGCGCGCACGCCGAGGGACAGCGCTCGTTTCCAGCGCGAGAGCACCGGGTGCTCGCTCAACAAAGCACGGCCGCTGCTGACGAAGCGTTCCCACAATTCGCGTTCGGGCTCGGGCAACGTGAGCATGCGGACGTCCTCCTTTCGAGCGGCGACTCCCCATTTCGTACGATGCTTCGCGGCGCCCGCCAAGCGCCGCGCGAGTCGCGACATGACGCGGGAGACGATGTGGAGCGGAACGCTACACGTCTCGCGTCATTGGGGCCGCAGTCCGCGGAGTTGCGATGGGCACGGCGCGTGCTCTCGGCAAACGCAAAACCGCTCGCGCAGCACAAGTGCCGAAACAGGAGAGCCCATGACCAAGTACATCGCCCCGAACCTGCCCGGATCGAAAGCCACGTTCAAATCGCGCTATGGCAACTACATCGGCGGTGAGTGGGTCGCGCCGAAGAAGGAGCAGTACTTCGAGAACATCTCGCCGGTGAACGGAAAGCCGTTCTGCGAGGTGCCGCGCTCCACCGCGGAGGACATCGAGCTCGCCCTCGACGCCGCCCACAAGGCGAAGATCGGCTGGGGCAAGACGAGCGTGACCGACCGCGCGAGCGTCTTGAACAAGATCGCCGATCGCATGGAGCAAAACCTGGAGCGCCTCGCCGTCGCGGAGACGTGGGACAACGGCAAGCCCGTCCGCGAGACGCTCGCCGCCGACATTCCGCTCGCGATCGATCACTTCCGCTACTTCGCGGGTGTCATTCGCGCGCAGGAGGGCTCTTGTGCGGAGCTCGACGACGGCACCGTCGCGTACCACATTCACGAGCCGCTCGGCGTCGTGGGGCAGATCATTCCCTGGAATTTCCCGCTCCTGATGGCGGCGTGGAAGCTCGCTCCCGCGCTCGCGGCGGGCAACGCGATCGTCCTCAAGCCCGCGGAGCAGACGCCGGCGTCGATCCTCGAGTGGCTCTCGATCGTGGGCGATTTGCTGCCTCCGGGCGTGCTCAACGTGGTGAATGGCTTCGGTCTCGAGGCAGGCAAACCGCTCGCGTCGTCGAACCGCATCTCCAAAATCGCGTTCACCGGCGAGACCACGACTGGCCGCCTCATCATGCAGTATGCATCCGAAAATCTGATCCCGGTCACCCTCGAGCTGGGCGGAAAATCGCCGAACGTGTTCTTCGCCGACGTTGGGCGCGAGAACGACGCGTTCTACGAGAAGGCCCTCGAAGGCTTCAACATGTTCGCGCTGAACCAAGGCGAGGTCTGCACCTGCCCGTCGCGCGCGATCGTGGAGGAGAGCTTCGCGAGCGAGTTCCTCGAGAAGGCCGTCGCGCGCACGAAGCGCTTCGTGCCCGGCGATCCGCTCGACACCGCGACCACCGTCGGCGCGCAGGCTTCGCGCGATCAGCTCGAAAAGATCCTCGCCTACATCGACATCGGCAAGCAGGAGGGCGCCGAGGTGCTCACTGGCGGTCACCGCGCCGAGCTCTCCGGCGACTTCGCGGGCGGCTACTACGTGATGCCGACCGTGTTCCGCGGCCACAACAAGATGCGTGTATTCCAAGAAGAGATCTTCGGACCGGTCGTCTCGACCACCACGTTCAACGGCTTCGACGAGGCGATGGCGATCGCGAACGACACGCTCTACGGCCTCGGGGCGGGCGTGTGGACGCGAGACGTTCACCAGGCTTACCGCGCAGGCCGCGCGATCCAGGCTGGGCGTGTGTGGACCAACTGCTACCACCTCTACCCGGCGCACGCGGCGTTCGGCGGTTACAAGCAGTCCGGCATCGGACGCGAGAACCACAAGATGATGCTCGGCCACTACCAGCAGACGAAGAACCTGCTCGTCAGCTACGACAAGAACCCGATGGGCTTCTTTTGACGAACGCGAACGCGAACGCGAACGCGAGCGCGAGCGCGACTGTGGCGCGCGTTCGTGTGACGCCCGAGGCGGAGGCTCTCCTCGCGAAGCTCCGCCTCGAGCACGGGCCGTTGCTCTTCCATCAGAGCGGCGGGTGCTGCGACGGGAGCGCGCCGATGTGTTACCCCGCGGGCGACTTCAAGATCGGCCAGCGCGACGTTTTCCTCGGCGAAATCGCGGGCGCGCCGTTCTACATCGGAGGCGCGCAGTTCGAGCTGTGGAAGCACACCGAGCTCACGATCGACGTCGTCCCCGGTCGCGGCGCGGGCTTCTCGGTCGAGTCGCCGCACGGTGTTCGATTCCTCACCCGTTCACGCGTGTTCACGATCGAGGAGCTCGACGTGCTCGAGGCGAACGGGCCACCCTGGACTGGACCGCGCGAGCTCTGAGCCAACGCCACGGGTCTCGTAGGTGATGCGGGCACACCGCCCCTCGCTGCCTCTCTTCCTCGAACGCGAGGGAGGGAAGGCACGACGGGCGATGTGCCCGTATCGTTCTTTCCGGAATCGGCTCGTGCCCATCCGCGTCCCGCGTCCCGCGCGTGCGCTGCGGAGCCGCGTGCGACGAAGCGGAGTCGACAGGCGAAAGCGAATTTCGTTTTAGTTCTCAGCGTTTGTGGAGCTCATGAAGAACTGTTCCTCGTGAACATTACAGGCGTGTAAGAATGTGCTCGTGCATCATCAGGTGCGCGAAGGAGAGTCGAATGCGGGGACGAAGCGGTGCCGTGGGGCGTTTTGGAGGCAGAGGTGCGGTCGCGGGGCTCGTGCTCGGAGCGGCGCTCTCGACCGGCTGCGCGACGATGGACATCCCGCAAGCGCACCGCGGGCGCATGTTCTCGCGGACGGGCTTGCTCGCGCTCTACACCGGGAGCGATGGGATGAGCGGGCCGGTCCGCGATCCGGGCAGCCACTTCGTCGGCATCTACAACGAAGTTCGCACCGTGGACTGTTCGACCAAGACGGTGACCGAATCGCTCGACACGCTCACCCGCGACGGCGTCCACTTCGGCTTCGATATCGCGATTCGATTCTCTGCGGACTGTTCGGACGAGGGAGTGACCACGTTGCTCGGCCGCATCGCGCCGACCGATGGCCAGAACGTGGGCACCGACCAAATCTTCGTCACCTTCATTCAACCGGCGATCGGCGAGGCGGCGCGCGAGCTGGTCGCGCCGCTTCGTGCGAACGAGCTGAACGAGAAGCAGGGCGAGGTCGCGACGGGCGTGAAGAAGCGGTTCTCCGAGCTCATGACGCAGCGTGAAAAGAAGCTCGTCATCGTCTACGAGGTGAACGTGGTGAACTTCCACTTTCCTCCCGCGCTCGACTCCGCCAACCTCGAGCGCGCCTCGCAGTCGCTCCTGCGCGACAAGGCGATCGCGGAGCGAGAGAGGGTATCGGCCGAAGCGGAGACGATGGTCGTCCGTAAGCAGCTCGCGCTCGCCGAGGCGGAGGTCGCGACCGCGAAGATCGAGCGCATCGGCGAGGCGCTCGCGAAGTATCCGCTCTATCTGCAATACGATCTGCAGCTCAGGCTGCCGGAGATCTACGAGAAAGCGGGCCAGCGCGGCAACCTGGTGCTCGCCGCACCGTCGCCGCTGAACCTCGGTTGGGGCTCCGGCCTCAACCCCGGCCAGAATCCCTATTCGCCGCTCACCGGACAGGGCGCCAACGCGCCCGGAAAGGGCATGACCCAGCACGCGCCCCCCGCCGCTCCCGCGCAGCAGGCCGCCCCCACCCAACCGGCGCCCGCCAAGCCCCGATAGGTGCTCCGAATTTAGGCGACGACGCGCGCCACGAACCACACCACGCCAGCGACGGTGACGGCGGCGGAGAGGGCGCGCGTCACCGGGACGCGGGTGTGCTTTTTTGTCACGAAGAGCACGAGGGGTAGCGCGACGACGAGGACGGCGAGCTGCCCCGCTTCGACGCCGACGTTGAACGCGACGAGCGCGCCCGGCACTCGCGCGCGGGGCAAGTCGAGCTCTCGCAGCGCGCCGGCGAACCCGAAACCGTGGAGGAGCCCGAACGGAAACGTGATGCGCCAGCGGCGGCTCGCGTCCTTCACGAGGAAGTTTTCGATACCCACGTAGGCGATGGAGAGCGCGATCGCGGGCTCGACGAACCGCGATGGCGGGTTGACGACGCCGAGCACCGCCATTCCGAGGGTGATCGAGTGAGCGAGGGTAAACGCCGTGATCACGGTCACGTAGTCGCGCGCCTTGCCGCGCACGAGCACGAGCCCGAGGAGGAACACGAGGTGATCGTAGCCCGTGAGGATGTGCTCGATCCCGAGCCGAAAGAAGGCAACGAAGCTCGAAGGTGGAGGCGCCTCGGCGCGAGCGGCCTTGCCTACCAGCGAGGCAGACTCGTGCCCTCCGAAGAGGATGTCGTCTCGCGGCGGTTCGCCTTCGACTAGCTCGCGAAAGAGGTGCCGATGGCCCTTCGGGAGCGCAGAAAAGAGCTTCAAAGTGACCGGTTTTGGCACTCCCGGTTTGCACGCATAGCGCGCCGTGAGGGTGAGCCCGTCGAGCTCGGTGAGCTTTTGCGACTCGAGCTTCGGCGTGCACGCCTCGCCGGCAGTCGTGATTCGAACGAGAGGCAGCACACGCTCCTCGATCGCGCCTTTGGCGCTCGTGAGCTCGTCCTCCGTCACGACGCCGTCGCGGTCGCGGTCGAGGTCGGCGACGAGCGCGCTCACCTCCCCACGGGCGAAGGCGAGGGTGACCACGACGTCGTCGCCTTCGATCCGGTACTCACCGTTCGAGAGGCCAATCGTATGCGCGCGCGCGATCTTCGGGAGGAGCAGGACGACCACGCACGCCAGCACGCACGCAATGCGGGCGAAGAGGCCTCGGCTCACGGGCGCTCGGCGAGGCGCGTTGCTTCGTCGCGTGTCGCACGATCGACGATCGGGCTCGCGAGGGCGCGCGCGATCGCGGCTTTGCCGGCGACCTTCTCGCCGGCGGCGAGGCGAATCATGCCCTCGTGCGCGATCGCTCGTGGATCGGGGGTGCCGAGGCGGCGAGCGTGCACGATCTTCGCCTTCGCTTCCGTCACGTTTCCTTTGCGGAGGAGCGCCATCGCGAGCGCCTCCTCCGTCACCACGTCTTTGCGCGTCTCGTATTCTTTTTCGGCCAACGTGAGCGCAAGATCGGGGCTTTCGCCCCTCGTCGTCAAGAAGAGCGAGAGGGTACGTGGATCTTGCACCTTCCCGTCGGAGCGCACTTTGGCGTAGCTCTTCTCGGCGGCTTCGGGGCTCTTCGCGAGCACGTGCGCGTCGCCGAGGAGCCACGCCGTCTCTACGAGCGGGCTCGCCGAGTAGGCACGATCGAGGTTCTCGACTGCCGCTTTCCCGTCGCCTTTGGCGAGCGCGACACGGCCTTTCCCGACGAGCGCGGGTGCATATCCGGGGAGCCAATCGAGCGTCATCTCGTATCCCGCGTTCGCGCCCTCGAGGTCGCCTTCGTAGTAGAAGATGTTCGCCGCCTGCACGAGCACCCACGCGCGAGGCTCCGGATCGTGCTTGTCGCGTCCGGAGTCGATGGCGCCGCGAATCGCCTCTTTGGCGCCCGCCACGTCGCCGCGCACCCACGAAAGGAACGATGCTCGCGCGTAGGAGGGCAAGTTCGGTTTGAGGTCGATCATCGCTTGCGCGTGAGTCGCCGCTTCGTCGTAGAGGCCGAGCTCGAGCTCCGCGTCCGAGAGGCTACCGAGCGCCATCGCGTCGTCCGGGCTCGCGTCCACGATCGTCTTCGCGAGGGCGCGGGCGGCGAAGAACTCGTGCCCGTTCAAGAGCACCAAGATCTCGAGGTTCTTGGCGAGACGGCTCCCCGGATCTCGCTTCTTCACGATCGCGGCGCACGCCTTCGCGTTCAGGTAGTAACCAGGATCGGCGGACTCGCGTGCCTTGCGCACCCACGCCCGTCCGAGGAGCACCCACGCGTCGGCGCTCTCCGGGTTCTTCTCCGCGCGCGCTTGCCCCGCGTCGATGAGGCGGTCGACATCCGAGCCGGAGGTGGTCTTCTGGAGGGCGAGGCGCTCCTCCGGCGAGGCCGTTTTTGCGTTCGACGCCGTCTCGGCGGCCGGGCGTGTCGGCGGGTGCGCCGCGTCTTCCGTGCATGCTGCACACGAGAGCGCGAGGGCCGCGAGGAGGGTCGAAGCGACGTGGCTGCGTGCGGACGAAAAGGCTCCCATCGCTCACTCTACGCCCGGTGAAGGCGAGCAGATCCGCGCGCGAGCGTCGTCGTCTGCGCGTGTTACGAACCGGGACCGTCGTGCAGTCGAGCGCATGGCTCGAACAGCGTGGCCGCCTCCGGAGCGTCGCGAGGCCCGCGCCTCCGGAGCGTCGCGAGGCCCGCGCCTCCAGAGCGTCGCGAGGCCCGCGCCTCCGGAGCGTCGCGAAGCCCGCGCCTCCGGAGCGTCGCGAGGCACGCGCCTCCGGAGCGTCGCGCAGCCCGCGCCTCTGGAGCGTCGGGAGGCCCGCGCCTCCGGAGCGTCGCGAGGCCAGAGGGCGAGGGGAGAGGCGCGGGCGCCGTTCCCGTGCGGGTGCCTCGGTGCTCGCGGGCGCGCCGTCCTTTCTGGTAGGCTCGCGCGCCATGAAGCTCGAAATTTCGCCCTCCGGGCGGGCCGCGTGCCGGGGGTGCAAAAAGCCAATCCCGAAAGGCGAGGTTCGCTTCGCCGAGTCGTACACGATGCCGGGGTCCGACACGGTCGCGTATCGCTACTTCCACACCGCGTGCGCCGTCACGAAGATGGCGACCGAGCTCAAGCAGGCGATCGAGGCCTACGAGGGGGAGCTCCCCGAGCGCGAGACGCTGCTCGCCGCGATCGCGAACGCGCCAAAGAAGACTGGCAAAGATCGGCCCCTCCCGCACGCCGATCGCGCGCCCACGTCCCGTGCACGATGCACGCAATGCGGCGAGCCGATCGAGAAGGGCACTCTTCGCATCGGTGTTCAGCGCGACGCCGAGCCGGGGTCGTTCACGCGCGGCCCTTCGTACATGCACGTCGGCTGCGGCCGAGCGTGGGCCCGTGATTCGGACCTCGACGAGACGGAGTGGGTCGAGAAGGTGGTGGAGAACAGCGCGTTCGAGGCCGACGAGACCGCTCGCCTCCGCGAAGAGATCACCCCCGCCTGAGCCTCGAGACGTGCCCCTCTGGGCGCTTCGTGCCACGATAGGGCGCATGGAATCCTCACGCGCCCTCCTTTGTTTGGGTGTCTCGGTCGTCGCGCTCCCGCTCGTCGTCGCGGCCCAAGGTTGCAGCGACGAAGCGGCGGCGACCGACGCCGGCACGAGCCCGACCGGCACATCGACGAACCCCGTTCCCACGCTCTCCGGAACCGGGACGGGCACGCCGCCCCCGCCCCTACCCGACGGCGCCGCGCCGGTCGACGCGAGCACCCCCGACGCACAAAGTTTCCCCGAGCCGCTCGTGGGCGTGCCCGCCGCCACCCTCGTGAAGGGGGGATACCAATTCCTCGAAGGCCCGCAGTGGATCCCGGCCGACAACAAGCTCGTCTTCAGCGACGTGAGTGGCAATCGCATCCTCCAGCTCGTGCCGCCGGCGACCGAGCCGACCGACTTCCGGAACCCGAGCGCGAACGCGAACGGCAACGCGATCGACAAGAATGGAGTGCTCTATACCTGCGAGCATGGCGGCAAACGTGTCGCGAAGCGCCTCGCCAACGGCACCACCGAGACGGTGGCGGGCACCTTCGGCGGCAACGCGCTGAACTCGCCGAACGACGTCATCGTGCGCTCCGACGGCACCCTCTACTTCACCGATCCGAACTACGCAGGCAATACGCAGGCGAAGCAGAACGTGTTCCGGTTGCCCCCCGGTGGCGCGCTCACGGTGGTCGACGATACGCTCGAGAAGCCGAACGGGATCGCGCTCTCCCCCGACGAAAAGACGCTCTACGTCGCGGTCGCGAGCGGAAAGATCATTCGCAAGTATGCCGTGAACGTCGACGGCACCGTGGGCGCGGGCAGCACCTTCGCGACCGCGAACGGAAATAGCCCCGACGGCATCGCGGTCGACGACGCGGGGAACCTCTACGCCGCGACGAGCGAGGGGGTCGAGGTTTTCAAGCCGAGCGGTACGCGCGTCGGCGTCATCGCGGTGCCGATGCAGCCGGCCAACGTGGCCTTCGGCGGAGCCGATCGAAAAACCCTCTACGTGACCGCGCGCACGGGCCTCTACTCCACGCGCAACAACATCCCCGGCCCCCCCTGATTCTACGCCACGCTTGGCGCGATCGTTTTCGACAAAACGAGAGCGGAGGCCACTCGCTAGCTAGCAGCCTCCGTTCTGCGTTTCGATGCGGTCACGATGACCGCGTCGCCTACTGTTCCGTCAGGGAGCCGGCTTGCCGTGACCTTCGGAGAAGCCCTCCCACGGGAGTGCCAAGTACGGGAACTGGGTGAGGTAAGGCTTGTCGTTGGAATTCACTCCGTCGCTGACGGTGAGGGTGCCCTTCGCCAAGATGACCGAGAGCAGCACGTCGGTGACGTCGGCTTGCTCCTTGTTCGGGGCGGGGCCGGGGATCGGGCGCCCGTTCGGGAAGCTCGAGTCGGTCCCGATGTCGACGCGGAGCACGTCGCCGGTGGCAGAGAGGGGGATCGTGTGCGCGCCGGGCGTGGGGTTATCTTTGATGTTGATCGTGTCGATGATGTCGAGTCGGTTCGACTTGAGCGCGTCGACCGTGCTCTGCGGTACACCGAGCGCGCCGTAGATGCCGACCGCCTCCGCGTCGCGGACGACGACCGGATTCAAGAAGTAGGCGCCGAAGTTAGGCACGTCGTTCGCGGGGCGGGTGCGGTTGTACTTGTCTTTGTCTTGGAGGCCGATCAGCGCCTCGTTCACGAGGGGTAGGCCGAGGCGCGATACCTGCACCCAGGGGCCCCACGTCTCGTTCTTTCCGTTGCGGCGGAGGAGCGAGTACTGCCTCCGGCTCGCCGAGGCCCACACCCCTACCGTGTTCTCGTTCGAGGGGCCGGACCGCGGCAACCCACCGTCGGCGGTGAGCAGGTTGGTGGGGATTTCGAGCGCGATCGCGTGACAGTTGTATCCTGCAACGTTGTCCTTGGGCGTGCCCTTGAGGAGGTTCGCGAGGTCGAAGATGCGACCGATGTCGACGTAGAAGCCGTCGTCGCGCGGGCCCGCCCAGGCGCGGCCTTCGGGGCCGAAGTCTTTGATGAACGAGCCGGCGTACGCGTCGTCGTATTGTTTGATCTGGTAGGCGACGGCGTTCGTGTTCGGGCCGATGTTCACTGGCGCGACGGGGATGCCGCGCCCGAGCACGGAGCGCTTGCCGTTCGCGGCGACCTTGGTGAGGGTGTAGGTCTGCTTGCGGCCGGCGAGCTGGGAGAAGAACTCTTTGCCCCCGCCGACGGGCTTGCTGAGGTCTTCCGGTTTGACACGCGGATAAGCGTTGGAGTCGAACTGGATTTGATAGGTAATGACGTCGGCCAGGTTCGAGTTGCCGCGCGTGAGGTGCACCTCGTAGAGCACGTCGTCGGAGAACTCGTTGTAGTTCGGTCCGCCAGAGGGCTCCTCGAGGGGGTTGTAGGCGACGACGACGTTCAGCTTGTCGTGGGTGCCCTTGTTCACCCACGCCCAGACGTCGGTGTTGTCGGCGGCGGGGTCGAAGCCGATCGCGGGAGCCTCGCGGTGGCTCGATGCCGACGCGACGCTGACCGAGCCCATGAGCGACAGTCCCGCTCCGAGGGCAATAAAGGTTCTCTTGAGGTTCATGAATGAAGTCTCCGACGGAAAAACTCGAATCGTTCGCACGGAGGACCGCCCTCACGTGCAGCTACGCGCGGCCCCACTCCTCGGATTCGTGCAGCCGAGGGGAGCGCGCGATCATTTCCTGAGCACGTAGACGGTCCCGGTCTCGCCCGCGCGGCTGTCTGCCCACGCGAAGACGTCGGCGCCTTTGGCGCGGTGGAGCCCGGCCGATTCGCTGAACTCGCCGATGGTGTCGGTGAAGGTCTTGATCTCGCCCTGCCCGAGCGGAATCCTCGCGACGAGGTCGGTGAGCTTCTGCGTGTCGAGCCCCGAGAGGAGGAGGGCCGAGTCGTCCGATACGGCGGCGAGGCCGGCGGGGTGGCCGACCGCAAAGCCGTCTCTCACGATCTCTGCTTTGCCGCCGGCGACCTTGAGCACAGCGGCCCCGCTCGCGTTGTCGGCATACGCATCGACGAAATACACGTCGCCATTTTTGGTGATCGCGATACCGGAGGGCTCGCGGAGCGGCTCGCCGGAGACCAGCGCCTGCGGCTCGCCGCCGGCGAGGCCCGTCTTGTAGACCGCAGCTTTGCCCTCGAATTTTCCGGTAAAGTACACGGAGTCGCCGTGGACCTCGATCCCGCGCGGGTTCTTTCCACCCGTTCCGCCGAGCACCGATGGCGCTCCTCCGGAGACGGGGAGGGTGAACACCGCGCCGTCCTCTTCGCCCTCGGGGCCGTTCTCCGCGCTGCCGTCGGCGACGTAGAGGGTCTTGCCGTCCTCGCTAATCGCTATCGAGAATGGCGAAGAGAGCGGCGCCCCTTCGTGGAGAATGCGAACCGGTCCGCCATTCGCGGACCCTGTGTATACTGCAGGTACTCCCTCGGCGGTGAGCGCGGTAAAGTAGATGTTTTCGCCCTTGGGATCGGGCGTCGCGTCGAACGGTGAGCGGAACGATGGGTCGTTTGCGGCGGGCTTGATGCTATTGATTCCGATGCCGGTCTCGGGAGACGTCGTGTCGGAGTCGCCACAGGCGACCACGGCGAACGCAACCCCGAGGACGACACCCGAGAGTCGAGCAGTGGCTCGTATCGGTCGTGTCATGGGTGATTCCCCTTTCACGCGGACAACGCGCGACCCGAAAGGGCGGACTCACCAGAAATGAGATGTAGGTGATTTGCCGCGCCGTGCGCCCTCGTCGGCGCGCGCGGCGTCCGTGGAGCGCCAGAGCCCGTGGATTTGTTACGCCATTCCAAATCGTGGCACCGACGGCAGACGTGCCACGATCATCAACGTACGAGGCACGGGCGCGGATCGAACGTCGCCCTGCTGCGCGCCGCTCGCGAAGAAACGTGGGGCCTTTGCCACGTCGCGGTTCAGCGACCCTTGAAGACCGCCTCGCGTCGCTCGAGGAACGACGCGACACCCTCGCGTGCGTCGTCGGTGGCGAAGAGCGGACGCGCTGCACCCATGAGAGCGTCGCGAGCGCGGTCGCGGCCGTGCTCGCGGGCGGTGCGCGCGTTTTGGAGCGTCGCGCGGACAGCGAGGGGGGCGCGCGTAGCGACGCGTTCGGCGAGGGCGATCGCGGCCTCGACCGCGGTGCCATCGGGGACGACGTCGGACACGAGGCCCATCGCGAGCGCTTCTTTCGCCCCGAACTCGTCGCCCGTGAGGAGCCATTTCATGGCGCGCGCGAAGCCGGCGACCTCCGGGAAACGAAGCGTCGCGCCGCCGAAGGGCATGATTCCGCGCCGGACCTCCATTTGGGCGAAGCGGGTACTCTCCGCGCAAATGGCCATGTCGCAGGCGAGCATGAGCTCGATGCCAATCGTGAAGCAGATTCCCGATACGGCACAGACGACGGGTTTGGTCCGCCGCGGGCCGACGAGGTCGAGCGGATCGATGGTCCCGTCGTCGTCGAACAGGGACTGCCCGGCGGCGACGTGCGGGCCCACCTCTGCCAGATCGAGGCCGCCCGTGAAATGCTCGCCGTGGGCGAAGAGCACGCACACCCACGCTTCGTCGTCGCGCTCGAAGCGGGTGTACGCGGCGGCGAGGGCCTTCAGCATCGACACGGTAAAGGCGTTGCGCTTCTTCTCGCGGCGGAGGCCCACGAGGTAGACGTGTCCTCTGCGCTCTTCGCTGATCTCGCTCGTCTGTGTGGTGTCGCTCATGCGACGAGGGTCGCCAAAACGCGCGGGCGACGCAAGCTATCCCTTTTTCTCGCGGAGGCAGCGCCGCGCGGTCGTCAGGGGTGCGGCGGAGCGGGAGCTGCGTCGTCCTCGGTCGTGTCCTCGGTCGGCTTCGTCGGCGGATGCTTCGCGAGCGATCGCGCGCACAGCACGAGGGCGACGGCGGTGAGCAGCGCGGAGAAGAAGAAGGGGGCCCCCGGGAGCTGGAAGGGTGCCCGGTCGGAGATGAAGAACGCAAAGAGCGACGTCGCGATCGCGGGGGCGATGATGCCCATGAGGCTCGAGAGGCTGGCGAGCGCCCCCTGGACCGCACCTTGTTCGTTCGCTGGCACCTGCCGCGACAAGATCGCCTGCGTGGTCGGCGCGGCGATACCGCCGAGGCCCGTCGCGACGATGATGGCGTACATCATCCACCCCGAGGTGGCGGCGCCATAAAGCACGAACGCCGCGACCGACATGGCATAACCGAGGAGCACCGCTCGCTTCTCGCCGAGCCCGGGGACCACGAAGCGCAGGAGGCCGCCCTGAACCACCGCGGCGACGAAGCCGATCACCGCGAGCGATATGCCCGTATCGCGGATACCCCAGTGGAATCGGTACGCGGTGTAGAGCACCCACGTCGAGTGGAGGCCGAACTCGGCGAGGTTTTTGAAGCACAGCGTCGCGGCGAGGCCGAGCACCACGGGGTACTTCTTGAGCGCGGCGATGGCCGAGAACGCGTTCGCGCGCGAGAGCGAAAAGTTTTTGCGGTTCTCCGGCGCGAGCGACTCGGGCAGCACGAAGAGGCCATAGGCGCCATTCAATAGACAAAGCGCCGCTCCGACGAAAAAGGGCAGTCGCAGCCCGAGGCCCATCTTCTCGCCGAGGTCGCCGACCACACCCCCGAGCGCGGGGCCGGCGATGAATCCGAGGCCGAACGCGATACCGATGAGACCGAAGGCCTGCGCACGCTTGGCGGGGGGCGATACGTCGGCGATATAGGCGGTCGCTGCGGTGATGCTCGCGCCCGAGATCCCGGAGACGATTCGGCCGACGAAGAGGACGCCGAGGGAGGGCGCCATCGCCATCACCAGGTAGTCGATGCCGGAGCCGAGGAGGGAGCCCAAGATCACCGGCCGACGCCCGATCTTGT
Organism: Myxococcales bacterium; assembly: GCA_013297655.1. Classification (GTDB taxonomy): domain Bacteria; phylum Myxococcota_A; class Polyangia; order Polyangiales; family Polyangiaceae; genus JAAFHV01. The sequence goes on along the minus strand of JAAFHV010000153.1, from coordinate 4,059 downwards.
CCGAGAGCGCGCCCAAAATAGGCGAAAAAATGAACTGCATCAGCGCGTAGACCGCGATGAAGAGTCCATACGTGCGGCTCTGCGACGAGGCGTCGCTCACGAAGCTACCGACGAGGCGGGGCGTGATGGGGATGATGAGCCCGAGCCCGAGCACGTCGACGAAGAGGGTCACGAAGATGAAGCCGAGGGCGGCCTTCCGAGGCTGCACGTCAGCGCGGGAATGCCGCGGCATTCCCTCCGTCGACCGTGATCACCGCACCCGTCGTCGCCGTGGCGCGTGCAAGATACACGAAAGCGTCGGCGACGTGGCTCGCGAGCACCTCGCGTCCGAGCAGGTTTCCGCGCATGTACTCGTCCGGAGTGAGGCCCCGCGCCTTCGCCCGCGATTCCAGCATTCCGCCACCGAAGAGGGCAGTCCGAACGCGGTCTGCGTTCACCGCGTTGGCGCGGATCTGCGAAGGGCCGAGGTCGATCGCGAGCTGGCGTACGAGCGAGACGAGCGCGGCCTTGGCGACGGAGTAGGGGCCGAAGCCGGGGCCGGGGGCGAACGCGCTCTTGCTCGCGTTGAAGAGGAGGCAGCCTCCGCGCCCTTGGGCCTGCATGACCCTCGTCGCGTGCTTGGCGACTTTGGCGTGAGAGAAGAGGTTGAGCTCGACCGAGCGTTCGAGGGCGGCCTCGCCTTCGTCGGTCTCGAGCTTGCCCTCCGCCGCGCCGCCCGCGTTGCTGACGACGACGTCGAGGCCTCCGAAGCGGAGGACGGCGGCTCGTACGGCGCTCGCGACCTCGGCGTCCGAGGTGACGTCCATGCGCGCGGCGAAGATGCGTGCACCATGCACCTTCGCGAGCTTCGCCTTCGCGGCGAGGAGCTGCGCTTCGTCGCGGTCGCAGAGCACCACGTGCGCGCCCTCTTTTGCGAAGATCTCCGCCGTAGCGAGGCCAATCCCGGAGGCGGCCCCGGTGACGAGCGCGACTTTGCCGTCGAGCGCCTTCGCGGGAGCAGGCTTCCCGAGCTTCTTCTGCTCGAGTGACCAATACTCGACATCGAAGAGATCGAGCTCGGTGACCGGGCGATACTCGCCGATCTCGCTCGCGCAGGTCATGACGTCCATCGTGTGCTCGTACACGTCGGCAGCGATTTCGGCGGCGGCGAGGGTGGATGCGCGCGTGACGAGGCCGATCCGCGGCAAGAGGATCACGTTCGGCATCGGGTCGAGCTTCGCGACGGCCCGCTTGCGCGCCTCCGAGCACCGCGCGAAATACGCGTCGTACTTGGCGCGATAGGCAACGATCGCGGCGTCGAGCGACGCCTTTAGCTCTTCCGTGCTGGTGCCGGAGGTGCGCACGACGAGCGGCCACGGCTTCGTGCGTATGACGTGATCGGGGGTCGCGGAGCCGCGCTCGACGAGCCCGTCGAGGTCTTTGCGCTCGAGGAACGCGAGCACGGTATCGCTCGCGCGGAGAGCGAGGACGGGGCCCCCCTCGGGGCTCGCGCCGGACGTACGCGCGAGGGCGCCGCGGAGGGTGGCGAGCACGGTCGCGACGGTGGTCGAGTCTTCGCGGACCGGAATGCCGAGGCTTTGTGTGCTCGCGCGGTCGGCGGCGTAACGCTCGGCGGTCGAGACGTGCGCGATCATGCGCTCGTAGCTCTCCTTCGCGGTGTCACCGAAGGTGAAGATGCCATGCTTCTCGAGCACCATCACCTCCGGCGCTTCGCCTCTCGCGACCGTCTCGTCCCATGCCTTCTTGCATGCGTGGGCGAGGCTGAAACCTGGCATCACGTAGGGCACCCAGACGAGCCCGCGCGTGAAGCACTCGCGCGCGATGGCCTCCGCGTTCGGCTGGTCGACGAGGGCGAGGATCGCGTCGGCGTGGGTGTGGTCGACGAAGCGCGGCGGCAAGACGGCGTGGAGGAGCGCCTCCACGCTCGGGGTCGGAGCGTCGGCGTCGAGGAGGGCGAGGCGGAGCCCATTGACCATCGCCTCGTCCGAGAGCTCGGGCAGCCGCGCGAGCGCGAGGAGGGCATCCATGCGGCAGGCGGGGTGGCCGGCGGGCTCGATCGTCGCCAAGTCCCAGCCCGAGCCCTTCACGTGGAGCACGTCGACCTCTTCGCCGAGCACGGTGCGCGCGCGTGATTTGACCGACGTGTTCCCGCCCCCGTGCAGCACGAGAGCCTGGTTTTTCCCGAGCAAACGCGCGGTGTAGGTGCGGAGGGCGAGGTCCTTCGAGACGCCTGCTGCCGTGTTCGAGGCTGCGAGATCGGCGTCCGAATCGAGGTAGAGGGACTCCATGAGCGGGCCCACGAAAGCACGCCGGCCCCTCCGCGAGAAGGCCCTCGAAAAAAGTCATCACTCTTCCGCTTGACACCAGGAAGGCCGAGCGACTAAACGGTCGGGTCTCTTCCAGGCGCGTAGCTCAGTGGTAGAGCACTACCTTGACACGGTAGGGGTCGTTGGTTCAACCCCAATCGCGCCTACGAATTGGCACTTAACGGGCAGGCCGGTCGCGAAAGTGACCGGCCTTCTCGTTTTTCATCGCTTCACTTCCGGACGCCAGCTCGTGCGGAGGGAGCGGCTCCGCCAACGGCCGGCCGCGTGGTCGCGCGAAGCGGCACCTGCGGTCGCGTCTGGCTGCGGTAGACTCGGAGAATGGAGTGGTGGTGAGCGACGCGCTGAACGGTAAGGTCGCGCTCGTGACCGGCGCGGGCCGAGGGATCGGCAGGAGCATCGCGCTCGCTTTGGCCAGGGTGGGGGCGCGCGTCGTGGTGAATCACCGAGCGGGCGGGGAAGACGCTCGCGAGGTCGTGCGCACGATCGAACGCGCCGGCGGAAAGGCGATTTCCATCGGCGCCGACGTCTCCGATCCGGACGAAGTGACCGACATGATCGCGCGTGTCCGTCGCGCCCTCGGGCCGGTCGACGTGCTGGTGAACAATGCAGGTATCGCGCGCGCGCTGCCGCTCGAATCGGTTCGGCTCGCCACGTGGGACGCGACGATGGCGGTCAATTTGCGCGCCCCGTTCGTGGTCTCTTCGGCCGTGATTCCCGAGATGCGCGCGCGCCGTTGGGGGCGCCTGCTCTTCGTTTCTTCGACCGCCGCGCGGGTAGGGGGCATCGTCGGCCCGCACTATGCCGCCTCGAAAGCGGGACTCGAGGGGCTCATGCACAGCTACGCGTCGCTCCTCGCCAAAGACGGAATTACCTCGAACGCGATCGCCCCCGCGCTCATCGAGACCGACATGCTCGCGGGCAACCCCGCCGCGAGCCCTGAGCGCATTCCGGTGGGGCGCTTCGGCACACCCGAAGAGGTGGCCGATCTGCTCGTCTCGATCGCCAGCAATCCATTCGTGACCGGGCAGACGGTCCAAATCAACGGCGGCATCTACATGACGTGATCGCCCGCGTTCGAGCGGCGAGCGTTTTTGGCATACGTGAGGTAAGAAGGACCATGATCTCCTGGAAAAGACAGGCCACGACGTGGCGCGGGGCGGAGGGGCCCTTCGTCGTGAACGTGTCGCCCAAGGGCGACGGGCGCTGGAACTGGGAGATCTTCGCCGACGAAGGTCCGAACCCCACCGCGACCGGGATTGGCAATTCGCTCGGCGCAGCGAAGAACGCGACCGAACAATTCGTCAAGCGCTCGGGGCGGGTCTGATCGATGCCCGAGCGCGACGAAAACGGCCACCTCGTCCGCGAGCTCCACGGCGTGAAGCTCGTCGACATTCTCGAGTACCTCGTCGCGCGGGTAGGCTTCCCCGCGCTCGGTGAGACGATAAAGATCAATTGCTTCACGCACGATCCGTCGATCGCATCGAGCCTCGTTTTTTTGCGGCGGACGCCGTGGGCGCGCGCAAAAGTCGAGGCGCTCTACATCGAGCTGCGGACTCGCGAATAGCGCCCTTCACTCGAGGTGATTGACCCGCTTGACGATACGCGACGACAGCTCGCGGAGCGACGAGGCCGCTTCTTTCGTGGTCGTCCCCGTGGCCGCCGCCCCGTTCTTGCCAATACGGTCGAGCTGGCTCGCGTCGAGGAACGGGAGGCACTTTTGGTCCGCTTGCCC
>JAAFHV010000152.1 GCA_013297655.1 Myxococcales bacterium | reverse complement strand
CTCAAGCCGAGCGCCACCGCCACGTTCCGCCGCATCGGCCAGCGCATGAAGGACTCGGGCTGCGACGCGCTCGTGCTCGGCTGCACCGAGATCCCGCTCGTGTTCGACGACAGCTCTTCGCCGCTGCCTACCCTCGACTCCACTCGTCTCCTCGCGCGTGCGGCGTTGAAGCGCGCCGTCGAGGGCTGACCCCGAGGCGAAGCTCGGCAGGGGAGCACCTCGGTCCTCCATGCGGGCCGAACGCGTGCATCATACACACGACGGGTCGTGCGTGAATCGAACGGCAAAAAGCCACCCCGCGTGAGCAGAGTGGCTTCTCTCCGATACGAGAGCGTGCATCATACACACGACAGGCCGTGCGCGAATCGAACGGCAAAAAGCCACCCCGCGTGAGCAGAGTGGCTTCTTCTCCGATACGAGAAACGCCTCTCAGCGCTTCGAGTACTGGAAGCGCTTGCGGGCGCCGGGCTGGCCGTACTTCTTGCGCTCCTTCTTGCGAGCGTCGCGGGTGAGGAACCCGGCGCGCTTGAGGACGGTGCGCTTCTCGGGGTCGAGTAGGCAGAGGGCGCGCGAGACGCCGTGACGGATCGCGTCGGCCTGCGCCGAGTGACCGCCACCCTTGACCGTCGCGATGACGTCGAACTGGTCGAGGGCTTCGATGAGCTCGAGGGCCTGACGCGCGATCATGCGCGAGGTCTCACGCTCGAAGTAGGTGTCGGCGCTGGTCGTGTTGACCGTCATCTGGCCGGTGCCGGCCGAGATCCAAACGCGGGCAACCGCGGTCTTGCGCTTCCCAGTGGAGTAGGTGCGGGTTTGAGCCTGTGCCATGGTTTGTCTCTCAGAGCTTGACGGTGAGGGCCTGCGGCTTCTGGGCCGCGTGCGGGTGATCCGGCGTGTTGTAAACCTTGAGCTTGCCGAACATCTCGCGGCCGAGGACGTTCTTCGGGAGCATGCCCTTCACGGCCTTCTCGATCGGAAACTCCGGCTTGCGATCGAGCAAGTCACGGTAGGCTTCGGCGCGGAATCCGCCCGGAATGCCCGAGTGACGGTAGTAAAACTTCTTGTCGAGCTTGTTGCCCGTGAGCTTCACCTTGCCCGAGTTCACGACGATGACAAAATCGCCCGTGTCCTGGTTCGGGGTGTAGGTGGGCTTGTGCTTGCCGCGGAGGACGCGGGCAATCTCGCTCGCGAGACGGCCGAGGGGCTTGTCCGTGGCGTCGACCACGAACCAACCGCGCGACGCGGCGGCCTGCTCTTTGGTGGCGGAGTAGGTGCGGCCCGCGAGCTTCTTGAGGCCGGTGGTTTCAGTGGCGGTCGACATGATGCGAAAGTCCTTTTGACCAGGTCACGAGCGAAGCGAACAAAGACGCGCGGCGCTGGGAGAGAGGGGGGCGCGGAACCTATGCGGCAACCTGCCCCGTGTCAAGCGCGGAGACGGCGACCCGAAGGAGGCCCGAAAGATGCGGTCTCGAAGGGCAATTTGCAGGCTCTCCGCGACGACGAAGCGCGGCTCTAGCATCCATCTTTCCGCGGTGCCCCTTCATTCGAAGACTGCTGGACAGCCGTACAGAAGAAGAGGAGCCCGCCGTTCCTTGCCACACGAATGTTTCGCACGTAAACCTTTTCGGCCGCGACGCGCGCCCGGCCATTGACCCGAGAGGCGCGCCATCCGGAGCGAAGAGGCTGGTGCCTCCGGAAGCGACGTGACCCAAGGAGGCCCAAAATGATCTCGTTCGAGCCGACCGAAGACGACACCCTGATGCAGTCCTCCGTGGCGGATCTCGCCCAGAAGGCGCTGCGCCCCAAGATGCGCGAGCACGAGAAGGCGCGCGAGATCTCGGCCGAGGCGCGGGAGGCCGCGTTCGAGCTGGGGCTCGGGCTCCTCGGTTTGCCGGAGGCGGTCGGGGGCGCGGGGCTCGGGCTCCGCACCGCGGTCGCGCTCGAAGAAGAGGTGGCGGCGGGCGATCCCGGAGCGGCCTTCGCCCTCGCGGGGCCTTCGGCGTTCGGCACCTGCCTCGTCGAGCTCGGGTCAACGGAACAACAGGAGAAGTACCTCGCGCCATTCGCGGGCGCGGGTGGCCACACACGTTTCGGGGCGGTCGCGTTCGGCGAGGACAAACCGGTCGTCGAGCGCGCGGGGTTCCGCACCACCGCGACGAAGAAGGGCGACGCGTGGATCCTTCGCGGAAAGAAGTCGTACGTGCGCAACGCCGGTCGCGCCGACGTGCTCGTCGTGTTCGCGCAGGTCGACGAAAGCGCCGGCTGGGACGGGCTCGCCGCGTTCGTCGTGAAGAAGGACCAACCCGGTGTCGGTGTAGGCGAGCGCGAGACCACGCTCGGCCTCGACGTGGCGGACGTGGGCTCGATCGTGCTCGAGGACGTGGAGGTGAGAGACGACGCGCGCCTCCTCGGGGGCGACGATTTTGCCTCTTCGCTCCTCCGCTTCTTCGCCAAAGAGGCGCTCCTCGTCGCCGCGCGCGCGACCGGTCTGTCGCGGGAGGCGTTCGAGATCGCGCGCGAGTACGTCGATACCCGTAAAGCGTTCGGAAAACCGATTGGCCATTTTCAGGCGGTCGCGTTCACGGTCGCGGATCGGGCGATGGACGTGGAGGCCTCGCGGTCGCTCGTGCAGCGCGCGGCGGCGGCGTGGGACGCGGGCGAGCCGCTCGCGGCCTGTCTCCTTCATACGGGGCACGCGGTGTCGTTCGCGCTCGAAGCGGCGATGCGCAACGGCGACACGGCGGTGCAGCTCCACGGCGGCGCGGGCTTCATGCGCGACTACCCGGTAGAGAAGCTCATGCGCGACGCGAAGCAGATTCAGCTCTGCGTGCTCACGAGCGAACAGGCCGACCAGCTCGCCGCCGCGGCAGAGCTAGGCCAAAAAGTGCCCCTCGGTCTGGTTTTGCCCACTCCCGAAACGCAGTCCACCCTCGTTTGAACGCGCGGAGCGAGCCATGACCATCGAATTTTCTCTTTCGAAAAAACAAGAGTTTCTCCGCGATAGCATCCAGAACCTCACGAAATTCGTGATTCGCCCGCAGAGCCTCGCGTGGGACAAAGCGCACGGCATTCCGGAGACCTTTTTGCGCCAAATGGCCACGCTCAACACGAGCATGACCTCCAGCACCAAGAAGGAAAGTGGAGAGAAAGAAGAGCGCGGGGAGTCGACGGGGAACTTCGGAATGAAGAACCTCGACACCTTGCTCGTGACGGAGGAGCTCGCGTGGGGCGACGCCGCCCTCCCCCTCTGCATGCCGGGCCCCGGCCTCGGCGGGCCGCCCGTACGCGGCACCGGCACCCCGGAGCAGAAGAAGCGCTACTTGGGTATCTTCGAGGACATGAGCGAGTCGCTCAAGTATGGCGCGTATGCCCTCACCGAGCCGGGCGCGGGGAGCGACGTCGCGGGCATTCGCACGAGCTGCCGCAAAGAGGGCAACGACTGGGTGCTGAACGGGCGCAAGTGTTACATCACGAACGGCGCGCGCGCCTCGTGGAACGTGGTCTTCGCGACGATCGACCCTAGCCTCGGCCGCGCCGGCCACCGCGCCTTCGTGGTGGAGAAGGGCACGAACGGCTTCTCGGTAGGTCGAATCGAGGAAAAAATGGGCCTCCGCGCGAGCGAGACGGCCGAGCTCGTGCTCGAGGACTGCCGTGTATCGGAGGATTGTCTCCTTGGTGGGGAGGCCTCCTACCAATCCAAAGAAGGCTTCATGACCGCGATGAAGACCTTCGACAACACGCGCCCGATCGTGGCCGCGATGGCGATCGGGATCGGCCGCGCCGCCTACGAATATGCCCGCGATTTCGTGAAAGAGAACTACGCCCTCACCCGCCACGTGCCGCGCGTCGCTGCCATCTACGAGCGCCTCGCCAAAGTGGGTCGCAACCTCTCTGCCGCTCGCCTCGTCACCTGGCGCGCGGGCTGGATGGCCGACCACGGCATCGCGAACGCCAAAGAGGCGAGCATGTCGAAGGCACTCGGCGGCCAAGCCGCGATCGCCGCCTGCATCGAGGCGATCGAGATCTGCGGCGTGGAGGGCACCTTGCAGAAGGACCACCAGCTCCTCGAGAAGTGGTTCCGCGACATCAAGGTCTACGACATCTTCGAGGGTACGGGGCAGATCCAGCGCATCGTGATCTCGAAGCGCCTCATTACCAACTTGAAGTCGTTCTGAAATGGCGCGCGCGGGCAGGCCGCCGCGCTGCGTGGGCTGCCCGCAGATATACCGCGAGCGGCGCGCTACGGGCGGAAGGTGAGCGCGCCCATGCCGTATTGCGACGAGGCCACGTTCGGCGACTCCTGGTGAAGGATCCCCCGCGCGTGGTGCTCGTGCATATCTTGGCCCGGGCGCGCGGGCTCGATCTTCTCTTCCGGGCCAAGCTCGCGTTCGCGAACGACCAGCACCGAGCAGGGCGCCGAGCGCATGACCGTCTCGGCGACCGAGCCCATCACGAGCCGCGCGAGACCCGTGCGGCCGTGGGTCCCCATGACGATGACGTCGGCGTGAACCGCGCGCGCGAGGTGCGGAATCGACGTGCTGGGGAGCCCGACCTCGGCGTGGGCCTCGACCCCTTCCGCCATTCCTCGCTCGACCAGATGCGCGCGGAGGCGCTCGAGCCCGGCGGCGGCGAGGTCTGCGTGGAGGGTCGGTAGTGCGCTGTCGATCTCGAGCTGCGGGACAACGTGCAAGGCGTGCACGACGGCCGGGGCGCAGCGCGCGGCGAGGCTCTTCGCGACGGCGAGGGCCTGGTCGGACAGCGGCGAAAAGTCGATCGCGACGACCAATGTCATGGGGCGGGGCGTAGTGGGCGTTGCCATGAACAGCGCACTTGCGAGACACGTGCCGCCGGCGCGATACCCTCTTTTTGCGCCTACGGTGGCGACCGAAGCGGCACGTGGGTGCACGCCTTGCAGCAGCGCCGCAGCGCATGCACACGAGCCTGCCACGAAGACGAGCGGACATCGCTTCGTCCGTGGGCCGGAGTCGAGCGCGGCGGTGAGCCTTCGTTGCGTCCACCCGGAGGACCCTATCTGTGCCGGGATGCACGCTCGTGCCGCGCGGCTCCGGCCAGCGCGCCAGAACGTCCGCTTCGAGGGCCGTCCCTCGTGGAACCGCGAGCTTCGGTGCGGTTCGCGCCCCATCGCGGAGCGCCGCGGCGGCGCGATACGTGCGCCATGCATACAATCGCGCAAGCTTCGTTTTGGCGCGATGCATCGTCCATCTCCTTGCACGCGAACGCCAAAAGACGCGGTACCCTGGGCGGCCCATGTCTTCCGAAATCCCTGCCCGTCTCGACTCCGCCTGGCTCGATGCGCACTGGATGCCGTTCACCGGCAACCGCCAGTTCAAGAAGAGCCCTCGAATGTTCGTCGCTGCCGAAGGTGCATACCTCATCGACCAAGACGGAAAGCGCGTATTCGACGGCCTCTCCGGGCTGTGGTGCACCGGCCTCGGCCACGTACGCAAAGAGATCGTCGCGGCGGTGCAAAAGCAGGTGGCCACACTGGACTACGCCCCCGCGTTCCAGTTCGGGCACCCGGGCTCGTTCGCCCTCGCGAACAAGATCAAAGACCTCACCCCCGCCGGCCTCGACTACGTGTTCTTCACCGGGTCCGGCTCCGAGTCGGCGGACACCTCTCTCAAGCTCGCGCGCGCTTATTGGCGGGCGAAGGGCAAGGGCACGAAGACGCGCCTCATCGGTCGCGAAAAGGGTTATCACGGGGTCAACTTCGGCGGCATCTCGGTCGGCGGGATCGTGGGCAATCGCAAGATCTTCGGGCAGGCGGTCGAGGCCGACCACATGCGCCACACGCAGCTCGCCCTCCGCGACAAGGCACGGGCCTTTACGCGCGGGCAGCCGAAGGAGGGCGTCGAGCTCGCCGACGATCTGCTCGCGATGGTCGCGCTCCACGACGCGTCGAACATCGCCGCCGTCATCGTCGAGCCCTTCTCCGGCTCTGCCGGGGTGGTCATTCCCCCGGTCGGCTATTTGAATCGGCTCCGCGAGATCTGTGACAAAAACGAGATCCTCCTCATCTTCGACGAGGTCATTACCGCCTTCGGCCGCGCCGGCGCGTACACGGGCGCAGAGGCGTTCGGTGTCACTCCCGATCTCTTGAACTTCGCGAAGCAGGTCACGAACGGCGTGCAGCCGCTCGGCGGCGTGGTGGCGACAAAAGAGATCTACGACACGCTCATGTCCGTCGGCGGACCCGAGTACATGCTGGAGCTGCCCCACGGATATACCTATTCCGCTCACCCGGTCGCGTGCGCGGCGGGCAACGCGACCCTCGATTTGCTCGAGAAAGAAGGCGCGATCGCGCGCGTGAAAGAGCTCGCTCCCTACTTCGAGGACGCGGTCCATGCGCTGAAGGGGCGAAAGCACCTGACCGACATTCGCAACTTCGGCCTCGCGGCGGGGCTCACCCTCGACCCCTTGCCGGGAGAGCCCGCGAAACGACCCTACGACGTGGCGATGAAGTGCCTCGAGAAGGGCATGTACGTGCGCTACGGCGGCGACACGATCCAGCTCGCTCCGCCGTTCATCTCGGAGAAGGCGGAGATCGATCGTCTCGTGTCGGTGGTCGCCGAAGCCCTCGACGCGACCGACTGAACGCGACCCGCGAATACGTGCACACCGCATGTAAACGACGCGGCTCGCGCCGATCGCCTGATCGCGCGGGCCTCTCGCGTTCCGTCGTCCGCGATCAGCGAATGCCGAGGCGCTTCATTTTGCTTTGCAGGGTCGAAGGGGGAATCCCGAGCTTCGCGGCGGCGCCTTCGGGCCCGTAGATTTTTCCGCGCGCCTCCGTGAGGGCGCGCTCCACGATGCGACGCTCGGTGAGCTTCACGTCCTCGAGGGCGCCTTCGACCACCTTCGGCGTGCGCTTGTCGCGGCCACGAAGAGCCAAATCGAGCGCGTCGATCGGGCCCTTTTCGCGCACGATCGTCGCGCGCTCCACCGCGTTCACGAGCTGGCGTACGTTGCCGGGCCACGACGCCTTTACGAGGGCGTCTTTTGCGTCGTCGGTGAACGTCCACGGCCCGCGACGGGTGCGCGCGGCGAGCTCGCGCAGGTGATCGTAGGCAATCGGCAAAATGTCCTCCGCGCGATCGCGGAGAGCGGGGATTTCGATCGGGAAGACCGCGAGACGGTAATAGAGGTCTTCACGAAACTTCCCCGCCGCGACCGCTTCCTCCAAGTCGACGTGGCTCGCGACGATGACACGCACGTCGACCGGTACGCTCTCGTCGGATCCGACCGGCTCGACGCACTTCTCTTGCAGCGTGCGGAGCAGCTTGGTCTGCGCCGAGAGCGACATATCCCCGATTTCGTCGAGGAAGAGCGTGCCCCCGTTCGCCGCCACGAAGCGCCCCGGCCGCGCCTTCACCGCGCCGGTGAACGCGCCCTTCACGTGCCCGAAGAGCTCCGACTCCACCAGGTTCTCCGGGATCGCTCCGCAATTGAGCTTTACCATCGGGCCTTTGGCGCGGTGGCTATAAGCGTGAATCGCCTGCGCGAGCACCTCTTTCCCGGTGCCGGTCTCGCCGTGAATCACGACGAACGAGTCGGTGACGGCCACTTGTTTGGCGAGGCGAACCACCGCCTTCATCGTCGGAGACTCGCTCGCCTCGAGGCGCCTGCACGCGAGATCGGCGCCGCCGGCGTCGTCCACGAGGGCGCGGTTTTGCTCCTCGAGGCGGCTCCGCGCCACCTCGAGCTCCTGCGTGCTCTTCGCGAACATCATCGCCATCGAGACCAATTGCGCGACCACGTGGCACAGCGCGGTCGTGTCCTCGTCGTAGTGGCCACACGCGAGCGCGTCGAGGGTAATCAGGCCGAGCGGGCCATCTGCCGAATAGAGCGGAACCACCATGCACGAGTGACCGGGAGGCAAGTCGAGCACTCCGTCGTAGGGGTCTCCCTCGTCGCCTTGGTGATCGTGCTCCTCGAAGATGACCGGCTCGCGCACGGTGAGCGCGCGCTGGATGGACGGGAACCTCGCGAGCGGCAGCGTGTGGCCCCACACCTTCGCGGCGAGCTTGCCGTCCGCGGCGCGGAGCTTCAGCGTGTCGCCGGAGAGCTCGTAGAGGGCGGCGAGGTCGTAGGGCACCACCTTGTGGATCGCGGCGAGGGCGTGGCGGTACGTGCGCTGGAGCGCATCGGGCGAGGTCGCGAAGCGCGCGAGATCGCGAAGATCGTGAAGAGCTCCTTCAGGCGCCATCGCACGAAGGTAACCCGCCGTCGGCGCTCGGCAACGAAACTTCGGTGGAGGCAGGAACACCGGTTCGTCGGTGAAGATCACCGGTTTTTCGGTACCGAAGCCGGCTCGAACCGCAGGTTCCTCGTTGATTTTGCAGGTTTCGTCGGTGGCACGAGCGCTGCTTAGGCAGAGGCATGCGTACCCGAACCTCCCTCGCCATGGTCGTGCCCGTCGGTCTCGGCTCCGAGCGGCGAGGCACTCTCACGAACGACAACGGTGCGCCCGTCGGAAACGTGCGCGACTCGCAGACCGCGGGCGCGGGCGGCCCGGTGCTCCTCGAAGACGGGAACCTCGTCCAGCGCCTCATCGTCACGAAGTTGGTAAAGGCCGGCGCCGATCCGAACGAAAAGAACCGCTTCGGGCAAACGCCGCTCATGTTCGCCGCGCTCTTCGGACGAACCGCGGCGTATGACGCGCTGGTCGCGCTCGGCGCCGACGAGGACACGAAAGATCGCCTCGGCCAAACCGCGCGCGGACTACGCCCTTACCAAGGCGACGCCAAGGCAGTGGAGGGCTTCTTGCGTAAAGCCTCGCACGAGGTCGCGACCTTCGCCGCGGCCAGCCTCGGAGTGATCCAACCAACGTCTTCCCACCGGCCATAAATAGCAGCGCCATAGCGCCGCACGAATTTGCCTGCCGTCACCAGAAGAGGACCATCATGAAAATCAATGACTCGCTCGTGGACTTCACCGTAGAGGCCTATCACCAGGGCGCGTTCAAGACCGTAAAGCGCGCGGATTTGGCCGGAAAGTGGGCGGTGTTCTTCTTTTACCCCGCCGACTTCACGTTCGTCTGCCCGACCGAGCTCGGCGACGTGGCCGACAAATACGCCGAGCTCCAGAAGATGGGCGTGGAAGTGTATTCGGTGAGCACCGATACCCACTTCGTGCACAAGGCCTGGCACGACGCCTCGGACACCATCAAGAAGATTCAGTATCCGATGCTGGCCGACCCTACCCACCATCTCACCCGCGCGTTCGGTGTCCACATCGACGAAGAGGGCATTGCCTACCGCGGAACGTTCTTGATCAGCCCAGAAGGCAAAATCAAGATCGCCGAGGTTCACGACAATGGCATCGGGCGCAACGCCGACGAGCTGGTTCGCAAGATCCAAGCGGCGCAGTTCGTGGCCGCGCACCCCGGCGAGGTTTGCCCCGCAAAATGGACTCCGGGCGCCGCGACGTTGAAGCCCGGGCTCGATCTCGTCGGCAAGATCTGACCAAGTCGACCTCGATGTGGTGTGCGATCGCGTGGCTCGCGTCGGCGTGCCGCCTCGGTCGCGACCTCCTCGGTGCAAAAGGATGCGCCCGGGGAGGCGCCTGCGAGCGCGACTCTCATGAAAGCAGCGAGTCGCGCTCGCACGCGGTTTTTTCCACTCTTCGTACTTTCGAGGAACCACCCTCATGATGCTCGATCCATCCATCGTCGCGCAGCTCGGCCAGGTATTCGCGCCGCTGTCGTCGTCGTTCACGCTCGTCGTATCGGGGAGCGAACAGCCGGCGTACGGCGACCTCGTCACGCTCGTCACGGAGCTCGCGAGCGCCTCGCCGAAGCTCGCGGTCAAGCTCGACGATGAGCCTCGCGACGGCGTGCTCCTCCGCCTCGAGAAGGACGGCGCGCGGCTCCCGCTGTCGTTCCGCGGAGTGCCGGGCGGGCACGAGCTCTCGTCGCTCGTACTTGCCATTCTCCACGCGGACGGCCGCGGAAAACGGCCCGACGAGGGTGTTTTGGACCGTGTGCGCGCGCTCGCAGGCAGTCCCGTCGTGCGCACGTACGTGTCACTCTCGTGCGAAAATTGCCCCGACGTGGTGCAGGCGCTCGGCCTCATGGCGCTCACCCACGGTGCCTTCACCCACGAGATGGTCGACGGCGCGCTCTTTCCCGAAGAGGTCGCCAAGCTCGGCATCCAAGGGGTGCCCGCCGTGTTCGTAGGCGACAAGCTCGTTCACTCGGGGAAAGCCTCGTTCGCGGAGCTTCTTGCCACTCTCGAGAAAGCGCTCGGCTCGCAACCACGCGAAGCGTCCGGCCCGCGCGAGCTCTCCTACGACGTCGTCGTGATCGGCGGCGGACCCGCCGGCGCGTCGGCCGCGATCTACACCGCGCGAAAGGGATTGAAGACCGCGATCGTGACCGAGAACCTCGGTGGTCAGCTCAAAGAGACCCTCGGGATCGAGAACATGATTGGCCAAAAGCGAACCGAGGGCGCGCGCCTCGCCGCCGATTTGGAAGCGCACGTGGCCGTTTACGGCATCGACGTCCTCGAGCATCGCAAGGTATCTCGCGTGATCACAGGCCCCACGAAGACCCTGGAAATCCAGGGCGGAGAACGCATCTCGGCCCCGATCCTCATCGTCGCGACGGGCGCGAAGTGGCGCGAGCTCGGCGTCGCGGGGGAGAAGGAATACCTCGGTCGGGGAGTGGCCTTCTGCCCCCACTGCGACGGGCCGTTTTATGCCAAGAAGAAGATCGCGGTTGTCGGCGGTGGAAACTCCGGCGTCGAGGCCGCGATCGATCTCGCCGCGATCGCTTCGCACGTCACGCTCCTCGAATACGCCGATTCACTCAAAGCCGACGACGTGCTCCAAAAGAAGCTCCGCTCGCTCCCGAACGTCGACGTGATCGTGTCGGCCAAGACGCTCGAGGTGCTCGGCGACGGCGCCAAGGTGAACGCGCTCCGTTACGAGGACCGCGCCTCCGCCGAAGCGAAGACCCTCACGCTCGACGGCGTGTTCGTTCAAATCGGCCTCTTGCCCAACTCCGCCATCGTGCGCGACGTGGTCGCGACGAACCGCTTCGGCGAGATCGTGGTCGACGAGAAGGGGCGCACCGACGCGGCTGGGATTTACGCCGCCGGCGACGTTACGAATGTACCCTACAAGCAAATCGTGATCGCGATGGGAGAGGGCGCGAAGGTGGCGCTCGCGGCGTTCGAGGACCGCATGAAGGCCGCGTAATTCGGCGTGTTCCTGGCCCCGTTTCGCGACGGAAGAGCCAGGCGCCGCCGCCGCGCGTAGTCTCGGGGTGACCATGATCCGCTCGCTTCGGCTCGCCACGACGAACACGACTCGAACTGCCCGCCCTCGTAGCGCCGCGCGAGCCCTCGCCTCCGTGGGCGTGGTCCTCTTCGCGCTCGGAGTGGAGTCGACGGCGAACGCGTGCGGCGCATCGCCGGGCGGGCCGATGGGGCACATGATGTGCGGACCGGACGACGCGCCCCTCGAGCACCGGTTCCGAGGCTCGGTCGGGTACTCGTTCGCCAACACGCGCATCTCGTTCGGCGACGGTCTCAAGTTCACCATGAACCGGCACCTCGCGATGGCGACGCTCGACTACCGGCTCGACCGGAAGAAGGCGATCACCTTCGGCGCCGGTGGTCTCCTCCTCGGCAACCTTCGGAACGGGCAAAACCACCTGATGTCGAGCGGGCCCGCGCTGCTCGTTGGTTATTCGGCAGGCTTCTTGAAGGAAGAGGGCGCGATTCCGTATGGTGTGCTCACCCTTGCGGGCTCGTTCGTGCACGCGCAGACACGCCCCGAGGGTGGCTTCTTCGCCGGCCCCTCCGGCTACACCGCGTTCGACTTTCGTTTCGGCATGATGTTCGGAAAGACGCTGTTCGAGTATCTCAGCGTCTACGCCAAGGGCACCCTCTTCGGCGGGCCTGCGTTTTGGCGTATCGACGGCAACGCCCACATTGGCACCGATCTTTACCACTACCAAGTAGGCGGGGGCCTCATCGTGAAGCTGCCCTCCAACTTCTCGCTCTACGGCGAGGGAATCGCGCTCGGCGAGCGGGGCGTGGTCGTCGGCCTCAGCCTCACCCCATGACAGCGCGGCGCGCCCGTGATCGCGACGGCGCTGCACGATCGACGACGGGGGCCTCGTCGACGCGGTGAGCCATAGCTGCGGGGGAGGGAAATGACGCGTCACGTGCCGTGCGTCACGCAGGGGTGAGTGACTTTTCGCTGGCGGGTCACTTGGGGCGTGCTAGCTCCATTGCACCCCATGCGCGCTCTCGCCGTCTCCCTTCTTTTTGCCTCGATTTTCGCTGGTGCGGCCTGCTCGGCCACCGTTCGGGACGACGTGGACGGCGCGGACTCGGGGGCCGACACCGGCCTCCCTCCGGTGACCGGCGACGGCACCGCCCCCGATGGGAACACGGGCCCTGTCGAGCCGGGCCCCGAGGTCTCCTGCGAGACGGCGTTCCGCTACGTACCGGCGGCGGGCAAAGTCGTGAAGACCGCCGCCGTCACGGGCGAGTGGAACGCGTTCGCCAAGCCGGGCGTCGCGATGACGGGGCCCGATGCCGAGGGTGGATACACCGCGAAGGTGAAGCTCCCCGCAGGCATCACCGGCTACAAGCTGCTCCTCGACGGTGAATACGAGATCGACGCAAAAGCGGAGCTCCGCAAGTACGTGGGCGGCGTGGAGAACAGCGCGGTCCGTGCGGTCGATTGCAAAGTACCGCAGCTCGCGCTGAAGGGCGCCATCGCCGTCGCGCGGCCCGCTGCGAAGAAGGGCACGTTCGCGGCCGACGCGGTCTATACGCGCGGCTTCGAGGGCAAAGGCATCGCCCCCGAGTCGGTCACCGCCGAATTGAGGAAGGGCCGCGCCGTCACCAAGGTCGCCGCCCAGGTCGATGCTCGCACGCGCGGCATCAAGGTTTCCCTCGCCGATCTGGACGACGGCAAGTACACCGTGACCCTCCGCGCGAAGGACATCTCCGGCGCCGAGACGCAGCCGCTCCGGCTCGTGTTCTGGGTCGAGGCCGAGGCCTTCGAGTGGAAAGACGCGCTCATCTACATGGCGATGATCGACCGGTTCGACAACGGCGATCGAAGCAACGATCCGCCCGCGACGAGCGGCGTGGATCCCCGCGCCGAGTTCAAGGGCGGCGACCTCCAGGGCCTCAAGGCGCGCATCGACGACGGCTCGCTCGACGAGCTCGGGATCCGCGCGATTTGGCTCTCGCCCTTCCACACCAACCCGGCCGGCTCGTTCCCCGCCGACAACGGCGTCGCCAACGTGATGGGCTATCACGGATACTGGCCCACGAAGGCGCGCGAGGTCGATGCGCGCATCGGCGGGAAGGCCGCCCTCGAGGCGATGGTGGAGTCGGCCCACGCGCACGGCATCCGCGTGCTGCAAGACTTCGTGCTGAACCACGTCCACAAGGAGCACGAGTACTTCAAGACGCACCCCGATTGGTTCCGCACCGGCTGTGTGTGCGGCACCAACCAGTGCGACTGGACGGCGCGAAGGCTCGATTGCCTCTTTGCCGATTACCTCCCCGACGTAAACTGGCAAGTTCCCGCCGCGGCCGAACAAATGGCCGACGACGCCGTGTTTTGGCTCGATCAGTTCGACATCGACGGCCTCCGCGTCGACGCGGTGAAGCACGTGGAAGACTCCGCGGTGTACGCGCTCCGTGAGAAGATCCACCACGAGATGGAGGCGTCCGGTCGACGCGTGTTCCTCACCGGCGAGACCGCCATGGGCTGGAACGACTGCGGCGTCGCCTGCAACGCGAGCGAATACGGCACGATCAACCGCTACATGGGCCCCCTCGGCCTCGATGGGCAGTTCGACTTCGTGCTCTACCACGCCGTGCCGGTGCGCACGTTCGCGCACGGCGACAAGGGCCTCATCCACGCCGACTACTGGTCGCGCATGAGCATGGAGCAATACGTCCAAGGCTCCGTGATGACGCCGTACATTGGCAGTCACGACACCTCACGATTCGTGACGTTCGCGAGCTACCGCGGGCAAAATGGCTGGGATCGTGGCGTGCCGGGGAACAAGTGGTTTTCCCCCGCGGGCCCCCCTGGCGACGCCGAGCCCTACGCCCGCCACCGCGCGGCTCTCGCGTGGCTGCTCACCCAGCCCGGCGCGCCCCTGCTCTACTACGGTGACGAGTACGGCGACTTCGGCGGCGCCGACCCGAACAACCGCGCGATGTGGCGCGGAAAGGGCACCCTCTCGGCGGAGGAGCAAAAGACCCTCACGCTCACGAAGGCGCTCGGAAAAGCGCGCGCGGAGCTGCCTGCCCTTCGCCGCGGCGACTACCGCACGGTGCTCGCGGAAGAAGACTTGCTCGTCTTCTCGCGCACCACGACGGACGGTAAATCGGCCCTCGTCGCGCTCACGACCAACGCCGCCGGCCGCACCGCGACCGTCACGTTGCCCTTCTCGGTGCCCTTTACCAACGGGCAAAAGCTGAAGAACCGGCTCGGCAACGGCGACGTGACGGTCAACGGGCGCGAGGTCTCGATCACCCTCGAAGGGCGCGGGGCCGCTATTTTCGCCCCCTGATCGCCACCGCGGGGCGCTCCCGGCTCTAGAGCTCCGAACAGGTTGAATCCCGTCGGCTTTCGACCTGTTCGGCGCTCTGGACTTCCGCCCGAGTCCTTCCTACCGTCCGCCGCCATGTCGATGAAGCGAGCGAAGGCGCGTTCTACCGGGGCGCGCGGCACGGAGACCACGGCGGGCGACTTTTTCGGGCGGCCGATCGCCGCGGCCAAGACCTGGGTCGAAGAGACCACCGGCAAGGGCGACGGTGACTTCACTCCCTACACGATGAGCACCCGCTTTTCGCTCGGCACGCTGGTGTCGCACTCCAAGTTCGGAAAGGGAGTCGTCACCGAGGTGGAGAGCCAAAAGGTGAACGTGCTCTTCGAGGACGGACCGCGAAAGCTCGGGCACGGCTCGTGATTCGTGGGGGGATGATCGAAGTGCCGGTGGGGGAGGTCGCCACCGCGGTGCGCTTCTGGGTGGAGACGCTCGGGGTGAAGCTGGTCGGCCTCGAAGGTGGCGTCGCGACTCTCGATTTGGGGCAGGGAGCGCAGCTCGCGCTCGTCGACAAACCGAAGAGCGCCCCCCGCGTCGCGCTGGGCCTCGCCGTCGCCGACGTGGCGCGCGCCGTTGCCCTCCTCGAGAACCGCGGCATCGTGTTTCGCACCGAGGGCCACGCCGGCAAAGCCGCGAGCACCTTCTCGGATCCGGAAGGCAACACCCTTTACCTCTTCGAGAGCTGATTGCCAATGAAGGCTTCGAACGTCGCGATTGGCGTACTCGGGGGCACTGGCCTCTACTCCATGGAGGGCCTCGCCATCGAAGACGAGGTCACGCTGGATACACCCTACGGGCGACCCTCCGATCCGATCCGTATCGGCACCCTCGAAGGCCGTCGCGTCGCGTTCCTCGCGCGGCACGGGCGCTCGCACTCGCTGCTCCCCTCCGAGATCCCGTTCCGCGCGAACGTGCACGCGCTCCGCCAGCTCGGGGTTCGCTGGGTGCTCTCCGCGAGCGCGGTCGGCTCGCTCCGCGAAGAGCTGCCCCCCGGCACGTTCGTCGTGCCGCTCCAAATGTTCGATCGCACGAAGCAGCGCGACGAGCACACGTTCTTCGGCAAAGGTATCGTCGCGCACGTGAGCTTCGGCTCGCCGGTGTGCGAGGTGCTCGCCGCGGTGCTCCACGAAGCAGCGGTCGCGGCAGGCGCGAAGGCGAAGCTCGGCGGCACCTACGTGAACATGGAGGGCCCCGCCTTCTCTACCCGCGCCGAGTCCGAGTGGCATCGATCGATCGGCTGCGACGTCATCGGAATGACCAACCTCGCGGAGGCGAAGCTCTGCCGCGAGGCCGAGATGAGCTACGCCACCTTGGCGATGGTGACCGACTACGACGCATGGAGCGAAGAAGAGGTGCACGTCGAGCAGGTGGTCGCGCAGCTCCACGCGAACGCCAAGATGGCGCAAAAGTCGCTGTCGATCGCGATCGCGAGGGTACCACTCGAGACGAGCCCGAAGGCACAATCGGCGCTCCGCAACGCGATCCTCACCCCGAGAGAGGCGTGGCCGAAGGCACGTATCGAAGAGCTCGCGCCCTTCCTCGCGCCCTACCTCTGAGCCCGCCTATCGCGTCGTTCTTCGAAAGGACAGATGCGTCGCGTATCGTCGAACGTATGGGGTGGCCATGCGATCGTCTCTTGCCTCGTCGGTGCCGCTCCTCGTCGTGACATTGTCGTTGCTCATGGCGTGCTCGAAGCGCGACGGGGTGCCTTCCAGAGGTCCCGCCACATCCGCGCCGAGCACCAGCAGCGCGGGCACGGCGACAGAGATCGCCGCCGGCACCGAGCACACCTGCGCGCGTCTCGCCTCCGGCGCCGTCGCGTGCTGGGGCTCGAACGCACACGGACAGCTCGGGGCGGCCGCCAAAGATACGTGCGCTCTGCAAGACTTGCTCCACGGAGGCCCCGACGAGAGGTACCCGTGCAGCCCGAAGCCGCTCCTGGTCCCTGCCATCGAAGGCGCGACGCGCGTGGTCGCTGGGGGCGACACCACCTGCGCCCGAACCACCGCGGGGGCTGTTTTTTGCTGGGGAAGGAACGATGGTGGCCTCGTCGGCGACGGCACGACCACCCCGCGGAGCGCGCCCGCACGGGTCTCGCTCCCCGCCGCCGCGGACGACGTGAGCATGTCCGATACCCACGCGTGCGCGCGCCTCGTCGATGGAACGGTGGCCTGCTGGGGTATCGCGTTCGACGGTCAGCTCGGGTTCTCGGTGAGGCCAACGGCCGACGTCGCCACCCATGGTGAGCTCTCCACGATTGGCGCACCAGCGCGCGTGACGGGCCTCTCCGGCGCGACCCGCGTGACGTTGGGATCGCGCGTGACGTGCGCCACCCTCGCGACCGGCGCAGTGGAATGTTGGGGCAATGCCGCCCTCGGCGACAAGGGAACCGCATACCGCATCCCGCGCACCGCGATTCCGGAGCTCACGGGCGCGAAGGAGATCTTCCTCGGCCAGGGCACACACTGCGCGACATTCGCGACGCTCGCCGGCACGTCGTGCTGGGGCGCGTCGTCCGAAGGGCCGCTCGCGAAAGCGAACGATCAGGGACTATCTTGGTCCAAGCTCGTGCCTTCGCGCATCGTCAGCTCGCCTCGTGCGCTCGTGATTGCCTATGCGCGCGCCTGCGCGATCGACAGCAAAGGAGACGTGACGTGCTGGGGATACGACGGCAAAGGCACGAGCGCGCCGACGAAGATCGAAGGTCTCGCCCATGCGACCCACCTCGCCGTCGGCGCGAGCCACGTGTGCACCCTCGACGAGGGAGGACACGTCGCCTGCTGGGGCGGCACCGCGTCGGGTCAGGTCGGTCGCATCGAGGGCCCGCGCGTCTCGCCGCTGTTCGGGCCAGTGCACACGATCACGCTCCCCTGACGGCCAACGGGTAGCCGACGGACAGCTCGCGACCTCCGTTCGTCGCGCTCGAGCCTACTTGCCGAGCTCGGCCGCGAGGCCGCCGAAGAGGAAAACGAGCCCGATCACGGCCAAAAGCCAGGACTGGAGGCCGGACGGGGCAGGTGACTGGCGCCGGTAGAGAGCTGCATTCATTACTGCTCCACCGTAACCGGCACAGTATTCACTGTCAAGGTAACGCGACACTTTTTGGTGTTACGGTCTGCGAGCACGAGAACGCCCCCGCGGGCCGAGACCCGAACGGAGGCGCTACGAGGACGGGCGGTCACGACGCTGCGGCACGCCGAAACGTCGAGACACGTTCGTCAACCGAGGGCGGAGAGGCGCTTGTCGAACTCTTCCTGATCGATCTTGCCGTCTTTGAGATCTTGGGAGAGCTGATCGAGGGCGGGCTTGTTGTCCTTCTCCTTTTGCGCGATCTCTTCCTTCTGATCGGCGTAGGCGGCTTTGCCCTCTTTCTCCTGCGACTTGAAGTACGTCTTTAGTGAGGCAACATCGCCCTTCGCGTCTTCGGAGAAGAATTTTTCCATGACCTTGCCGAGGGCGAAGGTGGCCGCGAACGACGTGGTGGCGCCGACCGCGCTGCCCCAACCGGGGACGAGCTTGGCGAGGCTGTTCACCGCCATACGCGCGCCGGTGCCGAGGCCGAGGCCGTAGAGCATCGACTTTGCCGCGTTCTTGTCGACGGTGTGGCCCCAGTACTGGCCAATGTCGCGGATCATCTTGAGCTGAATGCCGAGGACGGCGATCTCGCCGACGACGGGGAGCGGGAAGGCGCCGAGGATGGCGGTGAACGCGGAGTACTTGAGGATGTCGTTGCGGACCTCCTTCGAGCGCTGCGCCGGATCGTCGATCTTTTTGATGTTGCTCGGGAGGACCGTGTCTTTGCCCTCGGCGACGAGCTTGGAGAAGAAGTTCTTCTCCTTCTCGGTGACGCCGGTCTTGGCGGCGATGAGATCGAGGACGGTCTGCTCCTCGGACGAGCACGAGCCGTCGGCGTTGGCCATCGCGAACGCGCTCTTCCAGATTTCGCCGCGCGCGGCGGGCGAGGTGAGCTTCGCGAGCTCGGCTTCGACGTCGACCTTGGACTCGAGGAGCGAGTCGGCGGTGGTGCCTTCGGGCAGGGTCAGGCCTTCGAGCGCCCCGGCGATCGACTTCCGCTCCTCTTCGTGGATTTGACCGTCGGCCTGCGCCACGGCCACGAGAATCCTGAGGCTCGAGATCGCTTCTTGTTCCGTCATCGACATCGTGAAGACCCCTTTTTGAAGGCTTTCGTTCGAACGCGGCGGAGCGAGCTTCGCCCCCCCGCGAGGGCACCTACGACACCGTTCCTGAGGGCCCCTGTCAAGGGTGTGGCCGCGCGCATTTTGGGGGCGATTTTGACTTCGCGGAAGGCCCCAGGATACCGTCTCGAACCGTGAGCGGAACCTCCTCCATGTTGCTCGGTCTGGTCGCCCCCGAGCTCCTCGGCGAGGCGATGACCACCGTCCGCGAGCTCTCGCGCGAGGATCCGGCGGAGGCGATCGTGTGGACCGTGCTCGTCGCGTCGCAGGCGTTTTACAGGGCCGAGAAGGGGCACAACCCGAAGGTGAAGACCCTCGCCGACGCGTTCGTGTACGTCTCGACGAACCTCTCGGTGGGCTATTGCGACATCTTCGCGATGACCGAGCGGGGCAAACAGATCGCTACCGTGCTGATGACCTTCGGGCCTGCCCTCGCCGCGCGCGCCCTCGACGAGACGGCCTCGGAGAAGCGCGCCGCAGACGCCGCCAAGGCCGACCGCGAAGACGCGCTCTTCGCGAAGCTCGACCGCATCTGCGACCTCTTGTCCTCGAAGGCCGAGCCGCCGAACGAGGCCCGGATTGCACGCGGTTCCAGCGTCGCGACCTCCGAATGATCGCGCTCGCCGCCCTCTTTTCGTTTCCGACCGCGATATGGTCGGTGCTTTTGGCCATTTCGCTCGTCTATTGGCTGTTCGTCATGAGCGGCCTCGTGCACCTCGGCGAGGGCGCCGACGGCGCGGGAGACGGGCTCGCCGACGGCGCGAGCTCCGCGGTGAAGGGCGCGTTCGAGGGAGCGGGAGCGCACGGCGCCGATGCCCCCGATGGTCCGGACGTGGACGGCGACGTGGACGGGGGACACGGCGACGCGGATGTGGACGGCCCCGACGGCCACGGTCCGCTCCACGGATTCCTCGCGATTTTCCGCATGCGCGACGTTCCGGTGACGGTCTCGTTCTCCCTCGTGGTGTTCTTCGCGTGGACGACGTGCCTCGTCGCGACCGCGGTCGCGAGCAAGCTGGGCTACGACCCGAACCTGCTCGTGCGCGCTCTCGCGGGCCTGATTGGCGCGCCACTTCTGTCGCTCCCCCTCGCCAAGCTCGCGACGCGACCGATTGCCCCTCTGCTGATGACCAAAAAGGCGAAGTCTTCCAAAGACTTGATTGGCAAGACGTGCACGATTCGCACCGGCAAAGCGGACGCGTCGTTCGGTGAAGCGGTGGTGAAAGACACTGGCGCCGACTTGGTCCTCCGCGTCCGCGTGGACGGCGGGAGCTCGCTTTCGCGCGGCCAAGAGGGCCTCATCGTGGGCTTCGACGAAGAGCGGGAAGAGTACATCGTGGCCTCGATGGACGAGGCGATGGGCATCGAAGAGCAGTCCTCGCGTTCGCTCCAGAGGCGCGAGGCCTCGGCGCGCAAGAAGCGCCAATAGTTTTTCCCGACGGGCGCGAGCGTGCAACGCTTCGTCCGCGGGGGCGCTTGGCTCCTCGGAGAGAAGCGAGACTATGCAGGACTACATCATCCCCATCGTCGCCATCGGGGCGGGTCTCATCATCCTCTTCGGGGTCGGCACGATGTTCGCGCGCTTTTACCGCCAGGTGGAGCAGGGCAAAGCGCTGATCGTGAACACGTCGAGCGCGGAGCCTTCCGTCACGTTCACGGGGAAGCTCGTGCTCCCGATCGTGAACCGCGCCGAGGTGATGGACCTCTCCGTGAAGACGATTCAAATCGATCGCCGCGGCAAAGAGGGCCTCATCTGCAACGACAACATTCGTGCAGACATCAACGTGACGTTCTTCGTCCGCGTGAACAAGACGTCGGAAGACGTGCTGAAGGTCGCGCAGTCGATCGGTTGCGCCCGCGCGAGCGACGCCCGCGCGTTGGTCGAGCTCTTCAACGCGAAGTTCTCCGAAGCGCTCAAAACGGTCGGAAAACACTTCGATTTCGAGCAGCTCTACACGAAGCGTGACGAGTTCAAGGACGCGATCATCAAGGTAATCGGCAGGGACCTGAACGGGTTCATCTTGGACGACGCCGCCATCGACTACCTCGAGCAGACCCCGCTCGACGCCCTCGACCGCGACAACATCATGGACTCCGAAGGCATTCGAAAAATCACCGAGCTCACCGTAGAGCGCAACGTGATGACGAACGAGCTACGCCAAAAAGAGCGGATGGAAGTGGGCAGCCAAAACCTCGCCGCCGACGAGGCCGTCTTCCGCTTCGAGCAGCGCAAGGCCGAGGCAGAAGCGAAGAAGGAGAAAGAGATCTCCATCGCGCAGGCCCGCGAACAGAACGAAGCGGCGCGCGTGACGATCGAAGAGCAGAAAAAGACGCTCCTCCTTCGCCACAAGAACGAAGAAGAGACCTTCATCGCCGCGGAAGTGAAGGCACGCGGGATCGCGATCGCGCAGAAGAACCGCGAGCGCGAGGTCGCGATCGAGACCGAGCGCGTCGAGAAGGCGCGTCAGCTCGAAGTGGTCATTCGCGAGCGCGAGGTGCAGGTGTCCACCCTCGCCCGCGACAAAGATCTCGAATCGCAGAAGAAAGAGATCGCCGACGTGGTGCGCTCGCGCATCGCGGTCGAAAAGACGGTCGCGGTCGAAGAAGAGCAAATCAAAGATCTCCGCACCTCCTCGCAAGCGAACCGCGAGAAGGAAGTGGTGCGCCTCGGCGCCGAAGCGCAGGCGACCGAGAGCGCGGTGAAGCTCGTGAAAGCGGCAGAGGCTCAGGAAGCGGCCGCGAAGCACAAAGCGCGCGAGAAGATGATCGTCGCCGACGCCGACCTCGAGACGGCCGACAAGGTGGCGCGCGCCAAGATCCGCATGGCCGAGGGTGTACAGGCCGAAGAAGCCGCGAAGGGCCTCGCCCAAGCGCGAGTACGCGAAGCCGACGCCGTCGCGCACGAGAAACAAGGTCTCGTCGAGGCGCGTGTCACCCTCGAGAAGCTCACCGCCGCCGCGCAGGGCGAAGAAAAAGCCGGCCTCGCGAAGGTGAACGTGCGCCAGGCCGAAGCCGACGTGATTGCCAAACAGGGCGTCGCCGACGCGACCGTCATCCGCGAGCGCATGTCTGCCGAGGCGACCGGTATTCGCGAAAAGGCCGATGCGATGCGCGTACTCGACCAAAGCTCGCGCGAGCACGAAGAGTTCCGCCTCACCCTCGAGAAGGACCGCACCGTCCAGCTCGAGACCATCAAGGCACGCAAAGAACAAGCGCAGGCGCAGGCCGACGTGCTCGGAAAGTCGCTCGCGAACACCAAGTTCAACATCGTCGGCGGCGACGGTGCGTTCTTCGATCGCTACGTGAAGGCGATTGGTGTCGGCCAATCACTCGAAGGCGCCCTCGGCGAGAGCCCCACGTTGCGCAAGATCGCGCGCGACTTCACCAACGACGGATCGCTCGATCCGGAGCTCGCGTCTCTCATCGACAAGTTCTCCAAGGGCGACAAAGACGCCCAAAAGAAGCTCCTCGGTATGGTGAAGAAGGACGCCACTTAGGCGCCGCGCGCGACCCACCATGGCCAACGAGGAAAACGAGGGCTCGTCCGGTACGGGCGGGCTCGACGCGGGCAGTTACGAGGTCGTTCGGGGGCGCCTTTTGGCGCACGTCGACGAGCTATCCAAACGCGCAGAAAAGCTCAACGACGCACGAAAAGAGGTATTCGGCTCTTCCGCGTTCGAGCTCACTCAGACCACGCGCGTGCGGACCGAGAACGCCGCCACCGCGCGCGACATGGTGTACGTCGGGGGATACCTCCTCTTCGCGTTCAACGTGACGCTCGGGCTGAAGACCACCCCCGCCGTCGCGGACGTGTTCGCACTCTACCGCCTCGACGCGAACGCGGAGGCGGGCGAAGGGCTGGAAGCGACCTCGCTCGACGACACGTTCCTCTCCCAGCAGGCGTTCGTCTCCGACTTCACGACCACGTTCCGCTATTCGAAGAACGCGCGCATCCTCCGCTTCAAAAAGACGGACTCGCGCCTCTTGATCGTCGCCCAAATCGGCGAGCGCATCGACGACCTGAAGGTGTTCCGCTTCGGCATCGACGCGAAGGGAAAGATCACCTACATCGACTCGCGCGGCGAAGAGGACAACGTGCCTCCCCCGAGCTTCTCGTTCACCTGGACGCGCACCGGACGCGAGCACCAGGTGATGGGGCAGCACCCGCACGTGAACGTGCTCGACGAGGTGTTCGTCGAGACGGTGAACGGCGACCTCACCGTCAAAATCGAGAACAACACCAAAGACGGCAAAGGCATTTGGCGCGAGCCCGTCGCGGACCCGAACCAAACCCTCGACGACGCGGAGATCTCGTTCGCGAAGGTGGGCGCGCTCATCGTCCTCAAGGTGCTCCCTTACCGCGAAGAGACGACCCGCTATTTGGTGTACAATACACTAAAGAAGGACGTGGTCCGGATCGACGCGATCGGGCTCGCGTGCCTCGATTTGCCCGAAGATCAGGGCATTTTGTTCCCCAGGGGC
>JAAFHV010000151.1 GCA_013297655.1 Myxococcales bacterium | reverse complement strand
GTCTCGAAGAGGAAGCTCGATGTCGCCCCGAACGCCAACGCGCCTCTCCACACGCCACCGGTTTGGCCTCGGGTGGCGAGCTCTGCCTCGGCCGCGGCGCGATCGGTCGGCGCGGTCGAGAGGGCATATCTGTACGTCGTGGCCGCTGCTCCGACGACCTTTTGAAAGACACGAACGCGCACGGCGGGCTGCGAATCGTCGGTGATGTAGTCCGTGAGGTAAGTGAACCCTTTGGCCCCTTGTTCGTCGAGGGTTCGCAGAGTGGCCGTCGCGTCGTCGCTGCTTGGGGCGGTCGCGTAGGTGTAGGTCACGCCGCGGGCCGCGTTCTTCACGAACACGAGCTCGGTGCCGACGCCGAGCAGGAGCGGACCTTTGAACGCGAACCCTCGTGCGCCTTGCGCGTCGAGCTGCGCGACGAACGCTTCCGGCGTTTGCCGCGGCGCCGCTTCGCGCACATACGCGAGGGTGATCGTCGGCGTGGGGCGGAGGAAGAGCTCGACCCCCGCGGTGGGCAGGCCGCCCCCGAGATACGGCCCGATGTACGCGCGCCCTTGGGCGCCCTGGGCATTGAGCAGGGTGAGCACGGCCTCCGCCCCTGCCGCCGACGGTTGGCTGCTGTACACGTAGGACGTGGCGACGGCGCTCGCGTCCGGAGTGGTGCTGCCGTCTGGGGTGGGAGGCGTGGCTCCGCCGTCGACGGAAGAGTCGCTCGCGCCGCCGTCGGTGGGGCTCGTTCCGGTGTCGCTGCTGCAGGCGACGAGGGCGAGGGTCCCCGCGGCGAGGACCATGGCGACGGCGACGCTGGCGCGCGCGCGGACGAGCCTAAACCTGACGGCCCGCTGGTGAAGGGCAGGCACCACGCGAGACGAGCTTCGGACCGCGCTCGGCGCGGCGACAGTGGACAGTGGCATGTGAGTCATGGGGCAATATTCCAAGGGGCGCGAAAACGCGCGGCTGCGAGTGTCTTGGCGCCAGGGGGGGCGAAGCCATTTCGGTTTCGTGCGATTCGCACCCACACGGGCTCCGTCGCTCTAGAGCGATCAGGTTGAAGGACCGAGGATTTCGTGCGGTTAGCAAGCTGCGTCACCAGGTGCGCGCGACGACGACGACGCTACAGGGCCGCAAGTCCCTGACGAGGGACGGATAGTCTTCTATCTTAGGAGGAGCAACGACGCGTCGCAGGCACGCCGCTAAACGCGCGAAAGCCGACGACGCTATTGGGCCGCAAGTCCCTGACGAGGGAAGGGATTCAACCTGTTCGGTGCTCTAGCGTAGGCTCTCGTGAGCACGAGTGCCTTGTCCGCGCACGCCGAAATTGGCGCGTTTGGACATCCGCGGGAGGGACGGGGAGCGCGGTTATTCTGCCGGCGCGCCAAGGCCGTCCGTTGCTATCGCGTAAAGAGCATCCGCAGCACGGCCTCCCCCGCCACTTCGTTTCCGTTTCCGTCGAGGGCGGCGTCCCAGGTCGCTTTCGCCGCGCACGCCTTCGCTGCCGAGCCGAATCCATATCCAGGATCGTTCACGACGGACACGCTCGTCACTCGGCCCTTCGCGTCGACGGCGACCTTCAAATTCACTGTCGCCTGGTCGATATTGGCTTTGTCGGAGGCCGCCGGGAATGGGCACTTCGCGAGGGCCGCTGGCGTTCGCGCTCGGGGGCCGCGCTCCGAGCTCGGCTCCAGCGCCGCCGCGACGACCTCGAACGCGATCTTCGCGCCGACGCTCTGTCCGTCCCGGGTCACGTCCACGACGGTGCCAAAGCTCGCGCGTGCGTCCGCGTTCACGACCAGGACGAGGTCGGGCGACGCGTCGAGCGGGGGCGTGACGGCGGCGGCGAGGTATTCGCGGAGCGCTCCCGCGAGGGGCTTCCCATCCACCAGAATATCGCCGTCGTGCCTTATCGCGACGGAGACGATCTTGGCCACTGCGGAGCTGCCCGTCGGCGCCGATTCGCCTCTCCCCGCTAGCGGC
This sequence comes from Myxococcales bacterium, assembly GCA_013297655.1. Lineage (GTDB taxonomy): Bacteria > Myxococcota_A > Polyangia > Polyangiales > Polyangiaceae > JAAFHV01. The sequence continues at coordinate 21,719 of JAAFHV010000151.1, read as the reverse complement.
GGAAACGGCATTGGCGCCATCTTTCCCGCTCTCGGGAAGCCCAGCGTCGACGTGCGGCGGCCTTCGCCATCGCCCACCGCGAACGCAAAGGGTCGGTCGCCGTTCTTCGATTGCCTCATCACGTCGAGCGTGTGGATGACTCGTGCCCAGGCCGTGTCTGCGGAGGCGCGAATCAGCACGGTCTCGTCCGTTCGGTCCTTCGCGAACGCTTGGCGTAGCCCGGCTTCGTCGGTGACTGTCCCGTCCACGTCGAGCTTGTCGGCGGGGAGCAGATTCACCACCATGCCTCTGGCGGTCCGCGGCGCCGGTGCCGCCGCGTCGCTGCTCGTCACGGTCCGCGGCGCGACGAGAGTGGGAACCGGCGCGCTCTCGGGCGGCGCTGCTCGTTCACCACAGGCGACCACGAGCGAGCACGCCGCCAGGAGCCCCGCGAACACGCGCCCATATGCCAACGACCGGTGAGCCATCCGCGAACGCTACCACTGCCAACGGCCTCGACTCTGCCTTCCTCGGCCTCTAGGTTCTCGCTTCTCGCCAATCCGCGCGGGTCGTCCCGTCATCGTTGCGCCAGCGCGCTCCCCACGCCAACGCTCCGACTTCCTCAATCGTATCCAACGATCATCACCGTCCCGCGCGCTGCCTCGAGCGCCCTCTTCTCGTAGACAATCGCGTCGTCTGGCAGCCCCGTCGCTGGCAACCACGTGACCTCCGAGCCTTTGCTCGGCTCCGCGTTGAACGGCTCGCCTTCCCAGCGCGACGTACGGAAGAACATGTGCACGTACTCGTGGCCCGGCGAGCGGGCGTGCACCACCGCGTGGAGCGCGAGATCTTCCTCGTGGGCTATCACGCCGGCCTCCTCGTGGACCTCGCGCACCGCGGCCTCGAGCACCGACTCGCCCGCCTCGAGATGACCCGAAGGGAGCGACCACCGGCCGTCTTGGAAGCCCGTGTTCTGGCGTCGAATCATGAACAGACGACCGTCGCGCTCGAGCGCCACGTGGACCGCGATCTTGACCGTGTGACGAACCCTCGGCGGCGTCGTTGTGCTCACCCGGCCTAGGCCTATCACACAGGCAAGGACGCGCGACCGCAGCCCACAAAAACGAGAAACGCGACCCTCGGGAGGATCACGCTTCTCTCACTCGTCAGAAGGGAGAATCAGGCGGTCGCTTCAGCGACGGGGGCCTTCTTCTCTTTCTTGGCGGCGGTGGTCTTCGAGACGTGCTCGTCGCCTTCGGGGCGGTCGCCGACGAACTCGATGATCGACATCGGAGCGTTGTCGCCGCGGCGGGGGCCGAACTTCACGATGCGCGTGTAACCGCCGGGGCGGCCCTTGAAGCGCTTCGCGAGGTCGAGGAGGATCTTCTCGACGAGATCGATCTTCTTCGACTCGCCACCGGACTCGGTGCGGGTGCCGAAGCGGGGGATGAACGCGGCGATGATGCGCTGCACGTGGAGGCGGCGCGCCTTGTCGGCGTCCGAGAGCTGCGCGTGCGCGGTGAACGCCACGTCGCCGAGGCGGACGGCCTTGGTGATGAGGCGCTCGGCCACGCGGCGAAGCTCTTTGGCCTTCGCGTCGGTGGTCTCGATGCGCTCGTGGAGCACGAGGTTCGCGGTGAGGTTGCGGAACATCGCGCGGCGGTGGCTGGTGTTGCGGCCGAACTTACGGCCAAGATTTCCGTGACGCATGGGACAGTCCTATCTTCCTGAATCTTTTGGGAAAAACCGAGGTCCGGCTTTTCAGGCTTGAGCTTGTTGGGCCTTCCAGCGCTCGGGCATCTGGGGCCAGTTTTGAATCTTCTTGGAAGCGCCTCGAGCAGCTCCTGTTGGCCTCGCAGGGCTTCCGAGCGCTGGACTCGGAAGTGCCGTCGTGGCTCCTCAGGCTTGAGCTTGTTGGGCCTTCCAGCGCTCGAGCATCTGGGGCCAGTTTTCGATCTTCATCCCGAGCGAAAGGCCCATGTTCTGGAGGATCTCTTTGATCTCCTTCAGGGACTTGCGGCCGAAGTTCTTGGTCTTGAGCATGTCCTGCTCGGAGCGCTGAACGAGCTCGCCGATGAGGCTGATGTTCGCGTTCTGGAGGCAGTTGGCGGAGCGGACCGAGAGCTCGAGCTCGTCGACGGAGCGGAAGAGGTTCTCGTTGAGGGGCGCGTCCTCGGCGTCGCCGGCGACGTAGGCGGTCTCTTCGGTCTCTTCGAAGTTGATGAAGATCGAGAGCTGCTCCTTGAGGATCTTGGCCGCATAAGCGACCGCGTCCTGGGGCTTGACCGAGCCGTTCGTCCACACTTCGAGGGTGAGCTTGTCGTAGTCGGTGACCTGACCGACACGAGCGTTCGTGACGGTGTAGTTCACCTTACGCACCGGCGAGAAGAGCGCGTCGATCGGGATGGTGCCGATGCTCATCGTGGGGGTCTTGTTCTTCTCGGCGGGCACGTAGCCGCGGCCGAGGTTGACCGTGAGCTCCATCTGAATGGGGCCCTTCTTGTCGAGCGTCGCGATGAGGTGATCGGGGTTGAGGGTGGTGAGGCCCTCGGTGAGCTGGATGTCCTTCGCGTAGACCGGCCCGGGGCCTTCCTTCTCGATTCGCACCTGGTACGACTTCACGGTCGCGGACTTGAGGACGACTTCCTTCAAGTTGAGGATGATGTCGGTCACGTCCTCGACGACGTCGCTCACGGTGGTGAACTCGTGGAGCGCGCCCTCGACCTTGACGGCCGTGATCGCGGCGCCCTGGAGCGACGACAGGAGGATGCGGCGGAGCGAGTTGCCGAGGGTGATGCCGTAGCCGCGCTCGAGGGGCTCGCAGGTGAACTTGCCGTAGAAGTCCGTGAGGGACTCCGACTCGATGTGAATTCCGCGGGGACGGATGAGGTCGCGCCAGTTGCGCGTCACGATGGTCGTCATGCTGTTCTGCTCCTAGAGTCGCGGCTCTTTTGGTTCACGCGGTGGTCGGGGAAGGGCGAGAACCCGCTCTCGCTTCTTCGCAGCCCGCCACCGGGCCGTGTGTCCCCGAGCCGGGGGACTGCTTCATCTATCGGGACCGCGCTTTTTAGCCGCACCCCCATGGAACGCAAGGGTTTTGCGGCCCGCGCCCGACCCCAACCACGCGAGGCGCCGGCGTGGCCCAAGATCCCTTGTGAAATCATGCCCTTCTGCCACTGGGCTGCCGGCCGGCGGTGCTCATTTTTGTGTGTCGTTTCGCGGCGGAGGGAAGACGGCCGCGGTGGCCACGTATGGATCGCGCGATGAACACCTCGGCCCGTTCGCGTTCGCTCCCTCTTTTGTGTCTCGTCCTCCCCGCGCTCCTCGGCGCCTCGCAGGTCGCCTGCGGAGGCACCGGACCCGCCCCCACGATGCAGGGCCGCGCCGGCATGCTGTCGCAGACGGCGGTCGCGCAAAAATGCGAGGAGGCAAAGAAGGGCCACGACCGCCCCTTCGTCGTCGAGTGGGACGCGACCGACCTCGCCAGCTTCGAGGCCAAAGCCGCCCGCGACACCATCTTCGTGAAGTACGAGGGTTGCAAGCTGGTCGTTTTGGATCGCTGCTCGGATCCGAACGCTGGCGGCAAGCTCGGTGCGTATGGCTCGCCTCAGTTCACGAGCGGAACTTTGCAGGGCTTCGAGATGAAGAACGAGGGTGAGCTCTACGCGAAGCTCCCACTCGGCGCGGCGAGCCTGTCGGGGCGAGTTCAAGCCGGTGAGAGTCTCAAGCTGAAGTACTTCGTTTCGGGTGTAGCGCAGAACACGCGCGACTCGATCTATGCGAGTGACGTAAAGGGCAATGCCGGCTGCGCGGAAGCGACTCACTTCGTCTACGCGTACAACCTGGGTGCGTTCGAGCTCGGTAGTGCGGCGAGCTCCTCTGGTGAAGCGGAAGGCTCGGTCGCTGGATTGGGCTCCGCCGGAGGGAAGCGCTCCCATGAAGAGAGCGCGGTATCGAGCGGAGGCAAACTGACCTCGTGCGAGACTCAGGATCAGCGCGCCTGCCGAGTGCCGATTCGCCTCGCCCTCCGCGAGATCTCGAAGGGGGAAAACCCAATCACGGCGGCTCCCGCCGCTGGTGCACCGACCCCGGCAGCGGTCGGAGGGGGCGCCACCATCGAAGCGGCAGCGCTCGCGCTGCTCGTCGAGGCTCGCCACAAGTACGAGCAGGGCGACGGCCAGGGTGCGCTGAACCTCGCCGACAAAGCGATGGGCCTCGATGCGCGGTTGAAGAACGACTACAGCGAAGCGAACGACGCGACGAACAAGCCTGAAGGTTTCATGGAGTTTCACGCGCTCGCGACGATGAAGTCCGGAAAATGCGACGATGGCAAAAGAGACTATCGCGCCGTGTTGGCGACCCGCGATCGCAAGCACGAGCTGACCGACTCCAAGCTCGATCACCTCGCGGCGACGATGGCGAACGAAGTGTGCTCTGCGGCGACAGCGACGACCCCGTACGATTACATCATACGTGCGCGTAAGGAGCTGAAGCTCGCCGCCGCCGCCAAGGACGGTCCGCGTCGTAGACTTGGCCGGCATCCGAATTCGCTTGGCTCTGATAGTGGGCAATCATGACGTCCGTGCTCGCGGGCAAGAGCTTCGGGCGGCGCTCCGTGACGCCGGCGACGAGCGCTTTGCAGCGTGGGCGCCGTGTGCGTCGCTGAATCGACCAAGAAGTGCGCCGATGGGTTTCCGATTCTGAAGTCACAATGCGCGGGAGCCAACATGTCGAATTGCGAGAAGGCCGTCGAAGTCGGCTGGAAGATGCGCCTCGAGAAGTTCCCCCCGGCGTGCAAGTGACAGCGTGAGGGAAAGGGCCCGAGGAGCGCGCGTGCGTTCTCTCGGGCTTAATTTCTTACGGTTTGTCTTCCGGCACCGCGCCGCACGTCGCAGAGCGATGTCGCTACTTTTTTGCGGGAGCCGGCGTGCAGTCGAATGGGTAACCGCTATCCGGGAAACACGTCTCGCTCGCGCACAGGTAGGCTGCGTCGCGTGCAGCGATTTCGATGCAGCGCGTGCCCGTTCGGCACCTGCAGCCTCCGAACTCGAACGTTCTATTCCCGATGCAAAGCCCGTTACGAGTGGGGTCAGGGTCGATCTTGTCGCAGAACGCGAGGAAGCTGCACCCCCGCCCTGTGCGCACTCGATCGAGAGGTTCGGGGTATTGCGAGAGCCGAAATGACAAGAGTCGAGTGGAGGAGGGGCCGCGTCCAGCTCGTCGCCGGCGTCGCTCGCGTCGAGAGAAGCCCTCGCGTCGTGGTCGTCCGCGCCGGCGGCGTCCGGGGGTTGCGTGTCATCGGCGATGCGTCCGCATGCGAGTGGGGGCACGATCAGCGGGATGCCGATCAACAGCATAGCCTCCGGCGCGCCGCCTGTTCGTTGTCATTGCGTCATGATAGCCCACGCGACCGGTTCTTGGCCCCTGTCGGCCACGCCACGTAAAGCACGTAGTCGCCGCTGGGGCTACGCGAGTATGGACGCGGCGCAAACCGCGTAGCGCTAACAATTACGCCCCGCGGTCTCTCGACCGCGGGGCTCATTGCTCACCAGCGCGCGCTCAGTTCGTCGCGCGCGATGATCAGTTGCGGGTGGTCGCGCTGAACGTCGTGCTCCCGCTGGTGAGCGAGAAGCCAGATGCGTAGACGATGATCGAGCCCATCGCGGGAATGCTCACTCCCGTGAGGCACGAGTTCGCGCCTGTGACGCCGGAGCAGAAGTCGTTGATCGAGCCGACGCAGGCGGGACGATCCGTCGAGATCGGCGGGGTAGGCCCAGGGTAGACTCCGATGACGGTGTCGAGGCCCGTGGCGAGCGACACGTCGGCGAGGCGCGCCGTGGCCGAGTTGTTCGTGACGCGGATGTACCGATAGGCCGGCTTCGTCGTCGCGATCGTCTGCGGGCACGTGCCGGTCGACACGCGCTCGAGCACCTGCGTCGCGACGAACGTCACGGGTGCCGTCACGGTGTTGCCGTTCACCGGATCGAGGACCACGTCCGTGTCGACGGCGGGAGCCACCTCGGGGCCGACGAAGTTCGTCACGACCTCGAGCTCGAAGCGGCTCGACGAGTTCGCCGCGGCGGCCATCGACAGGATGTACGCGCTCTGTCCTGCGGGGATGTTAAGGGTGATGGACTCGGGCGTGTCGCGGACCTGTTGTGAGCAGGCGAGGCGCGCCGCTGCGTCTGCCGGCGGGGCGGAGAGCCCGACGTACGCGGCGATGTACGTGTTCACCTTGGTGCCGACGGGGGGAGCCGACTGCGACACGGTCACGTTGATGGACTCTGCGCCAGGGTTCGTGATCCTCGCGTAGTGGTAGCCCACGTTGATCGCGGACGCAGCGGCGGGGCAGGAGCCCGAGTTCAAGCGCGGGATCGTGCGGAGCGAGGAGAGCGAGAAGACGCCGTTCACCATGCCGCCGGCCGTCTGCGGCCCAGCGAGGGTATCGGGAGCTTGGGCCGCGCACGCCTCGGGCACGCCGCGTACACACGCGTTCGAGCAAGACTGTTTCCGGGCTTGTTCGATCGCGGGACAAACGCCCTCGATGTACGTGACCTCGTTCTTCACGCAGCCATTCGTCACCTCACCGAGGCACACGCCGGTGCTCCACGCGCACGTCAAGTCGCACTTTCGCACTTGCGAGCCGCAGAGGCCGCACTCGACGCCGACCTCGACCGCGTTCGGGTAACACACGTCCCCCGTTTTTTCGGCCGTGCACGGACCGTAGGTCCCGACGATGCGGCCGGCCTCGCAGAGGGCGCGCTGGGTACCGCACTTGCCGCAGCGCCGCGCGATCGAGTCGAACTCCGGAACGCCGGTCGGACATACGTCGCCCGTCTTCGGCGCCGTCGGATCGACGAGCTCGCCAGGGTTGGCCACGATGCCCGAGTCGGTCGGGCTCGTGTCGGCGCGTGCGTCGGTGCTCCCGTCTGGCCTGGCGCTGTCGGGGACGGCGCTGTCCCTCACCGCGGAGTCCTGCCCCGGGGGCCTTGCGTCGGTCACGGTGGTGCCGTCCCTCGAGGCGTCTGCGGGTGGAGTAACACCGCTATCTTCGTCCTCGGGTGGGGCGGCGTCCGTAGCGCAACCGGATGCGAGCACCCATGACATACCAAGGCCGAAGAGCGGAACGAGAGGGAGCCAAGAGCGGTTCATTATGGCCGGATATTTACCCCAAGATTGTTGATTGTCGAACTCATTGTGCCGTAGTGCGGGTCGGCTAGCCCAAAACGCGCAGAAAAAAGGTAGGCGGTGGAGGCGTTTTTGTTTCTTCACTGCGATGTCGCGGGTGTCGTCCCTCGTAGGCTGATGGTGCACCAAAGGCCTACAAATTCCGACCCTTGTGCGATCGGGCAGATCGCACCCCCTTTACCGGCCTCGTCTGTCAAATGTCTTCGAGAGTAAGCACGGTGACGAGATCGAACCCAGTCACGATTCCCGAGATTGTGTCATCGCGAAGGGCAAAAATGCGACGAATGCCCATCTGCACGGCGTGCCCGGCGGCGCGATAAAGGGGAGTCTTCTCGTCGAGGCAAATGGTCTCGTAGCTCATGACGGAGTCGACCTTGCCGCCCGTCGCACCTTTGAGCCGTGCCCGCAGCGCCTCGGTGTGGGTGTAGGCGCCGACCGGCTTCTTGCCGTCGAGCACGACGAGGCCTCGCGTGTTGTCCTCCGCGAGCAGCTCGTCTGCGCGCGACTGCGGATCGCTCGCCGCGACGGTGACTACGTCTTTGTGCATCACGCGCGAGAGCGGCGCCTCGACCCGATGGAAGAGCACGGCGCGCATGAGGTCGCGAGTGGAGCACACCGCGGTGGGCTTGCCCTTTCGCAGCACGACCACGCGGTTCGTCTTTCGCGCGAGCATGGTCTCGGCCGCAGCGCGGAGGCTCTTTACCTCCTCTATCGTCGCGACGTCTTTCGTCATCGCCTCGGCCACCGTCTTCCACTCTTTGCGCGCGATCGTCCCGCGCCACAAATCGGTGGTCGAGAGCACGCCGACGAGCGCGCTCCCCCCCGCGATCACGGGGAGGGCGGAGACGTCACGGTCGACGAGCAGCGCGCGTGCCTCTTCGATCGGCGTCTCGGGGGTCGTCGAGATCAGCGCGTGGCTCATGTACTCGTGTACCGGCGTTTGCCAAAGTGCCATACATTCACGGTATGCCATGGATACCGTTTCGGCAAAATATCCCTGCCGTTGCGCTCGTGGTCACTCCGGTGTCCATGGAGTCCAACGTGCGTTCGGGTGGTCCCACTTCTTGCGCTCGTGGAGAAACGCGGCCGCCCCCGCGAAGCCCGGGAACAGCGTCGCCCGGTTCACGCCCCGCGCCGAGAGCAACCGCAGCGCGCGCCCCGCGACCACGCTCGGCATCACCAGCTTGCGCAGCACCGGCACCGTGCCCGGCTTCGTGTGGCGCGCGAGGCGCACGTCGAGGGGCGCGAGATCGGCCGGCTTGTCGAGCTGGCTCGGGTAAATGCTCGGCGCGAGGAAGAGCCCCGCCTGCGCGTTCAGGTTCGGGTTCGACGAGCGAGGCGCCGTCACCACCTGCAGCACCGGGAGCATGCCCCCCGCGCGCCGAAATCCGCGCCAAATGACCCAGTCCAGATCGAGGGCGTAGAGCGCGACGTCGGTCGGGCTCTCCTTCGTGACGTCGCAGATCGCGAAATAGAGGCTCACCTCCCAGCGCTCCGAAAAATCCAAGAGCCGCGTCGGCACGCCATAGTGTTGCCCGAGCGCGATCATCGAGAGCACACGGTGCGACGGAAACCCAACCCGTTCGAACTCCTTCGAGAGGTCGTTCCAGCCGCGAGGCGCGCGGAGGATCTGCGTATCTTCCGGGATCGCGAGGCCCGTCTCGTCGACCGCGAGCAAAAACTCGCGGAGCCGCAAAAACTCCGCCTCGGCCTGATCGCGGTTCCGCCGCTCTTGGCCCACGAGCATCGGCGCGTGCGAGTACCCGAGCTCGGCTCCGTGGCGGAACGCCGAGGGCGACAAGCTCCACCGCGCGTCGCGCTGGCCACGGAAGACCCACTTGTGACCGCCCGGCGCGGCTTTCATCGCCTCCACCTCGGCCATCACGTCTTCGACCCGCTCGAAGCGTCGCTCCTCGAGGAGAAATCCGGGGAGGGCAGGTTTGCTCGGTTTCGCCGAGGCGCGTGCGCGGGCCATGCACGAGGCTCCCACGGGAGACACGCACGGCTCAAGGGTGGTAAACCTTCTTTACCCATGCACGCCGCCCCGTTCATGTTGGGCGCCCTCGCCGCTCTCGCGATCGCGTACCGCTATTACTCCGCGTTCCTCGCCGCGAAGGTGCTCTGCCTCGCCGACGAGCGCGTCACGCCCGCGCACGAGAAGAACGACGGCCAAAATTTTCATCCCACGAACAAGGTGGTCCTCTTCGGCCATCACTTCGCGGCGATCACCGGCGCAGGTCCCCTCATCGGCCCCGTGCTCGCGGCGCAGTTCGGGTTCTTGCCGGGCTTCGTGTGGATCCTGGTCGGCGTGTGCGTCGCGGGGGCGGTCCACGACTTCGTGATCCTCGTCGCGAGCGTGCGCCGCGGCGGCAAATCGCTCGCCGAAATCGCGGCGGAGGAGCTCGGACCCAAGCTCGGTCTCGTCACCGCGTTCGGCATTTTGTTCATCGTCGTGATCGCGCTCGCTGGCCTCGGGAACGTGGTCGTCACCGCCCTCGCCGAGAGCGCGTGGGGCGTGTTCACCGTGTCGTCGTCGATCCCGATCGCGCTCGCGATGGGCCTCTACATCTACAAGGTCCGAAAGGGCACCACCCGCGGCATCCGCGAGGCCTCCGTGTTCGGCGTGGTGATGCTCTTCGGCGCCCTCGTCGTCGGCAAAATGGTGAGCGACTCGTCGTACGCGGAGCACCTCAAGCTCACCCGCACCACGCTCACCCTCGGCATGGCCGCCTACGGCTTCGTCGCGAGCGTGCTCCCCGTGTGGATGCTGCTCTGCCCCCGCGACTACCTCTCGAGCTACCTCAAGATCGGCACCATCGGCCTCCTCGTCGTCGGCGTGATCGTGGTCAATCCGAGGATCGAGATGCCTGCCGTCACCGAGGCCGTGCACGGCGGCGGCCCGGTGGTGAAGGGTCCACTATTCCCCTTTATTTTCATCACGATAGCGTGCGGTGCGATCAGCGGGTTCCACGCCCTCGTCGCGAGCGGCACCACGCCGAAGATGATCGACAAGGAGCGCGACTGCAGGCCCATCGCCTACGGCGCGATGCTGCTCGAAGGGCTCGTCGGCATCACCGCCCTCATCGCCGCCTGCGCGATGCCACAAGAAGACTACGTCGCGATCAACACCGATCCGCCGGTCGCCATCGTCGCGAGCGCGGGCTCGAGCGGCCACGGTCTCGCGCACACCCGCGCCGAATTGGAGAAGGCGATCCCGGTCCTCGCCGCGCGCGACTGGAAGCTCCTCGGCTCGAGCGACGGCACGCCGATCCCGATCGACGACCTCGCCCAGCGCAAGGTGCCCGCGTCGAAGGCGCTCGCCCTCTCGAACCGCGCCCTCGCGAGCTTCGGCTTCGGGGTCGACCCTGCCGCCCCGCGCGCCACCACCCTGGACGACGCCGACTTCGCGCGTCTCGGGCTCACGGTGAAAGATCTCCCGCAGCTCTCCCGCGACGCCGACGAGGTGGTCGCCGCGCGCACCGGAGGCGGCGTGTCGCTCGCGATCGGGATGGCGCGCGTGTTCTCCAAACTGCCCGGAATGAATCGGCTTTTGTCGTACTGGTACCACTTCGCGATCATGTTCGAGGCGCTCTTCGTCCTCACCACGATCGACACGGGCACCCGCATCGGCCGCTTCCTCACCCAAGAGCTGCTCGGCCGCGTCTCTCCCGATCTCGGCAAGTCGACGAGCAAGGTCGGCGGCGTGCTCGCGACGAGCGTCATCGTCGGCGGCTGGACGTACTTCATCCTCACCGGCAACATCCAGACCTTGTGGCCCATGTTCGGGGTCGCCAATCAGCTCCTCGCGTGCACCGCGCTCGCGGTCGGCACCACGATCTTGCTCCGCGAAGGAAAGAAGAAGTCCTACGCCCTCGTCACGCTCCTCCCGCTCGTGTTCGTCGGAACGACCACCCTCGCCGCGGGCGAAGAGAGCATCCGGAAGCTCTACGTGCCAATGCTCGCGAACCCGGAGCTCCACACCCGCGCGGTCGTGAACATCGCGTTCACCGGCACGCTGCTCGTGTTCATGGTCGCGATCCTCATCGGCAGCGCGCGACGCTGGGGGGCCATCCTGCGCGAGCGTGGCGTACCCGCGACCGAGGCAGAGGTCACTTGAACCCGCGTGCTTACGGCATCTTTCTGCTCGTCGCGCTCATCGTGTTCGTGCTCGCGCACGGGGCCGTCGTGGTGCGGGTGGGCATCGTCGCTCGGGCGCGAAGGGCCGCGGGGGACACCAGCGGCCTCGTCGCGGGCATGGGCGCGCCGCGCCTCGCTCTCGCTGCCCTCGTGCCGCCGTTCGCGCCGTTCTACGCGTGGTCCTTGGGAGAGAACCTGTTCGCCCTCGCGTGGGTGGTCACCCTCGCCGTCTACGCCGTGGCCGTCGGCTTCGCGTGAGCTGCCTTGACAGCGAAAGATCCACCGACTAATCACGCCGGTTCCTGACCTTCTGGCCTCGCCGAAACGGTCACCGCACCACGAAGAGGACTCCATGGTTTCGTCCACGCAGCAATTCGAGCGTATCCGCAAGCGCAAGGCCACCACCAACGGGAAGCGCAACAAGCGCGAGCGCCGCGCGAACGGCACGCCCAAGTTCGCGATTCACCAGGCCGGCTACGACACGAAGGCGGCCGACTCGAAGCCGACCCCGTCGACCTGATCGATCGCCCGAGAGCGTTCGCTCTCGTTCGAAAGGCGCCTCCGCTCCAACGAGCGCGACGGCGCCTTTTTCCATTTGGCCGCGCGCAAGAGGCGGCATGGTCCCTGCTCTAGCGGAGTATGCGGATCTCGGGATCACGTGGATGGGGGATCGTGTGCGGGCTGCTCGTGCTGCTCTTCGCGACGAAAGCGCGCGCGGATCCTGGGCTCCGCATCTCGGGCGGGTTCGTGTTCGCGGGGGCGATGCCCGACGGGCCGACGAAGGCCGCGCTCGGCATGCCGTGGTTCCTTCGCCTCGAGTTTCGCGGTCTTTCTCGCCTCGACACGGTCGGCTTCGACGGCGATCGTCCACGGCGCGGGCACGTGGCGGTGTACGACGCGTTCTTCCTCGAGGGCGGCATCGGCGCGATTTGCGGCAAGCATGACTGCGCCTCCCTCGGCGACGTGCACCTCCGCGGGGTCGGCGGTTACGAGGCGCTCGTGGGTTGGAGAGCACCCGAGGCCTCCGTGTACTTGGGGCCACGCCTTTCTTGGGAAGGCTGGATCACGGCGAAACACGCGCTCGGCTCGGTGAGCTGGCCGCTCGTGCTCCGGATCGACCACGCCGTCCGCGAGACGAAGCGCCGTGTCTTCGCGGCGTGGGGCTCACCGCTCGGCCCGTTCCGCACCTACGGTGGTCAATGGGACGAGCCGATCGGCGACGGCGTCTGGTTCACGACCGGCTTCTCGGCCACGCGCGCCATCGTTGGCCCGTGGGAAGCCCCGACCGACGGCGCCCTCGGCGTCACCGCCACGCTCGGAGTCCGGATGGGCTCGCCGTTCTGAGCGCGATCGCATGAAGGTTGCATCGACCGCGTGCAACCGAGCGCACCTCCCCGTGCCGGCGCGACGCGCGTCCGGATACGCCGCGAGCGAGGCTTGTTGGATACGGTTCGCCGCACGACAGCGAGACATGCTCCTGGTTGTGTGCAGTATACATGCACCGCGCGGCCGTGAATCGGGTCGCCGTCATGGAGAGCTTGCGGTCAGCGCCCGCCCCTCCGCGCCGAAGCTCGAGGGCCTACGAACGTCGGCGTCGCGAGTATGCGGACCACGCGAGCGCGAGGGAACCAAGTGCGAGCGCCGCGCCGTACGGCACCGGCGATCCGGTGCTCGCGCAGCCACCTGCGCCCTTGCTCGTCGTTTCGCCCGCGTCGGCGGTCGCGCCGCCATCGGAGACGCTCCCGGGCTGGCAAAGCAGGCAGTCGTACGCGGCGGGGGTCGGCGCGCCGGCGTCGTTGCGGTTGCCGTAGTCGAGGCGGGTGCAGGTCGACGCCGCGCACGTCCCGGGCGCCCCCGAGCTCTGTTCGCAGCTCTCCGCGACCTTCTTTCCGTCGCAGCCGGCCGCGTTGGGCGGAGGCACGTCGGCCCTGGCCGTGGAAGCGACGAGCATGAAGATGACTGAGCCGAAGGCGAACGGCATGAACGGCACGGCAGCGACGAGGACGCGCATCGCCTTAGAATGGCGAGGTCGCGGCGCGCTGTCGACCACCGTCTGCGCGCGGCGAAAGGGAGGCTTCGCCGTTCGCGGTCGAGCACGGTGCAGCTCGTACGTGGGCCACAAAACGCCGCGAGGCGCGAACCTCTCGGCCGCGCCTCGTGACAGACGTTTCGAGCGTGAGCGGTCTCAGTGGCGGATGGTGACCGGCGCCGAGTAGGTGGCCTCGGCGAAGGGCGCGACGTGCGCCTTCGAGAGAGCGGCCTTGATGCACGCTTCCGCAGGCTTGCCCGCGGCGCCGCCAGAGACGGACACGCTCTGCACGTTGCCGGCGGACGCGAACGTCACGTTGGCGCGCGAGATGGGGTCGTCTTCCGCGACGCAGGAGCGAGCCTGGCCGAGCACCGCGCCGAGAGCGCCGGTGATCGCGCCTTGCGAGGGCTTCTGCGGAACGCTGCCCGCCGCGAACTGGGGACCCGAGGTCTTGTCGCCCGATTCGGTGTTGGCGCCGGGGCCCGCGGCCTGGCGCATCGCCGCGCCGAGGTCGTTCGTGCCGCCAGCGGAGGACGGGAGGTCCTTCGCTTCGACCTTCTTGTCTTCCTTGGCCTCGACCTTTTCCTTGTCGACCTTGGCGATCGCGGGGCCGCCGACGACGGGCTTCGCGACGGGGGTCTTCGCGGCGGGAGTGGCCGACGCGGGCTCGTCCTTCGAGGGCTCGGCGGCCTGCGTGGTCTCGGTCTTCTCGGGAGCCTTCGGCGCCGGCGCAGCGGCGACGGGGGGAGCGTTCATCGCGGAGGGCTCTTCGACCGGCTTGCGCGTCGCGAAGAAGACACCGGCGGCGATCGCGGCAGCGGCGAAGAGACCGCCGATGGCGATCACCTTTCCGTTGCCCTTTTTCTCCTCTTTCGAGGAGGCCATCGCGACGACGGGGACCGACGGGACAGCAGCCGAAGCGGCGGCGACCTCGGGACCCGAGAGCGGTGCGTCGATCGAGGGAGCGGCCGAAGACACGACCGCGGCGCCGATGGACGAAGGCGCGGGCATCGAGGCGGGCGGTGCCGAGGCACGCACGCTCGCGGGGCCGGCGCTCACGGAAGCGGGGGCGACCGACGACGGCGGGGGCGGGGGCGCCTTGACCGAAGCGGGCGCGGGCTCCGCTTGCGGGGCGAACGCCATGAGGTTGACGAGGCCCGAGTCTTCGTCTTTGCGCGACGATGCGGGGCTCGAGAGCGGTCCTACATCGAAGCGAACCGACGAGGGCGCGGGAGTGGTGGTGTTGGCTGCGAGCTTCGCGAGGTCCTGAAGGCTGCGGCGGTCTCGCTCACGGTCTGACGACATCGACATCGACTCCTCCGACTTTCCACGTGCCCTGCTTGATGCAGGAGCTGCGCTCGTCGTGCTCTTCGCCGCGGCCGAGGCGGCAGTGTTATGACTCTCTTCTGGCGTCTGTCCAAGGGGACTTGCGAAAATATTTCCATCGTCGATGGACGCAAGCGAAGTGCCGCGCTCACCGCTCGCAATACGAACCATCACCGCGTCTGCCGCGGCGTCGTTCGTCGCTTCCGTTCGCTGCACGTCCGGCCAGGACGCGAGCTGCGCGTCGAGCCAGTCTTTGCGAGACGAAGAAGAACGGGGTGAATCCCGATCGCTCATTTTTGTGCTCCACCGCGCGATGCGGCTTCTGCAGGCTCGGCGCCGAATCCACGCGTCTCCATGAAGTCCTTGAGCTTGCGACGAGCCTCGTGGACTCGCCATGCAATCGTTCCTTCGGGCGCTCCCAAAATCGTCGCCGCGTCCTCGTGGGACATGCCGTCGATGCACACGAGCACCAAGGTGGTGCGTAACGTCTCGGAGAGCGCGTCGATCCCTTCGCAGAGCGCGAGGTACTGTTGACGCCCCGAGCTCTGGGACTGCGGATCTTGCCCCTCCGGTTTGTCGTTCCGAATCGCGTCGAGGCGCGCGTCGTCGTCGTCGCCGGTCACCCGGGACGACTTCCGCGAGCGGATCGCGTTGAGCGAGAGGTTCACCGCGATGCGGTAAATCCAGGTGTAGGGCTCGCTTCGACCGTCGAAACGATCGAGCGCGTTGTAGGCGCGGAGGAACGCTTCTTGGGCGATGTCCTCTGCCAGCGCTCGATCACGAACCATGTGAATCGCCAGCCGCTGGATGCGCGGTTGGTGGCGGCGAACGAGCAGACCGAAGGCCTTTTGCTCGCCCTTTTTGGCTCGTTCTACGAGGTCTCGATCCGTGAGCGTCTTTTCGGAATCCATCGCGCCTTCGGGCGAAGCCACGCGCCTCACGCTCCCGCCGGGGCGGGGAACGACGCGGCGGATGACAGCCAGCGACCACGGCCCTGGGGGACCGAGTGCCATTGCAACGCCGCTGGACCTTACCGCTTCCACGAGACCTTTGACAGTAACTGCACGGGAAGCTTTGGCGAGGCGACCACGTTTCCTCGATTCTTTCTCCCCCGGCTACGGATTGGTCCGCCTGTAAAGTTTCGTGATCCTTTGGAAATTTACGCAGGAGTGAAGTCGACCAATTCTACGCGGGGGCCTACTTTCCCTCGGCGGAAGGATTAGGATGCCGGCTCGACGTCGGAGGCAACCCGCCCGTCGTCCCTGCTTTTCTCGCTCTCACGGCGAAAGGTACGCTCCGGATGTCTGCGCAGACCACCCCCACCACCAGCTCGGCCGCCCCGGAAGAGCTTCGCCGCGCGCTCGCTTCGGAAGAGGGGGGCCGGGTGTGGATTCGGCGCCTCGCGATCGTGCTCGGCCTCGTCGCCCTCGTCGCGGTGGGAATCGTCGTTCGCGCCAAAAACAAGCCCGCGCCGCCTCCACGGTTCCTCAGCGCGACCATTGGCCGCGGCGACGTGAGCGAAAAGGTGCAGGCCACCGGCGCGGTGCAGCCGCTCCTTCAGGTGAACATCGGCGCGCAAGCGAACGGCCGCGTCACGCGCGTTCCGGTCGACTTCAACACGATGGTGAAGAAGGGCGATTTGCTCGCCGAGATCGATCCCACCGTGTTCGACGCGCAGGTGAGCCAGACCCAAGCGAGCCTGATGGCGCAAAAGGCGCAAGCCGAGAGCGCAAAGGCAAACCTGACCGCGACACGAGCGAGCTTCGAGCGAATCGAGAAGCTCGTGAAAGAGAACCTCGCGTCGCGCGGAGAGCTCGATGCCGCGCGTGGCCAGTACGAGGTCGCGGCGGCGCAGGTGTCCGCCACCACCGCGCAGGCGGCGGCGATCCAAGCGCAGCTCTCGCAGGCCTCCACGAACAAGAGCTTCACCAAGATTTATTCGCCGGTCGACGGCATCGTCATCTCGCGCACCATCGATCCGGGCTCCACCGTCGTCGCCAGCTTCCAGGCGCCGGTGCTCTTCGTGATCGCGCAAGACCTCCGCCGCATGCGGGTGCTCGCCGATGTAGACGAGGCCGACGTGGGCAAGCTCCGCGAGGCGATGGAGGTCGAAGCGGTGGTAGACGCGTTCCCCGGCGAGGCGTTCCGCGGCGTCGTTCAGCAGGTCCGCTTCTCGCCGAACAACGTGCAGGGAGTCGTCACCTACTCCGCGGTCGTCGAGGTGCAAAACCCCGAGGAAAAGCTGCGTCCGGGCATGACGGCCACCATCACGGTGAAGACGAAAGAGTCGAAGAACGTGCTCCGCGTCCCGAACGCGGCGCTTCGTTTCAAGCCCACTCCGCCGCTCGGTCCCAACGGAAAGCCGTTGCCCTTGCCGGTCGATCCGCCGCTCCTCAAGGGTCAGGGCCGCATCCACGTGCTGCTCTCGGACAAGCCGGGCGAAGAAAAAGAAGAAGCGCGTGTCGTCACCACCGGCGTCACCGACGGCATCTTCACCGAGGTCAGCGGCATCGACGAAGGCACCAAGGTCGTCACCGACGAGTCCGAGACCGAAGCGACGAAGAAGAAGGGCAAGCCTTTCTGATGGACATGCCTTCCGAGGATCGCGGCGCTCCTCCCGAGGGCCGCGACGATCTCATCGTGCTGCGCGGGGTCGCAAAAGACTACGACTCGGGCGAGAGCGTGGTGCGCGCCCTTCGCGACGTGGACATCACCTTCGCCCGCGGCGAGTTCGTCGCCATCGTCGGAACGAGCGGCTCCGGCAAGTCCACCCTCATGAACATCTTGGGCTGCCTCGACAGGCCCACCCGCGGCACGTACCAGCTCGCCGGCCTCGACGTCGGCGCGCGCACCAACGACGGCCGCGCCATCGTGCGTAACCGTTTGATTGGGTTCATCTTTCAGGGGTTCAACCTCCTCCCCCGCACCACCGCGCTCGAGAACGTGGAGCTGCCTCTCCAATACCGTGGAGTGGGCCGTGGTCCGCGTCGCGCGCGGGCGATGAAGGCGCTCGAACAGGTGGGGCTCGGCGAGCGCATGGGCCACACGCCGAACCAGCTCTCGGGAGGCCAGCAGCAGCGCGTGGCGATCGCGCGCGCCCTCGTGACCGACCCGCCGCTCCTCCTCGCCGACGAGCCCACCGGCAACCTGGACACCCGCACCAGCCTCGAGGTGCTCGCGCTCCTGCAGACCCTGAACCGAGAGCAGAACATCACCATCGCGCTCGTCACGCACGAGCACGACATCGCCGCGTGCGCGTCGCGGGTCATCACGTTCCGCGATGGGCGGATGGTGAGCGACGTCCGCCAAGACTCGCCCAAGGACGCGCAGGCCGAGCTCGCGAAGCTGCCGCCTCCGGAGGTAAACAAGCCCGACGCCGAGGCCCAGGGCGCGACCGGAGAGCGACGCGGAGCCGCGATTTCCGCTGGATTCGTGATCGTCGCGCTCCTCGCCGCGATCGCCGGCAGCGGGCTCGGGAAGGCGTACTGCACGTACGTGCTCGAGCAAGACGTGCGGTTCGTCCCCCCGATCTTCGGGCTCGTCGCGGTCGCGGCGGTCGCAGCGGCGCGGGCGAAGGGCGTCTACGGACACCTCCTCACGCGCGATCAGCGCCTGCGGTTCTCGCTCTACTTTTCGGGCACCTTCCTCGTCCTTCAAGGGTTCGGCGCGCTGGCTGCGCTCCCGAAGCCGATCGAAGTGGCGGTGCGCGAGGGCGGTAGCCTCGTCGCGCTTCGGTTCGCGGGCGCGGCGTGCGGGATCACGCTCGCGATGTCGATCGTGCTCTTTGGCCTCCTGACCCTCTTCTCCCCCAAGAAGTGAGCCCATGATCGGCCTCTTCCTGAACGCCATGGTGCTCGCCCTCACGGCGATCGTGCGTCAAAAGACGCGGTCGGCGCTCACGGTGCTCGGCATTCTGATCGGCGTCACCGCGGTCGTCACCGTCACGGCCCTCGCCGAGGGCGCGTCGTCGAAGGTGGGAGGCGAGATCGCCGGCTTCGCGTCGAATGGGCTCTTCATCAACCCGCAGGCGGTGCAGCAATCGGGCGCAAAGTCGAAGGCGACGGGGCGCCTCACCGAGAACGACGCGAAGGCGATCGCGCGCGAAGCGGTGAGCGTGTCGAACGTGGCTCCGTTCCTCTCTGCCCCCGTGCAGATGGTCAACGGCGATCGCAACGCGGCGACGTTGGCAGTGGGCACCACGCTCTCCTATTTCCCGATTCGCAAATACAAAGTCGTCAAAGGCGAGCCCTGGACCGAGAGCGACGAGCTCGTGAAGACCAAGGTGTGCGTCATCGGCGCCACCGTGGCAGAGAAGCTCTTCGGGAGCGGCGATCCGGTCGGTCGTGTCGTTCGGATCGGGCGCTCGCCGTACCGCGTGATCGGCGTGCTGGAGGCGCGCGGAACCTCGGCCTTCGGCGACGACCAAGACGACCGCATCCTGATGCCGATTGGCAGTTACCGCGCGCGCATCTTCCGCACCTCTCCCGGTCGCGTCGACATGCTCCTCGCGAGCGCCACCTCGGAGGAGACCACCGATCGCGCGAAGGCGCAGGTGGAGCAGATCCTCCGCCAGCGACACCACATCGGCGAGGGCGCAGACCCCGATTTTACGGTCAATACCCAGCGTGAGTTCCAAAAGGCGACGGAGGGGATAGCGCAGGTGCTCTCTGCGCTCTTGCTCGGCGTCGCGGGGGTCTCGCTCCTCGTCGGCGGGATCGGAGTCATGAACATCATGCTCGTCTCGGTCGCCGAACGTACCCGCGAAATTGGCATTCGCATGTCGATTGGCGCGCGTGAAACCGACATCCTCGTGCAGTTCTTGGTCGAGGCGGTCGTGCTCAGTCTCATCGGCGGGGGATTGGGTATCCTCGCCGGCGCTTTTGCCGTGTTCGGGCTCGGCCACGCCCTCGGCTGGGACATCGCGCCGGGCAGTAAATCCATCGGTATCGCGGTCGCGACGAGCGCGTTCATCGGCATCGGCTTCGGGTTCTTCCCAGCTCGCCGAGCGGCGCGCCTCGACCCGATCGAAGCCTTGAGGACCGAATAAGATGGGCTCGTTCCTCACCGGCGTGTTGCTCGCGCTCCGTGCCATCCAGCGAAACGGCCTCCGCGCTGGTCTCACCGTGCTCGGGATCCTCATCGGGGTCGCCGCCGTCGTCACCGTGACGGCGCTCGGCTCCGGTGCGCGTGAGTCAGTCGGCTCTCAAATCTCGAGCCTCGGCTCGAACATGATCATCATCATCCCGCAGGACTCGAACGCGTCGGGTGCGCGCTCGCAGACGGGCGCCCGCGCCAAGCTCACGGAGGACGACGGCCGCGCGATAGGCCGCGAGGCGGTGAGCATCCTCGCCTACGCGCCCACCCTCCGCGCCTCCGGGCAGGTGGTCTATTCCGACAAGAACGCGCGCACGCAGTTCATCGGCACCACGATGGCGTTCTTCTCGGTTCGCAACTGGAAGGTGGAGCGGGGGGAGCCCTGGACCGAGTACGACGAGACCGCCAAAACCAAGGTGATCGTCATCGGCAGCACCGTCGCGAAGGACCTCTTCGGGGAGGCCGATCCGGTGGGGCACACGGTGCGCATCGGCCGCTACGCTTACCGCGTCCTCGGCGTCCTCGAGACCAAGGGCGAGGCACCGTTCGGCGGCGACCAAGACAACCTGATCCTCATGCCGATCGCGAGCATGCGCGCGCGGGTGCTGCGAACTCCTCCGGGGCAAGCGGGCATGATCTTGGCGAGCGCCACCAGCGCCGAGACCACCGATCGCGCCGTCGCCCAGATCACCTCGATCCTGCGCCAGCGCCACAAAATCCCGGACGATCGTGAGCCCGACTTCGCCCTTCGCACTCAAAAAGAGTTCCAGGCGATGCAAGACACCATCTACTCGCTGCTCACCGTGCTCCTCGTGTGCGTCGCCGCGATTAGCCTCGTCGTCGGCGGGATCGGGGTCATGAACATCATGCTCGTCAGCGTGACCGAGCGAACGCGCGAGATTGGCATTCGTATGGCCATCGGCGCGCGCGAGGGCGACATTCGCACCCAGTTCCTGGTCGAGGCGGTCGCTCTCTCCCTCATCGGCGGAATCTCGGGCACCATCGTCGGCGGGATTGGCATTTACGGCCTCTCCACCGCGCTCGGCTGGAAGATGGGGGTCGACACCACCGCCCTCACCCTCGCCCTCGGCACCAGCGGCACCACGGGGATCGTCTTCGGATTTTTCCCTGCTCGCCGCGCGTCGCGCCTCGATCCGATTCAAGCCCTCCGTCACGAGTAGGCCGGCGGGGCCGTCGCCCGCGCCGCTCGGGATCCTCGACTGCGAAAGAAGAAACGCGAGCTCCGTCTCCGGTGCTCGCGTTCGTCGATTCGGGTCGGCCGAACCTCAGCGTTTGCCCTTTTTTGCCTTTGCTTTGGCTTTGGAGGGCTTGGCCTTCTCTTTTTTCGCCGTTTTCCCTTTTGCCTTCGGTTTGGCTTTGGCGGGCTTGGCCTTTTCGGGCTTGGCCTTTCCTGCTTTGGCCTTCGGCTTCTCGGGTTTGGCCTTGGCCTTTGGCTTCTCGGGTTTTGCCTTGGCTTTGGGTTTCTCGGGTTTTGCCTTGGCTTTGGGCTTCTCGGGTTTTGCCTTGGCTTTGGGCTTCTCGGCCTTGGCTTCGGCCTTCGCCGCCTTGACGGGCTTGTCCGCCTTTTCGGGGGGCTGCGGTTTGCCCTTCTTGGGCTTCTCCGGCTCGGCGCGCGGTGGCGTGAGCGGAGGCGGCGCGACCGACTTCGGCTTTTCGTCGGAGCCCGCTTTGCCCTTCTTGGGCTTCTCGTCCTTCGCGACCGCGAGGGTGGGGGCTTTGGCGGGGGCGGCCTCGTGCTTGGCCTTGTCGAGCTTCACCTTCTTGGGCTTCGCGGGCTCGGGCTCGTCGTCGTCGTCCTCGACGAAGATGACGGCTTGGCTCGGCGGGGTGTTCGCGAGCAAGGTCGCGAAGCGCCCGAAGTAGTCTGTCATTGGCCCGAAGTACGCGTCGGTCCAGAAGGCGCGCAGGGGCTCCCCCATCCCCTCCGGCAGATCGGCGTGCATCA
>JAAFHV010000150.1 GCA_013297655.1 Myxococcales bacterium | reverse complement strand
GGTGTGGAAAGTCGAACATCGTCGACGCCATCCGCTGGGCGATGGGCGAGCAGAGCGCGAAGAACCTCCGCGGTCGCTCGATGGACGACGTCATCTTCAACGGCTCGGAGACACGCCCCGGCGCCGAGTTCGCGGAGGTGACGCTCACCTTCGAAAACGACAACGACGGGATCGATCTCCCGATCGAATACAAGGACTACCCCGAGATCGCGGTCACGCGCCGGCTCCATCGCTCCGGCGAGAGCGAGTACCTGATCAACAAGACCCAGGTGCGCCTCAAAGACGTGACCGATCTCTTCCTCGGCACCGGCGTCGGTACGAAGGCGTACAGCATCGTCGAGCAGGGAAAAATCGGCCTCATCGTGAGCGCGAAGGCCGAAGATCGCCGCATCCTCATCGAAGAAGCGGCCGGCATCACGAAGTTCAAGTCGAAGAAGAAGCAGGCCGAAAAGAAGATGGAGCTCACGCAGCAAAACTTGCTGCGCGTGGGCGACATCGTCGCCGAGATCGAGCGCAACTTGGGCACCCTCAAGCGCCAAGCGGCCAAGGCCGAGCGCTTCGTGGCGTACCGCAACGAGGTCGAGGATCTCCAGCTCTACGAGGCGTCGCACCGGTACCTCGAGCTGACGGGCTGGGTGAAGCTCGAGTCGGCCGCGGTCGAGGAGCACGGGCTCGGCCACGAAGAAGCGAGGAACGCCCTCGTCGCGCGCGAGGCGGACCTCGAGACGGCGCGCCTCGGGGCCCACGACGCCGAGGCCAACCTCGAGATCGCGACGACCGCGAACTTCGCCGCCGAGAACGCGGTTCGCGCCGAAGAAGCCGCGATCTCGCGCGCGAAAGACCGGATCGAGGCGCTCGTGCGCCGCGAGGCCGACGCCGAAAACGAGCTTCGCACCGTCGTCGGCCAGCAAGGGTCGCTCGGCGAAGAGCTCGCGATCGTAGCGGGCGAGCTCACGTCGCTCACGCAGGACGAGGACGCACAAGCCGCGGAGACACGCGGCGAGGAAGAGAAGCTCGCCGAGGTGCTCGCAGAGCAGGCGAGCGCCCAGAAGGCCCTCACCGAGGCGCAGACGAGCGCCGCCGACGCGCGCGCCAAGATCGCGAGCGGCGAGGCGAAGCTCGAGGGCTTCGAGCGCCGCAAGACCGAGACCACCATGCTCCTCGAGAAGCAGGTGCTCACGCGCCAAGAGCTCGAGCTCGTCGCCCACGATCTCGCATCGCGCGTCGATACGCTGACCCGCGAGCTCGAGGACGCGAAGAGCGGAAAGGTGCTCTCGGCCGAGGAAAAAGCGGAGCTCGAGACCCGGCTCACCCAGCTCAAACACGACATCCTCGGCAGCGAACGGTCGCTCGAGGAGGCCAAGCACGAGGCGCAGCGCAAACGCTCGCGTATGCAAGCGCTCCTCGAGGTGCAGTCGCGCCTCGACGGCGTCGGCGCGGGGACCAAGGCCCTCGTCGCGAGCAAAGATCCGACCGTGCTCGGGCTCTTCGCGGACCGCATCGAAGCCGAGCCGGAGGTCACCACCGCGCTCGCCTCGTGGCTCGGGCAGCGCCTCCACGATGTCGTCGTGTCGGATCCGGCCGCCGCCCTCGGGCTCCTCGACCAGATGCGCGAGGAGAAAAAGGGCCGCGCGACGGTGGTCCCGCATCGGCCCGCTCGCAGCGTCGGCAGCCTCGATGGCGCCTCGCTCGCGGCCCCTGGCATTCGCGGATATCTCGTCGATTTCGTTCGTTATTCTGCCGACGACGAGGCCCTCGTGCGCTCGGTGGTCGGCGACGTGGTGCTCGCCGAGTCGATCGACGCGGCGCGTGTCTTCGTGGCCGAGCGCCAAATCGCGGCGGTCACCACGTGCGGCACCGTCTTCTACGCCGACGGACGTGTCTCCGGCGGCACCGGGGAAGACGTCGCGGCACACATGCTCGACACCCGTCGCGAGGCGCGCGAGCTCGGCGACGAGGTCGAGGCGCTCGACGCGATCGTGTCGGAGCGCTTCACGTCGCATCAAGCCCTTCGCGACGCGATCACCGAGACACAGGGCGCCCTCGACGTCGCTCGGCAACGCGCGCACGAGGGTGAGCTCGCGCTCGTCCGCGTCGAGAAAGATCTTCGCGCGGCCGAGAGCGAGCGCACGAGCGCCGAAGCGCGCGTCGCCTCCCTCGCCCAAGAGATCGACGAGCTCGGGCAGCGGCTCTCCGAGGCCGTCGAGGAGCGCGACCTCGCGGCGAGCACCCTGGATTCGACCCGTGAGTCGCTCGTCGCGTCGGAGCGCGCGGTGGAGGAAGCGCAAGCCTTCGCGAGCTCTTGGGTCGGCGAGGTCGAGGCCCGCCGTGCGCACGTGACGGAGCGACGCGTCCGTGTCGCGGGCACCCGCGAGAAACTCTTCGCCGCGCGCGGAACGAGCTCACGCCTCGAGAAGAGCCTCCACGAGCTCGCCGAGCGCCACGGTCGCCTCGTGACCCAGCTCGCCGACGGCGCGCGCGAGCTCGGCGAGACGGCGGGGCAAACGTACCTCCACAAGGCCGCGCTCTTCACCGCACTCGAAGAGCAGCGCGTCGCCGAGACGGCGCTCGGGAACGCGCGCGCCATCTTCGACGGCGTGCGGTCCGAGCTCTCGGAGCGCGAGGCTGTGCTCCGAGATCTCCGCGCGAAGGCCGACACCGCGCGCGAGGCGCTCACCACCCACGAGATGGCGCTCCGCGAGCGAACGATCGCGCTCCAACACTTGCTCGAGGGTGTCGCGGAGAAGTTCCGCGGGCTCGCCCTCGGCCGCGTCGTCGGCGACTACCACATGCGTCCCCCGCCGGACGACGAGACCCGCGCGCGCATCTCCGAGCTCACCGGGCTCCTCGAGCGCATGGGCAGCGTGAACCTCGAGGCGATGCGCGAGCACGAAGAAGCCGAGAAGCGTTACGCCTTCTACAGCGACCAAAAGGCCGACTTGGACTCCGCCCTCGCCGATCTCACGAAGGCGATCGAGCAGATGAACAAGGAGTCGAAGAAGCTCTTCGAGGAGACGTTCCACCAGGTAAACGCACGCTTCCAAGAGATCTTCCCGCGCATGTTCCGTGGCGGGCGCGCGTCGCTGCGACTCACGAACCCGGACGACATGCTCGAGACCGGCATCGAGATCCTGGCGCAGCCCCCGGGCAAGAAGCTCGCGAGCATCGAGCTCATGAGCGGCGGCGAAAAAGCGCTCACCGCGGTGTCGCTCATCTTCGCGATCTTCCAGATCAAGCCCTCGCCGTTCTGCATCCTGGACGAGGTCGACGCCCCGCTCGACGAGGCGAACGTTGCAAGATACAACGAAATGGTCCGCAGCATGACGGACCGCTCGCAGTTCATCCTCATCACGCACATCAAGCGCACGATGCAGATGGTCGACGTGCTCCACGGCGTGACGATGCAGGAGTCGGGGGTGTCGCGCCTGGTGAGCGTGACCCTCGCCGACGCGGCCGAGAAACGACGCGGCGAAGCGGTGGCGGTCGCCTGACCGCGCAATCCCCCGCCTGAGACGACGAAGCCCGCGCTCCCCCCACCACGGGAGGCACGCGGGCTTTTTCACGTGTCCTGCGCCTCCGCGCGGCGCATCCAGGTTGTCGAACGGGCCCCTCGCGGCCTACCCTTCCGCGCATGGGCGAAGCAGGCGACAACGGCATATCGACCTCGGGCCTCGTGCCTCTCCGGCGTGGACGCGCGTCGGTGGTCAAGATCCCGGATCACTGGTTCATCGTCGCCGAGTCGAACGAGCTGAAGAGCGAACCTATCGAGCGGGAGCTCTTCGGCACCAAGCTCGCCCTCTTCCGTGACGAGCGCGGTAAAGCGGCCGCGCTCCTCGATCGCTGTCCCCATCGTAACGTGCCGCTCTCCCTCGGGAAAACCCACCGCGACGGCACGATCGAATGCGCGTACCACGGGTGGCGCTTCGACGGCGGCGGCGAGTGCCGCTTCATCCCCACGTTCTCGGGCGCGTGCGGGCAGAAAGGCCAGCGCGCGACCTCGTTCGCCGTCCGCGAACAAGACGGTTTCATTTGGGTGTACTCTACACCCATGGGAGACGGCGTGGCTCCGAAGACCGAGCCGCACGTCTTCGCGTACAAGGACAAGCCCGGCTACAGCACGGTGGTGCAAGCGGTGACGGCGGAGGGGACGCTGTACTCGTCGATCGAGAACGCGCTCGACGTGCCGCATACCGCGTTCCTCCACCACGGGCTCTTTCGATCGAAGAGCCGCGGGATCACGATCACGGCCAAGATTCACCGATCGCGCGATCGGGTGGAGGCGGAGTACGTCGGCGAGCCGCGGCCGGAGGGCGTCATCGGGCGCATTCTCTCGCCCTCGGGCGGCATCGTGACCCACTACGATCGCTTCATTTTGCCGTCCGTCGCGCAGGTCGAGTACCGCATTGGGAGCGAGAACCATTTCCGCGTCGACTCGGTGATGACGCCGGTCTCCGACTACGTCACGCGGATCTATGCGGTCGTGAGCTTCCGCACCCACCTGCCCTCGCGCCTCATCGCGCCGCTCATCAAGCCGCTCGCGCTCCGCGTGTTCCAGCAAGACTCCGAGATCCTCAAGAAACAAACCGAGACCATCCACAGGTTCGGCGGTGAGCACTTCACGTCGACCGACGTGGACGTGATCGGCAGGCACGTGTGGCGCCTCCTCCGCAGCGCCGAGCGCGGCGACTTGACCGACGTGGACGAGACGCTCGAGGTCCCCCTCGTCGTGTGAACGTGGCGCGGTCGGAGCGCGCTCGGAGTCGCGGTCGGAGCGCGCTGCAGGCATCCCGTCGTCACGGTCTCCTGCGTGACTCGATCAGCGAGCGCTCGCTGGCCCGAGGTCCGTGGTGGACTCGCGGGTGGAGACGACGACCCGGTTGCGCCCGAGGTGCTTCGCTTCGTACATCGCGTGGTCGGCGCGCGCCTCGAGGGACTCGGGCGCCTCGCGGCCGTCCCACGTGGCGACACCAATCGACACCGTTTGGCGGAGGAAGAGCTTCGTCGTGGCGATCTTCTCGCGCTCGAGGCTCTCCTGGATACGCTTGCCGGTCGCGAGGGCCTGTGTGCTGCCGGTGCGCGGCATGACGAGCACGAACTCCTCACCCCCGCGCCGAACGAGCACGTCGACCTTGCGGACGAGCCTTCGCACGCGATCCGCGAACGCGCGAAGCACCGCGTCGCCGACGGCGTGACCGTGCTCGTCGTTCACGAGCTTGAAGTGGTCCAAGTCCATGAGGAGAATCGAGATTTCGGAGCCCGTGCGAGTGGCGCTCTCGATCTCCTCCGAGATGCGCGGGAGGAGGTAGCGGTGGCTCATCGCCATGGTGAGGTCGTCGAACGTGGCGAGGCGCTCGAGGCGCGCGCGCTCCACCGGAGGCGACGAACAGTTCGCGAGCAAGCGCAAGAGGAGCTGCGCGTCCTCGTCGAACGCGTGCGTCTCCGGGGAGGTCACGGAGAGCACCCCGACGACCTCGCCCTGCGACCACATCGGCTCGCACATGAGCGAGCCGATTCGAAACGTCTGCCCGGCTTGCGGCACGAAGCGCGAATCGTTCGAGACGTCGTCGACATGGAAGGGCCTTCGTTCGCTTACGCAGAGACCGATGAAGCCTTCGCCGGGGCGGAACGTCATCGGACGTTTGTCGGCGCCGGAGCCCGTGCGCGCGCCCGAGAGCAGCTCTGTGCGCGTGGAGTCGAGGAGGCGCACGCTCGCGTGGTCGGCGGCGACGAGCTTCTGCGCGGCGTGCGTGATCGCCTGGAGCGACTCCTCGAGCGAGGTCCGCTCCGCGAGCTTGCGGGTGAGCTCGAGCAACACGAGGAGGGCTTCTTTCGGATCTTTCGTCGGCACGGGAAGAAGCTCGCAAGCATAAGTCGGAACGGTTCGCGGCGCTCTCGTGTCAGCGAAAATCGCGGCTCATCGACGGGACCACTTTGCCCCGCATGGTGAGCTTCTCGAGCGACTCGACCACGATGTAGACACACGGCGCGGCGTTCGATTCGCGCGCGTCGTCGGCGCTCGACTCGGCTTGCCGCTCCACCTTCCCGGTGACCAAGAGCATGGTCGACGTGTTCGTGACGTGGCGCAGGCGCTCGTAAATCTTGGAAAAGAGAACGAGGTTCACGAAGCCGTGCTCGTCCTCCAGGGTGACGAACACGACGCCGCTCGCCGTCATCGGGCGCTGACGGCACAACACGACCCCCGCGCTCGTCGCCCGCGCGCCGTGGCGTGCCTTCGTGAGATCGCGCGACGAGAGCACGTGGGAAGGCAGCTTCGACCGCATGATCCGCATCGGGTGGTCCTCGACCGAGAGGCCCGTACGCTCGTAGTCGAGGAGGAGCTGCTCTTCGCGGGTGAGGCGAGGAAGCTCCGGCGCGAGGAGCGCGACGAGGCGGGCCTCTTCGGCTTCGGCGAGGCGAGCGAGGCCTTCGTCGGTGGGCCCCTCGGGAACGACCACTGCGACGTTTACGCGCTCGGCCGCGCGCATTTTGGCGTCGTGGACGAGCGGAATTTCCTTGGGCGCGAGCGCCGACCACACCGCGGTGCGACGGTTCTTTCGACCGCGCTCGTCGGGGGGGGTGATCGGCGCGAGGGCGCCGGCTTCGGCGAGCGCGACGAGGTGATCTTTGCGCACCCCGGTGCGCCGCTCGAGGTCGGCGATGTCCGTGTAGGGTGCACGCGATGCCTCGGCGACGATGCGGCGTCCGGTCTCTTCTTGGAGGCCGCGCACCTCGCGGAGACCGATCCGAAACGCTCCTGTGCTCTTGGGATCGCGCTCTTCGGGTCCGCGTTCGGGGATGGTGGAGTCCCACGCGCTCGCGTGCACGCACGGGGGGAGCACACGGACGCCGTGCCGCTTGGCGTCCTCGACGATGCTCGATGGCGAATAGAAGCCCATCGGTTGGCTATTCAAGAGCGCGACAGCGAACGCGGCGGGGTGATGCACCTTGAGCCACGCGCTCGCGTAGACGAGGAGCGCGAAGCTGGCGGCGTGGCTCTCCGGGAAGCCGTACTCACCGAAGCCTTTGATTTGCTCGTAAAGACGCTTCGCGAACTCCTTCGGGATCCCATTTTTGGCGAAACCTTCGGCGAGCGCGACCTCGTGTTTTCCGAGGCCTCCGCTGCGTTTCCACGCCGCCATGTCGCGACGAAGCTGGTCGGCCTGACCGCCGGTGTAGCCCGCGCCTTCGATCGCGATCTGCATGACCTGCTCCTGGAAGAGCGGCACGCCGAGGGTACGTTCGAGGATCTTTTCGAGGCGCGGGTGCGGTGCTTCGACCGCCTCTTCTTTGTTTCGCCTTCGCAGGTACGGATGCACCATTCCGCCTTGAATCGGGCCCGGACGCACGATCGCGACCTCGATCACGAGATCGTAGAAGGTCTTCGGGCGGAGGCGCGGGAGCATCGCCATTTGCGCGCGGCTCTCGATTTGGAACACGCCGACCGTGTCGGCGCGGCACAGCGCAGCGTAGACCTCCGGATCTTCCGGCGGGATCGCGGCGAGCCTGTCGATCGCCGTGTTTTTCCCCGCGAAGACCGGATCGTCCTTCACGAGATCGAGCGCCTTGCGGATCGCAGTGAGCATGCCGAGGCCGAGCACGTCGACCTTGAAGAAGCCGAGCGCGTCGATGTCGTCCTTGTCCCAAGGGACGACGGTGCGCGCTTCCATGGTGGCCGGCTCCACCGGCGCGACCTCCGAGAGATCGCGCGACGAGAGCACGAAGCCCCCCACGTGGATGGAGAGGTGGCGCGGGAAACCCTGAATTTTACGGGCGATCGTGAGCACCTGACGGAGGCGTGGATCGCGCGGATCGAAGCCCGCCTCGGCGAGACGGAGGGGCTCTACGTCGGACAAACCGTCCCAAAACGAGACCACCGCGCTCAGGCGATCGACCTGCTCGGGGGAGAGCCCGAGCACCTTGCCCACGTCGCGGAGCGCCGATTTTCCTCGGTAGGCGACGACCTCGCTCACCATCGCGGCGCGATCGCGGCCGTAGGTCTCGTAGATTTCTTGGATGACCTCTTCGCGGCGCTCGTGCTCGAAGTCGACGTCGATATCGGGGGGCTCCGCGCGCTCGGCGGAGAGGAAACGCTCGAACAGCATCGACGACCTGTCGGGATCGACGGCGGTGATGCCGAGGCAATAACAGACCGCGCTGTTCGCCGCCGAGCCGCGCCCCTGGCAGAGGATGTCGCGTCGACGGGCCATGTCGACCACCTGACGAACGCTCAGGAAATACGGGGCGACGCCGATCTTCGTGACGAGCGCGAGCTCCTTCTCGATTTGGGCGACGACCTTCTCCGGCACGCGGCCGCCGTAGCGGTCGTTCGCGCCTTCGTAGGTGAGCCGGCGGAGCGCGTCGTCCGGGGTCTCGCGTGCTTCGGTGCACGCGTCGGACGGGAACGCGTAGTCGAGGGTGTCGAGCGCGAAGGTGCACGCGTCGGCCAAGACACGGCTCCGCGCGATCCACCCCGGGTTCGCGGAGAAGAGCTTGTGCATCACGTCTTCGCTCTTGAGGTGCGCCTCCGCGTTCGGGACGAGGAAACGCCCGGCGCGATCGAGGGTGGTCTTCTCGCGGATGCAGGTGAGCACGTCGAACACGGGCCGATCGTCGCGCGCGGCGAAGAGCACGCGGTTCGTCGCGACGACGGGCATGCCGAAGCGACGCTCGAGCTCCGTCACCCGCGCGAGGCGCTCGCGATCGTGGCCATCGAGGCGCATCGTCGCGCCGAGGCTCGCGCGCCGGCCGAACGCCTCGTGGAGCACCTCCGCGGCGTGAGGATCGGGATCGAGCAGCGTCGCGAAGAGGCCATTCTTGTGGTCTACGATCGACGCGAGGGTGACCTCGGCCTTCTTGCGCTCGTCGCGTGGGCGGAGGGCGTGCGCCTCGGTGAGGATGCGGCAGAGGCTCTGGTAGCCGGCTCGATTTTCGACGTGGAGCGCGACATGAACCGAGCTCCGCGGGGACTCGGACGAGACACGCGACGCCGTCTCCCCTTCGAACGCGCCCCCTCCGAACGCGCCCCCTCCGAACGCGCCCCCTCCGAACGCGCCCGCGACAGGACACGCCACCTCGGCGCCGACGACGAGCCGCACCCCGAGCTTCTTCGCGGTCTCGTTCGCGCGCACCGCGCCATAGATGCCGTGCAAATCGGTGAGGCCGATGGTGTCGTAGCCGAGGCGCGCCGCGGCCTCGACCAAGGACTCCGGAGACGACGCGCCGGCGAGGAAGCTGAACGACGAACGCGCCACGAGCTCGACGTAGGAAGACCTTCGCGAAGCGAGCGCCTCGCGCATGGCCTCGAGCTCCGACAAGACCTCCGGATCGGCCCCCGTTTGGCCCGGGAGCGGCATGCGCGACGACGGATCGATGCGGACTCGGTTACCCACGTTCGACATGGACCATGACGCTGAACACATGTTCCGTCAAGACACGTAGAACATGCACGATGCACGGGATTTTACGGGATTTCATGAGGATGCACGGCCTTCGCCCGTATCCTCGGGCGCATGCGTCGGCACCTCGTCCTTCCCGCCCGCGGCCGCGCGCTCGTGAGCACCGATTTGCACGGGAGCTGGGACGACTTCGTGGCCCTCCGGGCGCGCTTCGAGAAGCTCCACGCGGACGCGGACGAGGAGAGCGAGACGCACTGGATCCTCGCCGGCGATCTGGTGCACGGCCCCGACGACGCGGAGGCGCGCTCGGGGCACGCGCTCTACGGCTACGAGGACGCCTCGCCGAAGCTCGTCCGCGAGGTCGCCGCGCTGCTCGCGCGCTACCCGGACCACGTGCACCTCCTCCTCGGCAACCACGATCATGGCCACGTCGGCGGGCCTCACACCGCCAAGTTTTACCCCGACGAGGTCGTCGCGCTCGAGGCGCGGATGGGGGCCGACGAGAAACGTGTACTTCGCATATTGTTCGAGTCTGCCCTCCTCGCGGTCGTGCTCCCGTGCGGCGCGCTCGTATGCCACGGATCGCCGGACGACACGCTCGAGCGCCTCGCCGATCTCGACACCATCACGCTCGACGAGGGCGGAAACGACCCCTACCGCGCGCGGGTGCTCGCGTCGTGGCTGCGCAGCTACGGGCAGCCCGAGGCGCGCACCGCGAAGCTTCTCACGAAGCTCTCCCGCGATCTTCCCTTCCCGCTCACGTTCGTGCTCCACGGCCACGACAAAGACGAGCGCGGCATCTTCTGGGAGGGCAAAAACCAGGTGTGCCCGGTGCTGTTCGGCGCGTTCCGCGAAGAGCGACGCGCGGTGCTTCTCGACCTCGCCGCGCGCTACCCGGATGGCCGCGCGCTCCGCGACGGCTTCGAGGTGATCCGCGTCCACGAGATGTCGCTCTCGGATCCGCCGCCCCCGAGCGAAGAGGCGCCGGTCGCGCGGCGCGGCTAGACGCGCCTCTCACGCTCCTTGCGCGCGAAGGCACGCGCGCACGAGCTCCACCGTCACGATCCCCCACGCCACGGTGAGGGCGGCAGAGCTCGTGCCCGAGAGCGCGCTCGCGAGCCTTTGGCGCGCGCCTCCCGCCATCACGAACGCGTCGACCCCCTTGCCGCGAAAGAGATACGGCAGCGGGTTCACCCACCCGCCAAAGACGAGAAGACCAAAGATCACGCGCGGATGTGAGAGATCGACCCGCGTCGCGACGAACGCGACGAGGAGCTGCGTGAGGGCGAGCAAGATGAAGTCGAGGTGCGCCGAGAGCATCGCGCGCATCGGGGGCAGCGTCTCTTTCAGGCGCTTTCCCCATGGCTGCATCGGGAGCAGCATCACCCACCCGAGCAGGCACGCGACGAAAATTTGGGCGGACGCGTTCGCGCAGAGCCAGAGCGACATGGCCCCGAGCTTCGGCCCGGTACGGGCCCCGCGCTTGAACGAAACGGCTACGGAGTGGTAGCTGCCCTCATGGCTTGGGACGGACGACTTCACGTCGCGGCGCGATGGGCGCTCTACCTTGGCCGTGGCGAAGCGACCCCTCCGCACACGCATCTGCCCGCGAAGTGGGTGATCGGCGACGACGTGACGGTGCGCACCCGAGAGCGCTCGCGCAGGGGCGGGACCGTGCTCGTCGACGCTTCCGCGCCGCACGAGGTGGAGCCCGGCGGGGGCGAGGTGCTCCTCGTTTACCTCGAGCCCGGTGTGTCGCTCTCACCCGAGGCGACCGCGCACCTCCGCGACGCGTGGGCGGCCCGTTCGTTCGATCGCGCGAAGGCCGAGCTGTCGCACGTGGAGCAACGCATCCCCGCGCGCGTGCGTCTCGCGGAGGACGTGCTCCGTCGCGGAGGAGATTTGCAGAGCG
This sequence comes from Myxococcales bacterium, assembly GCA_013297655.1. Lineage (GTDB taxonomy): Bacteria > Myxococcota_A > Polyangia > Polyangiales > Polyangiaceae > JAAFHV01. Next base: position 12,406 of record JAAFHV010000150.1, on the reverse strand, counting down.
CAGCGGCGAGGATCGGGCTCTCGGTGGGTCGCTTGTCGCACGTCGTCTCCGAGGCGATCGCGGCGCCTCCCGCGCGCCTTCGGGCGTGGCACAGGCTCCGCCTCGCGGTGCGGTCGATCGCGGACGGCGCGAGCGCGACGGAGGCAGCCCACCTCGCCGGGTACGCGGATAGCGCTCATTTTTCGCGTCATTGCCGCGCCACCCTCGCGATCACACCGACGATGCTGCGGCAGAGCGCGCTCACCGTGGACGACGAGACACCGCCCTCGCCGTCGCCACGTGGAACGGCACGCAACCGATAGGATGATGATCCTTGCGACGCGGAGGGCAGTTGAGAAAGACTCTCGCGATGCGCTTTTTTGGCTCTCGAGGTGTGCTCGCTCCTCTCGCCTTCGTGGCCACTCTCGGCGCGTGCGCGGCGACCACGGCGCCCCCCGCGGCACCAGCGGCTCCGAGCGCGCCGAAGACCGAGAGCGCGGCGCCGAAGGAGCTCACGATGGCCGACGTGCAGGCCGCCCTCGGCGCGCGCCCACCGGAGCCCATCGCGGGGCTCGCGCTCGCGAAGGTGCGCGATCCAGTCATGGCGGCGCAGAAAGGCATGAGCGACGCGGCCCGTCTTCAAATGCTCGCCGCGCTCCCGAACGAGGGCATCTCGTACTCGTCGAGCGCGCCGGAGCAGATGGTCGACAGCATCCACCTCGTCTACGCGCGCCTCGCCCTGCTCGAGCCGGTCGCGCTCGGCCCGAAGAGCGCGACGAGCGTCTCCGCGGTGTGCCAAATCGACGGGCTGCTCTCGATCGCCTCGAGCGCGCGAGGTTTCGCGAAGATGGCGGAGAGCCCGGACACTCCGCCCGCCGCGCGCGCGATCATCGAGGCCCACCTGCCTTGGCTCGACAAGGCCGAAGAGATGCGCGGCCGCTACCGCGCGCTCGCGCTGAGGCAGAAGACCGCGACGGAAGGCTGTTTCCTCCCCGCCGCCCGCGAGGCGCTCCGCATCCTCGGTAAAAGCCCGGAATCACGAAGAAAAATCGCCGCGCTGTTCGACGAGCTGGTGGGCCACGACGAGGCCACCGCGCGCGCCTCGGACCACCTCGATCTCGCGTACCTCCACATCCTCACCGACGAGCCCGCGCGTGCAGAGCTCGCCCTCACGCGAGCCCGGAGCGCCCTCTCGCGGACGCCCGCGGACGACGACGAAAAGCGCGCCGAGCGGATCGCGGACGAGCTCGCGTCGCTCAAGAAGCTCGGCGCGCTCCCCCCGGGCGATACGTTCGGTCGCGCCGATCTCTTGATGACCCTCGACCGTAGCGCGGAGGCGCGCGCGGTGATCGAGGCCGCCGAGCCCACGTCGCCGCGGTCGGTGCAGGCTTCGGCCCGCCTCGCGCTCGTCACGTTTCAAGACATGGCCTCGCGCGACGGAATCACGAAGGCGCTCGCCGCCGCGGCCGACGAAATGCGCAGCGCGAAGGACGGCCCTCACGACGAGATCGTCGCGTCGGTCGCGCTCGGGCTCGAGGGGGCGCACCTCGTGGAGGCGCTCCAGAACGGGAACGTAGTCCAGCAGCTCAAAGGCGCGCGCCCGCGGCTCGTCGTGCTCACGAAGGAGCTCGCGAAGTTTCGCCCCGGCCGCGCCGCCGCGCTCCAGCTCTTCGTCGACGTGCTCACGACCTGCGAGAAGAGCATTATGGCAGGTGATTTTTCCTGTCTTCTCGCGACGTTGCCCGAGATGCTCCCGAAGGCAGCGGCGGCCAAGAAGGCGCACCCGAACGAGCTCGACGTCGATCGCGCGATGATCTTCGCGACGATGTTCGCGAAGGATCGAGCGCTCGCGATCGAGGTGCTCACGTCTGCGCCGAGCGAGAGGGCCGCGAAGAGCCGCGACATGTCCCTCGATCGTGCGCGCGCGGCGACCACCCTCGCGTCCGTCCTCGACGACCGAGCGGGGGTCGACAAGCTCCGCAAGACGCTCGACGGGATCGTGCCGCGCAGCAAGGCGCTCGCGCTCCGCGATCCGGAACGCGAGGTGCTCGAGGCCGACTTCGACCTCGTGACGGCGACCCTCACGAAAGGCCCCGCCCAGGCCGAGGCGTTCCACAAGGCGGGGCGCTCCTACGTGCACGCGCTGGAAGAAGCGAGCGCTTCGTGGCCGCAGCGAGGCCGCGTCGTGAGCGCGCTCGCCGCCCTCGCCGCGCGAGAAGGAAAACGCAAAGACGCGAGCGCGATGCTCGAGGCCTACGCCGGCCCGAAGGACTGGCCGTTCGAGCTCGTGAGGCTCTCCGTCGCCGACGAAAAAACCCGCGTCGATGCCGTGCGCGCGTTCGGGAAAGACGTATCGGAGCCTTCGAAGACGACCGTCGGGCTCTTCAAAGCCTCGATCTTGACGGACAAAAAAGAGGTCGCCGCGGCGGAGGAGCTCGCCCTCGTCGGCGCGAAAACATCGGGCTACGCGATCAAAGCGCCGGCGGTGCTGCGCGGGATCGAGTGGACCGGACACATGAACGTGTCGCTCGGGCTCGATTCGCACGGCCACGCGTTCTCCGCTTCCGCGTTCGCGGATCTCTGGTACTTCCCCCTGCCGAAGGTGCGTCTCGTCGACGTGGAGAAGCGCCACAAGGGGAAGTGACGTGGCGAAGTTGGTCCGCGCGGCGGTGAGCATCGGAGTCGTCGTGAGCGCCCTCGTGCTCGCGGCCTCGTGCGCCCCCGCCCGGTCCCCCGAGCCCATCGCCGCGGTAGACGCGAGCGCGCTCGACGCCGACGCCCTCGATGCCGACGCCGACGCCCTCGATGCCGACGCCGACGCGCTCGACGCCGACGCCGACGCCGACGCCCTCGATGCCGACGCCGACGCGACGAAGGTCTCCTATGCCGCGCAAGGCCGCTGCCCCGAGGGCATGGCCGAGATAGAACGTGGAATATGCATGGATCGGTGGGAGGCGTCGCTCGTGGTCGTCGGGCGCGATGGCGCGCTCATACCGAACCCGCCGACCCACACCCCGAACGACACCGACGACGTGCGCGCCGTCTCGCGCCCGGGCGTGCTCCCGCAGACCTACGTGAGCGCGCTCCAAGCGGAGGACGCATGCGCCGCCGCGAACAAGCGCCTCTGCGCGCACGCCGAGTGGATGGCGGCCTGCGAGGGCACACGCAAGCTCGCGTACCCCTACGGCGAGCAACGTATCTCGGGGAGCTGCAACGACGACGGTCGAAGCCCGATCGCGGTCGTGTTCCCCGGCGCGCTCTTGCCTCCCCACGCCGCCCACACGGGTGTCGCCACGCACGCCGCCTCGGCCCCGAGCAAAGCCGCGAAGGGCGCGAAGGGCACGAAGCGCGGGAAAGGGGCGGCCAAAAAGGGCGGCAAACCGGCGCCCCCAACCACGCGAAAAGGCTCCAAAAAAGGGCGCCACGGCACCAGCGCGCCGCCGATGTCGGTCGATCCTTCGGTGTGGACCAAGCTCAACGATCCACGCCTCGGCGAGGTGTCTGGCACGTTTACGAGGACGGGCGAGCGCGCCCTCTGCAAAAACGAGCTCGACGTGTTCGATCTCGTCGGCAACGCGCACGAGTGGGTCGCCGACGAGACCGCGACCGGGAACGGAATCTTCGCAGGGGGCTACTTCCTCGACGTGCGCATCAACGGCGAGGGCTGCCACTACCGCACCACCGCGCACGCCCGCACCTACCGCGACTATTCGATCGGGTTCCGCTGCTGCAAAGACGTCCCCGCGGAGACGACGAGCGCCGCACAGACGACGAGCGCCGCACAGACGACGAGCGCCGCACAGACGACGAGCGCCATCGCGCCACGATAGCCGCGCTTCGCACGAAATCCGCGCGCGCACGACCCCGCGGAAGAGGACGCGCGAGCCGAACGACTCGGAGCTTGCCGCTCCGTGCCCACGCCGATGTGCGCGCACGCGACGCAAAAAGCGGGTTGCGCGCGACGTGTGGCACGAGCGCCTTCGTGGCGTCGGTCGGTCCTTCGGACCTTCCTCCCCACGGTCCATCGGGCCACCGGTCCGAGCTGCGCTCGTCCCGTTGGCACGGTTGGTTCGTGGCGTCGGTCGGTCCTTCGGACCTTCCTCCCCACGGTCCATCGGGCCACCGGTCCGAGCTGCGCTCGTCCCGTTGGCACGGTTGGTTCGTGGCGTCGGTCGGTCCTTCGGACCTTCCTCCCAACCGTCCCGTTGGCACGGTTGGTTCGTGGCGTCGGTCGGTCCTTCGGACCTTCCTCCCCACGGTCCATCGGGCCACCGGTCCGAGCTGCGCTCGTCCCGTTGGCACGGTTGGTTCGCTCCGGCGCGACGTGCCCACGGCTCAGGCGGCGGCGCTCTCCGCGACACGGGCTTGGCGGAGCGGGCGGAGCGCGCTCTTCGTGAGCGCCTCGGCGATCGCGAGCCCGGAGAGCGTGAGGCGCATACGGAGCGCATCGACATGACCTTCGTGGTGAAGGCGAGCGACTACCGTCTTTACGTCGGCCTTACGGACATCGAGCTCGGTCGAGACGTCGTGCGCGGTGATCACGCGCCGCGCGCGCTGCGCACGCGCAAGGACGACGAGGACGTGGGCGGCGAGGGTCTTCGAGTCGATCGAGAGGTTCATGAGAGCTTCCTTGTGAAGAGCGCGGCGTGATGCTTGGGCAAACCCGCGTTCGATCGTTTCCCAGAGTTCGAGAAGCTGGGGTCGGATGGCGTGCGTGTAAAGCACACATGTTGTACTTTGCAAGCACGATGCCGCAGCGAGTAATCCTGGTGCGTCATGCAAGTGCTTGAAATCTGTATTCCGTCATCATTACGCAGTTATGTAAGTGCCCAAATTCCCACTCGGCGCGGGGGAAAAAGGATCCAGACGGCAAGAAGTGACACGCCGAGACGAGGCACTTCTGGAGCCTCAATCGAGCCACCCGAGCACCCTCGCCGCGCCGTTCGTCTTATCCAAATCGACGATCGCGGCGCGCCCCTCGAGGGTGGCGGCGAGCACGTCGCGCTTGGTGGACTGGCCGCTCGGCTCGCGCCACCACGCGAGCGACTCGTAGCGGGCGACGAAGCGGAACGGACGCACGAGGCTGCGCGCGACGGGCATCGGCTCCGGCAAGAGCACCGAGGGCTCGGGAGACGCTTGCTCGGAGAGCGACGGGCCCACGTCGTGAGGCGGGAGCGGCTTCGGCTTGGCAAAGAACGGCACGAGCACCGAGCGCTCTGCCGGGTTCCACGAATCGCCGAGGGCGAGCTTGCCCACCTTCCCTTCCCCGAGCTCGGCCAAGAGCTCCGCGACGAGGAGCGGGATCGCCCGTGACTCGCGGCTCTCCGGTTCGAAGAGCGACTGCGGTACCTCCACCCGAGGGGCGTGCTCGTCGGCGCGGAGGGTGAGCGCGAGGACCGGCGCTTCGAGGCGCGTTCGCTCGAGGCGCGTGCGGAGGATCACGAGCATCTCTTTGGGGCTCACGACCGGCATCGGCATCGTGACCGTGAGTGAGCGACGCGTGCGCTTGGGACGAGGCCCCGTGCTCGTCGAGGTCGCGGTGGCAGACGAGCTAGCGCTCGACGTCTCTCGTGCTTCGGCGTCGAGGCGCGCGCGCGCGTCGAGCTCGAGCACGAGGGTGAGCTTCGTGACGCCGATGCCGCGCCCCTCGAGCCGCGACGCGAGGCGTGTCGTGAGGGTCTTCGCGACGAAGCCGAGCGCCTCTAGGGAGTCGGTGCCGTACTCGAGCTCCACCGTCTCGGCAGGGGCTTTTTTAGGGGTATAGGGTGTAAGTGGTGCACGATCGTCGCCCTCGAGGAGCGGCAAAATCGTGAGCGCCGACGCGCCGAGACGCGAACCGAGCGCGGACCGCGGGAGCGCCGCCAGCTCGCGCGCGGTGCGAAGACCGAGGCGACGGAGCGTGCGACAGGTGGCCTCGTCGAGCGGGAGCCCCTCGAGCGGGAGGCTCGCGACGGCTTCACGATCGGCGCCCGGAGGGACCACCAGCGACAACGACCGCGAGCCCGTGGTTCCCGTGACCATCGACAGCGCGAGGGCGCGCGCGATCTTCGGACCGCCCGCGAGCGCGAGCGCGTGCTCGTGCCCCAAGCCGGCGACCATCGCTCCGAGACGCGCGAGCAAACGCGGCTCGCCCTCACGCGCCGCGGCCTCTCCCCTCGCGGCATACGAAGGCTCTTCGTCGTCGAAGCTGGCGAGCGAACGCGGGGAATCTGCGAAGAGATGCGCGCACCCGGTCACGTCGACCCAGACCGTGTCGTCGCCAGCGACGCCGCGAGCGAACGCAACGGTGGCGCCGAACGCGAGCGACGCTTCGGCGATGCGCTCGAGGGCACGAACGAGCGCCTCTTCGGTGACGAGACCGACGGAGAGCGAGGCCTCGCGCGCGCGCGCCGCGGCGATGGTTTGACCGGGAAAAATCCCCACATTTCGTGCGCGTGGACATACGGCGTGGAGACGCACGTTCCCAGTGAGAGACGACTCGTCCATGTCGTCGCGGGAGGCGAGCACCACCGCGCGCGGCGCGTTCGCTGCGGCACGGAGCCCGACAGGCCCGAGACCAGGCCCATGACCACCACCAAGCGCGACCTTGGTGACCTCGTGCCCATGGCTGGGCGCGACCTTGGTGACCTCGTGCCCATGGCTCGGCGCGACCTTGGTGACCTCGAGAGCGAGGCTCGGCGCGACCTTGGTGACCTCGAGAGCGAGGCTCGGCGCGACCTTGGTGACTTCGAGAGCGAGGCTCGGCAAGACGATGGCGACGACGCGCATGTCAGAAGCTCGACGCCGAGGGCAGCGTGGCCTCGTGGGTGCTCTCGTCCATCGGACGGCTCGGTCTCGCGCGGGAGAGCGACGGGGCTTGGCCCAAGGGGCCACGCGGACGCGTGCGGAGCGGGACGCTCTTCGCCTGCCCGATGCGACCACGACGCTCCCTCGCGACGCGCACGTGGATCGTCTCCGGCAAACGGGTGACCTCGAGGCGGAGCGAGATCGGCCACGGGACATGGGAAAAATAAGAGTCCGTGAGGATGAGCACGCGCGCGCCGCACTCTTCTCCCGCGAGCGCCATGCGGCGAACCGCGCGCTCGTCCAACGTGCGCCCGCGGGGCTCGCGTGAATCGGCAGGAACATGGGCACCGTGCGCGACGGTGACGAGCGCGAACGCGCCGGTCGCGAGCGCCTTTACCGCGACCCGCCCGAGCGCCTCTCGCGGCGCGCGCACCACGAGAAGACGCGCCGGATCGACCCCCGCGACGAGCAGCTCCGGAGCATAGAGCGCCGGCCCGCCCTCTACCTCTATCCATGCACAATGCACGTGACTCCCTTGTGCTTGGGCGGCGCGGATCGCGGCGAGCGCGATCGTGGTGCCTCCCCCGTGCGCGTGAGGAGCTGCGATCTCGGTGACCCCACGCGGGAGCCCGTGATCGGGCAGAGCCTTGGAGAGCTCGGGCCAGCACAGATCGAGGATTTGCGACGCCGCGGCTTGCGAGTGCACCGAAGCCTCCCCCGCGCTCGAGCCGAGATGGACCCCGAGCGCGGTGAGCTTTTCGAAAGAGTGAAGGGCTTTGACCGCCGACATACTGAACATAATATCAGTACTCATGACCCGCGCAAGCGAGGGAGGGTCTTTTTTGCTAATCACCTCCTCGTGAAGCCATTTCCTAGCGATCCCGCGCTCGAGCGGCTCCGCGCCGTGTTCGCGGACGTGCCCTCGGTGCTGGTTTGTTATTCGGGCGGCACCGACAGCGCCCTCGTGCTCGCGGTCGCGCATGCGCTCCTCGGCGATCGCGCGATCGGGATGACGGCGGTGAGCCCGAGCCTCGCCCCGTCCGAGCGCGACGAGGCCGTCCAGGTGGCGAAGGAGATCGGCGCGCGCCACGAGCTCGTCGCCTCGAACGAAATCGAGGACGAGAGCTACGCCAAGAACGGCGCCGACCGCTGCTTCCACTGCAAGAGCGAGCTCTATCGCATCGCCGAAAAGAAGCGCGTCGAGTGGGCCCTCGCCGTCACCATGAACGGCACCAACACCGACGACCTCGGCGACTACCGCCCTGGCCTCGAGGCCGCGAAGAACGCGAGCGTGAAGAGCCCCCTCGTCGAAGCGGGGCTCGACAAAGCCGAGGTGCGCAGGCTCGCGTCGCTGCTCGGTCTCCGCGTTTGGGACAAGCCCGCCGCGGCTTGCCTCTCGAGCCGCCTCCCTTACGGAACGAGGGTCACGCGCGAGCGCCTCGAGCAAATCGCGACCTTCGAGGCGGGCCTCCGTCAGCTCGGGCTCCGCCAAGTGCGCGTGCGCTGGCACGGCCTCCCGGAGGACCGCGGCGCCTTCGCGCGGGTCGAGGTCGAGAAGTCCGAGCTCCTCCGCGCCTTCGAGGTCCGCGACGCGATCGTCGCCGCGGGAAAGAGCGCCGGCTTCGTCTACGTGACGCTCGATCTCGAGGGCTATCGGGTCGGCAGCCACAACGCCGTGCTCGTCGGAAAGAGCCTCCGCGTCCTCTCCTGAGGGGACCCGCGCCTCTCTTTCGAGAGCATCGAGGAGCACACGCGCGACCTCGGCGACGGAGCGTTCGGCTCGGTCTGCTTTGCGCGTCGCGGGCAGCCCTGCTCGCGGTCGCCGAGAAGACTTCCACCCGTGAAACATGGGCCGGCGCGTGGAGGTAGGAAAATGTAAGACAGAAAGTTTCCCCGCGGTGGGCCGGCCGTCCACGATCGCTCCGTGACCATGGCGACCCCCAAAGACGCGGAGCGAACCGGCGCCGAGGCAGCACGCGGGCCTGGTCTCGCGAAAGCACGAGCCACGCTCCTCTCCGAAACCACGAGCGTGCGCACCAGCGACGCCGTTTGGCGCGAGGCGTTCGCGGAAGCCGACGTGATCAGCGAAGGCGCCGTGCGGGACGAGACCGAGGGTCGCGTCTGGTACGGCTCGACGAGCCTGCTCGTGCCCCTCGATGCACGTCTCACCGCGCCTTACGAGCCCCACGCGCTCGCGGAGCGCGATCTCCACGCGCGCCTTCGTGCGACCCGGATCGCGCGCGCCGAAGCGCAGGTGCGGGCCCCCGCCTCCCTGGGGACAATTCAGTGCGAGCTGCGGTTTTCGAAAGACCCGCGAGGGCTGAGGGTTGACGTCGACGTCGAGGCAGCCTTGATAGAGAGCCCGAAGCGTCGCGAGAGCCGCGGGCCCGCGAGGCCCGAGTGATCCCGCCCCCTGCCATGCCCCGTAAGAACGACGAGCCCCCGAACAAGAAGCCGCGCGTGGCCGAGATCATCCATGTCGCGTTCGGCAAGGGCGGCGGTCGCGTGCCGAAGCCAGAGGAGCCGAAAGCGGCCGCGCCGGAGCTCGAGATCTCGCTCGACGCGAAGACCACCGAGCCGCTCGCGGACGTGTTCACCGCGCGCGAGGTCGAGAAGCTTCTCGGCCTCGCTCCGAGCCTCTTGAAGTCGCTCGACCGCACCGGGATCGTGTCGCCCTCGGGGGTGCGTGGTCGTAGCCGTGCGTACACCTTCCAAGATCTCATCGCCCTCCGCGCGACCGGCGAGCTCATTCGTGGTCGGGTAAAGCTCCGCGACGTGGCGCGCGCGATCGGGGCCCTCCGCAGCACCCTCCCCCGTGTCACGAAGCCGCTCCAGGAGCTCCGCATCGTGAGCGACGGCGCGCGGGTCGTCGTCCGCGGCGACGACGGCACCTTCGAGCCGGTCACGGGGCAGATGGTCCTCGACTTCCAGGTGAGCGCCCTCCGCGAGGACGTGGTGCGCCTCCTTCGCCCCGAGACGCTCAAGAACCGTTCTCGGACTGCCTACGATCTCTACGTTCGCGCGAGCGCCCTCGACGAAGATCCGCGCTCGTACGACGAAGCCGAGCAGCTCTACAAGAAGGCAGTCGAGCTCGATCCGAAGCTCTCTATCGCCTATACGAACCTCGGCAACATTCGCTTTCGTCGTGGCGACGTGGTGGCGGCAGAAGAGCTCTATCGGCGCGCGCTCGAGGTCGACGATCGTCAGCCGGAGGCGCATTACAACTTGGGATACGTGATGCTCGAGCGCGGCCAGGCCCAGCGCGCGATTCCGTATTTCCAAAAAGCCATTCAAGCGGACCCGAAGTTCTCGGACGCGCATTTCAACCTCGCGATGGCGCTCGAGAGCATCGGCGAGGGCGGGCGCGCGCGTACCCATTGGCGTCGTTATCTGGAGCTCGAGCCGACCGGTCCCTGGGCCGACGTCGCGCGCGATCACCTCCGTCGTCGCCCTGAGTAACGAGCGCACGAGCGCACGAGCGCGCCATGTGTGGCGCCCCACTTTCGACGTACGTCATCTCTGACGTAGTCGAGCGCGGACGCTGTTCTATGCAGGATACACGGAGCTCGCGCGCTCCGTCGTGAGCTCGTCAGAGCCGCCGATGGCCGAGGCAGGGCAGCTCGCGGCGGACCTTCGCGAGATACTCGAAATCGAGAGTCGCCGTCGCGAGCCCCTCCCCTTCGCCACACTGGGCGAGCACGTCGCCCCACGGGTCGACGACGAGGCTCTTGCCGTACGTTCGACGCCCGCGCGGATGGAGCCCGTGCTGCGCCGGTGCGATCACGAACACCTGGTGCTCGATCGCGCGCGCACGGAGGAGCACGTGCCAGTGATCTTTGCCCGTCGTGAGGGTGAACGCGGCCGGCACGGTGACGAGCTCCGCCCCCGCGTCGCCGAGCTTGCGGTAGAGCTCGGGAAAACGCAGGTCGTAGCAGATGGTCATCCCGAGGGTGCGGCCAGCGACCTTCGCGACGCAAGGCTCGGAGCCCGCGCTCGTGCCGCGGCTCTCGCGGAGCTCGGTGCCGTCGGCGAGGGACACGTCGAAGAGGTGAATCTTGCGGTAGCGTGCGACGATCGCTCCTTCGCGATCGAAGAGGACCGACGTGTTGTACGGGCGCGTCGGATCGTCGCTCTTCTCCGGCATGCCGCCGGCGACGATGGAGACGCCGAGGGTGCGCGCGAGGTCGCGGAGGGTGCGCACGATGGGCCCGGGCGCGCCTTCGAGGCTCTCCGCGACGGCACATTTTTCGACCTCTTCGCCGAAGAACGCGAAGTTCTCCGGGAGGGCGACGAGCTCCGCCCCGTCTTTCGCGGCGCGCGTGACCCAGTGGTGTACACGCTCGAGGTTTTGATCACGGCCTTCTTGGCTCGAGAGCTGAACGGCGGCAACGCGCATCGTGAGGCGCTACGCTAGTGGAGCTCATGGGAGATAGGAAGACGGTCTTGCCCACGTCCGAGTCTCGCGCGCGACGCAGCGAGCGGGATGGGCGTGCGACGGCGCGCGTGACCGCGAGCGAGGTGTTTCGATGACCGCGCTCGTGCTGCCGCCGCCGATCGTGATCGTCGCGCCGGCGCGCGCTTCGTCGCCTCGTGCGTTCACGAAGCAGATCCCGGAGGGCACCTGGAGCGCACTGCCGCGCACGTTCCGAGTCGTTCTCCCGTTCGGCGCGTTCACCGACGACGACATCGTCGCCGAAGCCGAGGTCGCGGCCCGATCGTGGAGCGAGCTCCCCTGCACCTCCGTGCGCCTCGCGATCGCGCGCGGTTCGGCGAGCGAAGGTGCGGTCACGGGCGACGGCGTGTCGCACATGATTTTTCACGGGTCGGAGTGGCCCTCCACACTCGTGCCCCGCGCGCTCGCGCAGACCGTGGTCGTCGTTGATGGCGAAGGGAAGCTCACCGACGCGGACGTGCATCTGAACGGCAAAGATCACGTGTTCTCCCTCGACGGAGCGCCCGGCACGGTGGACCTTCGATCGATCGTGATCCACGAGCTCGGACACGCGATCGGGCTCGGGCACTCGGCCGACCCGACCGCGACGATGACGGCGGCGGTCTCCGGAACGCGCTCTCGCTCGCTCGAGGCGGACGACGAGGCAGGCGCGTGCGCGCTCTACGCCGCGGCCGCGGGAAGAGGCGCGCCGCGATGCCCCGAGACACCGTGCCCTGCTTCGTTCGTGTGCCTCGCCGGCGCGTGCGAGCGCCGCGGCGTCGCGCGCGCGACGTGCGCCCCTTGCCTACGCGAGGTCGACGCGTGCGACGTCGCGGGGGCCACCGCTCGGTGCGTAGACGTCGACGACGGACGCGTGTGCGCGCGGGCGTGCGACGACGCCCACCCGTGTGGCGGAGGCTTTGCCTGCCGCGCCACCACCGAAGCGGGGGACCGCCAGTGCGTCGCGGACGACGGCTGCGTGTCTCTCGGGACGGCGTGTACGTCCGAGGGTCGCTGTGGCGACGGGTTCACCTGCAGACGAGGACGCTGCGTCGGCCCGCGCGAGGGCGAGCTCACGACCGACGCCGGGCCTCTGCCGACCGCAGGTCCGCCGGTCGCGCGACCACCGACGGCGGACGACGGGTGCGCCGCGGGAGGGGCACGTGGACGCGCCGCCCCATCGCCCGTCGCGCTCGCCGTCGCGCTCGC
>JAAFHV010000015.1:67196-68035 GCA_013297655.1 Myxococcales bacterium | reverse complement strand
CGCAGCTTCGCGGCAGGCGGTTATCGAGTCAGGGAGCATCGATGGGGCCGAGGAGGCTCCACCACTCCGCGACATCGAGCGTGACGGCCTCGAACGGCGCGACCCGTGCTTCGGTCTCGTCGCCGAAGCGTTGAAGGTCGTGCCAGTGCCCGCCCTCGAGCTTGCTCACGAGCAGCGCGCGCGCGTCGAGGTCGACCGTCCAAAGGTAAGAGACGCCGATGCTCGCGTAATAGGGCGCTTTGATGAGGAGGTTGTGGCGCCGTGCGGTGGGCGACAGAATCTCGCAGACCCAATCGGGCACGAGCTGAATCGGCCCGTCCGGGAGCTCGGGCAGACGATCGCGACGCCAGCCGGCGATATCGGGGGCGATCTCGGGGCTGCGGGGGAGCTCGATGCCGGGCTCGGGAAGGATCCACCAACCGCCGGGGCCGCCCTTGCCGAGGAGGAACGGCGAGTTGAGGCTCGCGATGATCTGTGCGCCCAGCACCTGGTGCTTCGCGCGCGGACGCGTCATCGCGTACAGCACGCCGTCGATGATCTCTCCCTTCACCCCACGAGGGAGCGCTTCGAGGTCCGCCCGTGTCGGCGGCCGTTGGGAGGCCTGGCTCATCTCTCGAGCCTACCCGAGGCTCGTGCGGCCCGCCACGTGCTCAGCTCTTGAAGAACCCGCTCTTCTTCGTCGCGGCGAAGAGCTCCACGTCTTGTTCCTTCTTGAGGAGCACGCCCAAAAAGGGAATCTCGCGGAGGAGGCGCTCGCGGCCCACTCCGGCGCGGCGGAGCACCGTGATCCAGTCGACCAGCTCGCTCGTGGTGGGGCGCTTGCGGATGCGGGGAAGCTC
>JAAFHV010000015.1:0-67186 GCA_013297655.1 Myxococcales bacterium | reverse complement strand
ACCGCTTGATCGACCAGCTCGCGGTCCACGTCGGGGTGGTGCACCTTCACGATGCGCTTCATGAGCTCCTGATCAGGGAAGTCGATGAAGTGGAACACGCAGCGACGGAGGAACGCGTCGGGGAGCTCCTTCTCGTTGTTGGAGCTGATGATGACGACGGGTCGCTCTTTCGCGACGATCTCGTCGCCCGTCTCGCCGACGGTGAAGCGCATGCGATCGAGCTCGTGGAGAAGGTCGTTCGGGAACTCCAGATCGGCCTTGTCGACCTCGTCGATGAGGAGCACCACCCGCGACGGCGCCGCGAACGCCTGCCCGAGTGGACCCTTCTTGATGTAGCGACGGATGTCCTTTACGTCGCCGTCCCCGAAGCGTGCATCGTACAAGCGTTGCACGGTGTCGTAGACGTAGAGGCCGTCTTGCGCGCGGGTGGTCGACTTCACCGCCCAGTGGATGAGCGGGAGGCCGAGGGTCTGAGCGACAGCTTCCGCCAGCAGCGTCTTGCCAGTACCGGGCTCGCCCTTCACGAGGAGCGGACGCTCGAGCGCGAGCGCGCAGTTCACCGCCGTCTCGAGCGCGTCGTTCGTGAGATAAGAATCGGTTCCCGTGAAGCGGACGAAAGAAATCACGCTTCGTTAGATGCCCGACGAGCCCCGTTTCCGCAAGGCCCAGTCACGAAGCGGCGCGCGATTCAGTCTGCCGCGAACGACTCGGTTTTGCCGGGCAAATCGGCCGCGTTCGGCGCCACGTAGCCCTCCCAACCGCGCACGCCTTCGACGAGCCATGGCCAGTCGCGCCTCATGGATTGCATGACCTCCGCCCACATGCCGTGCGAGGTGGTCTTCGCGTCGTTCAAACGCGCGGGCGCGTGCTGGCGAGCCATGTTCTTCGCCGCGTTTCGGTACGTGCCGACGCAGCCCGGGGTCGTGCACAGAAAGATCGCGCGTTCGCCTCCGTTGTTCGCCCACGGCCGCGCGAAGCTCATCGCAGCTTCGGGGGCATAGGCCGACTCGGCGAGCACGACGCGTGGATACTTCTTGGGATCGCTCTGCGCGAGGAGCGCTGCTTGGGTCGCGCCCATGGAGAAGCCCACGAGCACGGTGGGGCCTTCGTCGATCCAGTCGCCGAAGATGGCGCGCGCGGCCGCGACGGTGCGCTCGACTCTCGCGCGTGTGTCGGCGGGCGACGACCACCCGAGGCCCGCTTCGCTCCCCGGTCCGCGTGGACACACGACGAAGGCGTGGTTGTCGGCGATGGTCCTCCACGCGGTGCACGCCCACTCGGGCCTGTCCGAGCCACCGTGAAGCGCGACCACGAGCGGGCGCGGCCCCGTTGTACCGAGCGGCACCGCGACCACGCCGAGCCGTGTTTTGTCCTTCGCTTCGGCCGCGGGCACGAGATCCATCTGCGCCGCAAACCCAGCGAGAGGAGCGCGCGCGTCCGGCGGCGGCGTGCTCGACGGAGGCACCGTTGCTCCGCTCGTGGGGGCCGCCCCCGAGATGCTCGTCGTCGCCGGCACGGACTGGTCCGCGCTCGGCTCGCGACGACACGCCACCACGAGGCACGCGACGAGCACGCACCGCGAGAGAGACGACAGTGAGGTCACGAGGGAATGTCGCACGAGCGAGTTGCAACGTGACCACGCTGGGCGACGATTGCGAGCGACCGCGACGGCGGGATGGCGGACGAACGGTCGGCGGGACCGGGCCGAGCGGGCGCGACGGAACGGAGGCTCTGAAGCGGCGAGTGCTACACTGTGGCCATGGCCCCGAAGAACTTCGCCGACCCGTCTTACGAGCCGTCCGACGACGATCTGAACGAGCTCATGCGCCTGGCGTTCGCTTCCGTTCCGGCGGAAGAGTCGAGCCGGCGGGCGAAGCTCCGCGAGGACATCGCACGGGAGCGCCAGGCGGTGCTCGCGCGTCTTCGGGAATCGCGCCGGTGATCGTCAAGCCGCCGCTTCTCGTCATTGCTGGTCCCAACGGGGCCGGGAAAACCACAGTGACCGTTGAGCTCCGCCGCGATCGCTGGAGCGATGGCGTCGAGTACCTGAACCCCGACGACGTCGCCCAAGAGCGCTTCGGTGGGTGGAACTCTGCGAGCGCCGTCATGGAGGCCGCGAAGTGGGTCACGGCGCGCCGTGAGGAGCTGTTGGCGGCCCACGAGGGGCTCGCGTTCGAGACGGTCTTTTCCGCAGGGGACAAGGTCGACTTCCTCTCGCGAGCGAAGGACGCCGGATACTTCGTCCGCCTGTTCTTCGTCGGTACCAGCGATGCAAAGATCAACGCTGCGCGGGTTGCGGGTCGCGTGATGAAGGGCGGGCACACCGTCCCGATCGAGAAGATCGTGAGCCGCTATACGAAGGCGATGGCCAACCTCGCCGCGGGGATCGCAGTCGCGGATCGTGTGTACCTCTACGACAACTCCGAGGAAAACGTCCCCGCCCGGCTCTGCGCGCGAACCACCGAAGGTGCGCTCCGGAAAATCTACGGGCCGCTCCCGGAGTGGGTGGCGGATGCGCTCGAAGGGCTCCCGAAGCGTGACTCGTTCGCCGATCTGCGCGCGTCCGAGCCCACGTAACGCCGCGTCCGCTCCCGCATTTCACGCGTGATCGTGATGCGATACGCTCGCGCTCGTGCTCCCGATCCCCGAAGTCTCGCTCCCTTCGCGCGCCGCGATCGACGGCGCCCTCGCCGAGCTCGACTCCACCCTCGGGCCCTCCAAGGTGGACACGAGCCCCGAAGGTCGCGAACGCTACGCGCGCGACGAGAGCGAGGCCACCGGTCGTACCCCCGACGCGGTCGTGCACGCGCGCTCGCGTGAGGACATCGCGCGTTGCTTGCAGATTGCACATGAGCACGGAGTGCCCGTCACGCCGCGCGCGGGGGGCACCGGGCGCTCGGGAGGCGCGGTCCCGGTCGCGGGCGGCATCGTGCTCGCCACCCATGGCATGGCGCAGATCAAAGAGATCCACCGCGACGATCTCGTCGCCGTCGTGGAGCCGGGTCTCGTCACCGGCGATCTTCACGCCGCGTGCGAAGCCGAGGGGCTCTTTTACCCGCCCGATCCGAACTCGTGGAAGTCGTGCATGATCGGCGGCAACGTCGCGGAGAACGCGGGCGGGCCGCGCGCCTTCAAGTACGGCGTCACCCGCGAGTATGTGCTCGGGGTGGAGGCGTGCCTCATGGGCGGCACGATCGTGAAGCCGGGGCGCCGCACCATCAAAGGCGTCACCGGCTACGACGTGACGGCGCTCCTCGTTGGCAGCGAAGGCACCCTCGCCGTGTTCTCGGAGATCACGCTCCGCCTCGTGCGGAAGCCCGCGAGCGTGCACACGTTGCTCGCGCTCTTCGACAGCCCGCGCGACGCCGCGACCGCCGTGAGCGCCCTCGTGCGCGAAGGTCACGTCCCGCGTTGCCTCGAGCTCATGGACCGCGAGACCTTGGTCGCGCTTCGTGCCAGCGGAGCCCCGGTCGATCCCCGCGCCGGCGCGCTGCTCTTGGTCGAGGTCGACGGCGCGCCGCGCGCAGCAGAAGAGGCCTTCGAGAGGGCAGGGGAGGCCCTGTCGTCTGCGTCCGGCATTCTCGAGGTGCAGGTCGCGCAAGACGCGGCGGCGCGGGACCGCCTGTGGGAAGCACGGCGCGCGCTCTCCCCCGCCACCCGGAAGCTTGCAAAGTACAAACTCTCGGAGGACATCGTCGTGCCGCGCAGCCGCATCACCGAGCTGCTCGATCGCACCCACGCGATCGGCGAAGAACACCGCGTGCGCCACCTCACCTACGGGCACGCCGGTGACGGCAACCTGCACGTGAATTTCCTATGGAACGACATGGCGGAGTATCCCGCGGTCGATCGCGCGGTGGCCGCGCTCATGCGCGCGACGGTGGAGCTCGGGGGCACCCTCTCGGGCGAGCACGGAATCGGCGTCGCGAAGGCCTCCTACATGACCCTCGAACAAGCACCGGAGCTGATTCGGCTCCAACAAGACGTCAAACGGGTCTTCGATCCGAAGGGCCTGTTGAACCCGGGAAAAATCTTCCCGGCCCAATCGCACCGCGCGTGTTGATACGTCACGCGCGGCGCTGCTCCCGCCTCCCCGCGCTCAGCAGCACCCTGGGGCAGTCACGTTCGCCGGGCAGGCCTGCCACTGGGAGTTGGTGACGGCCGCCTGCGACGCGCCACCCGGGTTGATGCACTTGAACCTGCGCCCGCCGCCGCCGGTCGCGCACGTGTTTCGGGGAGTGTTGTTGTCGCAGGTCGTGGGCCTCGTGGCCGTCTCGGTGCACGTGCACGATCGCGCCGGGCAAGCGGCCCACTGGTAGCGCAAGTCGGTTCCGCCCTGGGCCTGGGCCGGCGAGGGGCGGCCGCCCGGCGCGACACACTTGTATCGCGTCCCGCCACCGGTGGCGCAGCCGCCCAAGGCGACGCCGTTGTCGCAGGTGTTGATGTCCGTCGGGAAGTCGGAGCGGATATTCGAGTTGCACAGGCCGCCGACCTGGTTCCCGTTGCCTGCCAAGAGGCCCGGGATGGTGCGGCAGGTCACTCCGAGGCCGCAAAGGATCGCCTCGGTCGGGCCGCCGAGGATCCCTGCGCCGCACGACTGCTTGCACTTGCCGCGGTAGCAGAGCTTCACGTTCGTGCCCGCCGGCCCGCCGTTGCCGCACGTGTCGCCGTTGAATTTGCCGCTGCACTCGCTGTCGATCGCCGACTCGCTTTCGGAAGCGGTGGCTTCGTCGTCCGTCTCGGCCGAGCACGCGACGCCGAGAACAGCGAGAAACCCAACGAACAGGAGATTGCCAACGATTCGATCCATCCGAGCACCTCTTTCTGCCTCGGCGCCTCGCAAGGGGCGTGCCGCACCTACATGTGTAAGAAATGTGGGCAACGCGCGTGATCGCCGCGCTCGAACGGCGTTGCGTGCGATTCGGGAGATCGCACCGATGCGATCTGCGGGCGGAGATTCACGAGGCGTCGCGCCGCGAGCGCTGACCTGCGCGCGCCACGCCATGTGCGGGTTCGAGCCGGTGCCCGCAGAGCTCGGGCCGTTGTGCGGGCATCGTCGGGCGCGGCCGCGTCGCCTTGCCGGGTCGGCAGAGCCGTCCGTCGAATCGTGATCCGGCTCGCGTTCCGGTGACGCCTCACCTCGAACCCGATACTGTCCCCGTCGCTATGTGGATCGACTCGAAAGGATATCCCGTGAAGCACCTCGCTCTTGCCTCTGCCGTCGTCCTCTGCCTCGCCGCTGCCGCGTGTGGCGGAGCCGCGACGCCCACTCCTCCCGAAGCCCCGAAGACCACCGCCGGCGACGTGAAGGCGCCCGGTGACGCGAAGGTCGGCGACAAGACCACCTGCCTCATCTCGAAAGAAGAGTTCACCGTGTCGGACAGCTCGCCGAAGGCCGAGCACGACGGAAAGACCTATTACTTCTGCTGCTCCGGCTGCGCGGCGAAGTTCAAGGCCGACCCCGCGAAGTACCTCGGCGGCAGCAAGAGCTGATCACGCGCGTCACGGCGTGAATTCGCGCGGCTCGTCGCCTCCCGGCCGAGCCGCGCGCCGCATTTCCGCCCAAAGCGCGCGCGAGAGAACGTACCCTCGGGCGGTGACCTCCGCCCCCGGATCCTCCCTTCCTTCCGCCACGTCGTTCGAGGTCGCCGCTGGGCGATTTCGTGGGTTCTTCGCCGAGCTAGGCCGCACCTTCGTCGAGCGCGACGATCTCCTCGCCCAGGTGTCGCTCGCGCTCTTGTCGCGCGAGCACGTGCTCATGACGGGCCCACCCGGCACCGCGAAGAGCGGCGTCGCCACCGCCGTGCTCGGGCGCATCCTCGACGAGACCACGGGGAAACCCAGCCTCTTCGCGCGGCAGTTCACCGAGAGCACCGTCCAGACCGATCTGGTGGGGCCGATCGACTTCAAGACGCTCATGTCCACCGGTCGCACCGAGCACTTCACCGATCAGGGCATGCTCGGCGCGGTGCACGCGTTCTTGGACGAGGTCCTCGACGGCCGCGACATGCTCCTCCGCACCACGCTCAACGTGCTGAACGAGCGCGAGCTGAAGCAGGGCACGAAGGTGACGACGGGGCTCATCGAGTGCGCCCTCATGACCACGAACCGCTACCTCGCGGAGGTGCTGGAGAGCTCGCGCGAGACCTTGCTCGCGTTCGTCGATCGCATCGCGTTCGTCGCGTTCGTTCCGAAGGGCTTCGGCGCGCCGGGCTCGATGGGCCGCGTGCTCCGCTCGCAGGTGGGCGGCTCGCGTACCGGGGCATGGAAGAGCGTGCTCACGATCCAAGATCTCGACGTGCTCCAGCTCGCGACCGAGCGGGTCACGATGGACGACTCGCTCTGCGAGACCCTCGAGCAGCTCATGACCACCGTGGAGGCCGATCTCGCCGCGGCGACGCGCCACGATCCGTCGTTCGTCCCCACGCGCTACCTCTCCACCCGCACCGCGGTGCGCCTCGGCAAGGTGCTCCGCGCCGCGTGTGTGCTCGACAAAATTACCAATGTTTCCAGACCTCTAGAGGTGAGCTTCGAGGACTTCGAAAAGCTCCGCTTGAGCCTGCTTTTGTCCGGCCCGCCGCCGGATCACCTCGCCGCGCTGCTCGCCCGCGAGACCGATCCGCGGGAGCGCCGCCAGCTCTCGATCATGCGCACCGAGCGAGAGATCTTCGACCGCGCCCTCGCGAGGCTGACGAAGCCGAAAAAATCTCCGAAGCAGCCTCCCAAGGATCTCGTCGATCTCGGCGCCCTCGAGCGGGAGGTGGAGCGCGCGAAGCCAGGAGGTGACACGCGCGCCCTCCTCGCGACGACGCAGAAGATCGCGGTCGCGGCCGACAGCGGCGCGCCAGGAGCAGAGAAGGCGCAACGTCTCCTCGAGGACACCGTGTCGTCGCTCGTCGAGCGCGCGGTGCGAAAAGGTCTCCTCGCGGGCGCGGGCGCGGGCGGAGGTACGGCGAGCGGTCAGCCGATCGAAATCGCGTCCGCGCTCGAAGAGCTCGCGCAGGGCCTCGAGAAGTCGGCCGGGAGCACGCGGCCCCTCGCGCGATGGCTCCGCGGCCGGGCGATAGCGCTGCTCGACGACGCGGCGAGCCTCATGTCGACCAAGGTGGGAGCGTCGCTCGACGCGGAGATGCCGGCCGACGCGAGCCTCTCGGACTACGCGAAGCGCGCGAGCGACGTGCTCACGGAGGTGGAGGGTATCTTCGCGTCGCGCGAGCGGCTCGATCGCCTCGGCGCCGACGTGCCGGCGACCGTATCGTGGCCTTTGGCGCGTGAAAAAGCGCTCGCCCGCGCCGAGGACGAGGTCGTCGAGATCATGGACACCGCGTTCCGCGACGCGATCTCCGATGCCCTCGGCCGCCTCGACGCGTCGAAGCTCGGAGCGATCCTCGCCGCCCTCGGCCCTACGCTCGTCCGCATCGACGACCTCGGCTCGAGGTTCCACGGGATGGGCGGCAAAGCGATACAGCTCAAGTCCCGGGTCGTCGGCCCGCGCGTGAAGCCGCTCCTCACCGCCGCGTTCGAGCGGCTCGACGCCGAGGACCGCATGGATCTCGTCGCTCAAATCGGCACCTTGGTCTCGGAGCTCGATCGCGGGGGTCTCGAGAACGTGCTCGCCCCGCGTGAGCTGCTCGAGATGGCGGCGATGGCGCTCGCGAAACGAGAGGCGACGCGCGGCAAGGCTCCACGTCCCACGTCCGACGCCGCGGGCTACCGCGCGCTTCGCAACGCCGAGCAACGGGTGTCGCTCGCGTTCACCCTCGTCGAGGCCGCGTCGCGCATCAAAGAGCCAAAAATAGCGCCCGATAGCCCCCCAGATGCGGCCCTCGCCGAGCTCACCCGCGCGGTGGGCGAGCTCCCGAAGGAGCTGCGCGCCTCGATGGGGCAGCTCGATCTCGAGCGGATCGAGCGCGCCGTCGCGCAACTCGAGGCGTTCTTTCGTCCCCTCGGCGACGCGGCGAAGGCGGCCCTCGAGACGGGCGAGGTCGGCGCGGTCGGCGTCGCGCTCGATAGCCTCGGCACGTCGAAGTTCTTCCACGTCACACGCGACGAGGGCGCGCTCCTTCGTTTCTCGCTCGAGGCTCGAGTCGTCGCAGAGGTCTTCCCCGAGGTGGCCGAAGGCGTCTCGGGACTTCGCGGTCGCATCGCGGCGCTCGAATCCGAGTCGAGCGATCTGCTGAAGAACCTCCGCGCGGCGCGAGCCGATCACGGCTGGAAAGAGGTCCTCAAGTCGTGAGCGCGACGCGCCGCGAGACGTTGCGCGCGCTCGGCGAGCGTATCGAGCGCGTGTCGGGGCCGACGAAGGTCAAGCTCCTCTATCGTGTCGCGGCGCCTGTTTTTGGCGTCCTCGGGTGGAAACCGAAGCTCTCCGTCGCGGCGGTGCGCGCGCTCGTCGACGCGTTCGCGCACGAGACGAAGGCGACCGAAGCGCTGCTCGGCGCGAAGCTCGCGAAGGCGATCGCGGAGCTCGACGAGAACGTGATGAACGTGGAGCGGCTCGCCGCGGTAGGGAAAAAAGCGCCTGTCGCGCACGCGTCGTGGCTTCGACGGAGCTACGAGCTCTTGCTCCGCGCCGACGGCTCGCTCGCGCCGGTCGACGAAGACGAGGGCGACGAGCTCGCGGACCTCGTCGCCGGCACCGCGAAGGTGACCCTCGCGTTGCCGCTCACGCCGCTCGAACGACCAAAGGACGCGAGCGCGGACGACGAGGAAGAGACCGCGTCGCGCGAGCGCATCGTGATGCTCGAGCTCGCGGCGGTGGACCACCTGCTCGCCGCCGCGCGCGACGAACGCGAGATCCTCGCCCGCAGGCGCCGCCTCTTCGAAGCGGCGCGCCAGGTGTTGCTCGACGCGTCGGCCGCGATCCCGCTCGATCCGGAGGCCGTGAAGGAGCGTAAGAGCGCGATACTCGCCGAGATTACGCGCCTCGATCGCCTGGAGGGGGCGGGGGTCGATTTCGACGTGGGGCTCGTTCACCAGGCGCGCTCGGCCCTCACCCGCGGGGAGGAGTCGCGTCTCCGCGCGGTGATGGCGGCGCTCGATCATGTGGCGCGCACGTCGGGAGACGTTTCCCTTCGGAGGTTCACCCGCAAGGCCACGCGCGAGATGTTCGGCGACGCGCGCGCGATCCCCGAAGACGTGAAGCGCGCCTCGATGGAGCGCTCGGTGGAGGATCGCCTCGGCGCCGACGTGTGCGCACGCGTGAAGAGCGCCTTCGAGACCGGCCGCGAGAAAATGCTGGCGGCGCCGAACACGAACCACGAGGTCACGTATGCCTCGCGCCAATACCTCGCCGAAGGGGCCGAGACGCAGCTCCTCACCGCGTCGCTGTCGATCGACGGCGCGTTCGAGCTCGGGGGCACCCTCTCTCCCGTGCGCGTCGTCGCCGAGCAGCGCAGCTTTCGGCGCGTGCCCTATCCCGCCGCGTCGCTCGCGCTCGTCGCTGCAGAGGCGATCGAAGACATCCCCGACGCGCTGATCGAAGATCCTCGCCTCCTCGTGCTCCAACTCGCGACCGGTCGGTTGCTCGCGCGGAGGTACCTTCGAGAAGAGGTCAAGCGCACGACCAAGGTGGTGATGACCTCCGAGGTACGCGTGTTCCTCCTCGACGGCTCCGGGAGCATGCTCGGGCCGCGCGCGCGCGTTCGCGACGCGATGATCGTGTCGGAGCTCGCCACCCTCGAGCGGCGCCTCGGGATGGCGCAAAACGTCCGCTGCGCGCTTTATTTCGGCTATTTCGACGAACAAGTGCACCCGATCATGAAGGTGTCGACGGCGAAGGGCGTCGCGCGATCGATCGATATGGTTTGCTCCGAGGTCCACGTCGGCGGCACCGACATCCAAAAGGCGCTCCTCGCCGCGTTCGACGTCGTCGCGAAGGCCCGCGAGTCGGACAAAGATCTGGTGAAGGCGCAGGTGGTCATCGTCACCGATGGTGAAGCGCCGGTCGACGAGGCGGTCGTCGTCGCCGCGCGCGAGATGGCCTCCGGTGACATCCCGCTCGGGGTGAGCGTGGTGGCCCTCGGCATGGAAAACGAAGCGCTTCGTGGCCTCGTCGCGCGGCAAAGGGCCAAGGGCGAGCGCGCGTTTTACCACTTCGTCGACGACGAGACCCTCGCCGCGATGGTGAAGGGCGAGCTCGATCCGGGGCTCCCGCTCCACCTCCCCGAGACGGCGGGCGATCTCCGCGAGCTGAAGGCGTCGCTCGATCGGTCCCTCGGGCACGTGGTCACGGAGCTCGAGGATCTGTGCCGCGGTCGCGATCTCGAGGCCCTCGATCGCATGGACGCGGAGAGGCAAGCGCTCCGCGAGGTGGGGCTCGAGCACGAGACCGCGCTCGGGGAGGGCGAGCGCGCGCGGGTAGAGTCGCTCCAGAAGGACCACGCCGCCCTCGGGCGAAGGTTCGAGCGGTGGTTTCCGCGCCCCGAGACCGTGGCCGACACCACCGCCGAGCTCCACGAGGGCCACGAGGCCGACGCGGACGCGGTGCACGTCATGATCTCGTCGATCGTGGAGGTGGTGCGTGTCGTCGGGGGCTCGGAGCTATCCCGAAAGGCCGACGCGATCGACTTGGTGGAGCGCCTCCTCCCGGACGCTCACCTCACGCCGGCGCGCTATTTTG
Source organism: Myxococcales bacterium (assembly GCA_013297655.1). Classification (GTDB taxonomy): domain Bacteria; phylum Myxococcota_A; class Polyangia; order Polyangiales; family Polyangiaceae; genus JAAFHV01. Next base: position 56,565 of record JAAFHV010000015.1, on the reverse strand, counting down.
CGACTTTCGGCCGCCACGGACCGCGTCTCGCGGCCGCGTTGCGCGCCCTCCACGAAGAGACCACCCCGAAATCGTAGGGAATCGAGGAACGGCCGTAGAACGAATCCGCGCTTTCGCGAGGATTTACCTCCCGCGACCGACGAACTATAGAGCTGCCGCATGAGCAAAGAGGTCTTCGTGGCCGAAGTGAAGCGTATCGTCGGCCTCATGCGCGGCGGTGAACCGGACAGCGCGAACACCGCGTTCGGGGAGCTCTTCGCGAGCCCTCTCTTTGCCGACCAGCGGCCGGAAGATCGCCGCCAGGCGTTCAAGCTCCTCGTCCTCGCGAAGCGGAGCGGTGAGCCCCCGGCCACGCTCATCGAAGCCCTCCGCGCCGCGAACGGGCCGCTCGAGGCCCTCGTCGAGGCGACGCACGATCCGGAAGACTACGAGATGCTCGGCGTGTGCCGCAAAGTGCTCGGCGACCCCGACGCCGCCGCGCTCGCCATCCGCGAAGGCCTCCGCCTCGAGCGCGAGCGCAACCCGCAGAGCGACCTCTGCGGCCGGCTGATGACCCGCCTCTCCGCGCTCTGAAAATCACGTGAGCATCGGGCGCGCACCATGAGCGAAGCCCGCGTCGTACACACGTACACCTCGCTCCCCGCGTACCTCGCGGCGGTCCCGCACGGGTCGCGTCGCGAGCACGTGTCGGCGAGCCTCGGCGTGCGCATCCGTGGCGCGATCGAGGCCACCCGCGCCCACGCTTGGGCCTCGCGCGTGCTTGCGGCGTCGGCGGATTATTCGGTCGCGTTCGGCGCGCAAGCCAGCCTCGGGATTGCATGGTACACGCATCTCGAAGAGGGCCGCGCGCGGGAGTATTTCGAGCGCGCCGCCGCATCCGACGCGTGCGTCGAGCGTCACGTCCCCGGGTTTCAGCGCGCGTTCCTCGACTTGGTGGGCGAGGTCCTCGCGGTGCCTGTGTCGCGTCGCGCGGGGCACGCGGGGCCGGGAGTGCACGTGTTCGCAGCGCATGGCCCGTGCGCGCGCCTGGGCGGCGAGGTGCATTTCGACACCGAGGGCTTGCCCGCGCCCTACCTCGCGAGCCGCGGCCCGGCCTTCACCGCGGTGCTGTCGCTCTCCCGTGTCGTCGCGGGTGGTGGCCTGAGGCTGTGGGATTTGCCTTACGATGGCCACGAAGATCCGCTCCTCGGGGAGCTCCGAGCGCCGGTCACGGTGCCGTACGAGCCCGGCGATCTCGTACTCTTCGATAGCTACCGTCTGCACCAGATCGAGCCGTTCGAAGGCGACGCCGCGCGTGTATCGGCGACGTGCCACGTCGCGAGGCTCAGCGCGTGGTCCGCCTGGTTTTAGCGCCTCGGACGTGCCGAACCGGTGGATCTTCATCCGGCGCGCACCTCGCTCTCGTGACGGTCGCTCTCCTCGCCGCTCGAGGCGTTGACGCCGACCGGCCTCTCGAGTGCTCGAGAGGCCGATCGCGAAGGTAGAGGACTCGTGCAGTGCCGCCTCGTCGCGCTCGAGCGGCCGGCGCTCCGTGGCTCACGAGGCGAGCGCGTTGGCCCTACGTGGACGCGTAGGTCAGTAGATGCAGCGCAGCTTGTTCGTCGTGAGGCACGTGCAGCGGCCAGATTCGCCGGGCGCTCCCGCGACGCGGCACGCGAAGGGCGCGGTCGTCCCGTAGACGCAGGCCTTGCCCTTGAAGTCGTCGCACAGGGGCTTGGAGCTCAACGCAGACTCCGCGGTGTCGGTCCCGTCGTCGGTTTGGGGCTCGGGAGCGCTCTCGACCGCGCAGCCCGCGACCATCGAGAGTCCCACGAATACGAGAGAAATGGCTTTGACGCTAAGTAGCTTTTTCATATTGGATTTGCCTTGGGTGTCTGGTGATTGGCTACGGCCGTAGCCCGCGCGGGGACTGTGTCCTTGGCGCACGTGCACGTTCGATAGCCAACTTCCTGTTGCCCTACGCGGCCCCGCTTGGCCAGGCCGATAGCGCGTGCCCGCCAATTGGCGGAGGAGAGGCTCGCGCCTCCAGAGCGACGTGAGGCTGATAACGATATTCGCCAATTGGCTGACAACGATGTTCGCCGATTGGTTAACAACGATCCTCGCCAATTGGCGGAGGAGCGGCAGGTCCGACCAGGTCTGGATGCGAGAGCGGATCGGTTTGGACGAGCGGGCTCGGCGGAGCGTGCGGCGGAGGCGAGCGTCTTTGCATCGGACGCGCCGCACGACGCCGCCAGACGCGGGCGACGATCGTCATCGGCGTGGTTGGATCGCGGACGCCGCGCGCGGACGCGTTCGGTCGAGCGGCGCGAGCGGGCAACCCGCTCGACCGACCCTCAGCGCCGCGGGGCCATCGCGCGGTAGGTGCGCTCTTCTTCGCCCAGCTTCGCGACGTGTTGCATCGCGATGTCCGAGAGCTCGCGGTGCACCTTGGGGGACGACGGGCGGTGCAAGAGATCACCGAAGTCGATCGGCTCCCCGAAGACGGCGATGACACGCTCGCCCTTGCCGTCGAAGTTTCCGCGCACCTGCTTCGTGAGATCGTTGCCGAGGCCGTTGAGGAAGACGGGGACGACCTTCGCCTTTGGACACTCGTGGAAGATTTTCCCGACGCCACGCTGAGCGGGGAGGAGCGCGTACGGATCGTCGCTCGTGTTGCGCTGACCCTCGGGGTGCACGCCGAGGAACATGCCGCCGGACCGTACGAGGCGAATGGTCTCCTCCAGGCTCGCGACGTTGAGCGCGGCGCGCGAGCGGTCGCGGAAGATGGGCGGGTACATCGCGAACCAGCTCATGAGCCCGTTCACGAAGAGGCCCACCGGCGAGTCGTAGAAGAACTTCGAGCGCACCGGAAAGACGAGGCGCTGCTGCATGCCGCGGTACACGAAGTAACCGGCGAGCACGTACATGTCGAAGAAGCTCCGGTGGTTCGACACGAGGATGAGGCTGTCGGACTTGGCGAGCTTGGGCACCCGATCGAGCCCGTGAAACTCGCGCACGTTCTTGATGCACTGCTCGATCCACTGGCTGCCGAGCACACGCTGGAGCGTGACCATCGTGTCGCTCAACCGGCCGGGCTCGAACGTCTTTCGTACGAAGCGAATCTGCGCGCGCTCGAGCGGGGAGAGCGTGTTCTTCCCCACGTCCAGGATGTCTCGGTAGACCGGCTCGCGTTCGACGAAGGAGGAGCTCGCGGCCTGCTGAGATTGGCGATTCACCGACCCATCTCAAACCCAGAACGCGCGGCCGGGCAAGGTCCTAGAGCACAAAAGCGCCCCGAATTCTTGGCCAGGGATAGCCCCGTTTGCGAGGTTCGCCCGCGGACGCGCCTCGGCCTCATGCCCATGCGAGCCGGTTCTCGGTTCCTCCACGCTGCTGGGGGGGAGGCGTCCTCGGAGGAAGCCCAATGATGAAACGACTGTTTGCCGTTGCCGCCATCGTCACCTTGCCTGCCACGGCCTTCGCGCAGCCTGCGTTGCCGCCCCCCCCGCCCCCGCCGCCGGCACCCGCCCCGCCCACGAACACGGCGCCGCCGCCGGCTGCCCCCGCTGCCGATGGCAACTACGGTCCGCACCAAGGTTGGCTCGGCATCTCGCTCGGCCTCCCCGCTGGCGGCGCGCCCACCGCGGGCATCTCGTATTTCCTGAGCGACCAAGGCGCGCTCAAGCTCGATTTCGGTATGGATTTCGGGACGAAGAACTCGACGTTCCTGCCCGGCTTCTCGGTCGAGGTTGGCTACCGCGCGTACATCGCGAAGGCGGGAAACCTCTCCCCATTCGTTCAGCCGAGCGCGTTCTTCGGGCGCCCTTCGGGCGGCGGGGACTTCCTCCCCACGTTCTCGATGGCCTTCAACGTGGGCCTCGGCGCCGAGTATTTTTTCTCGGACCACCTCAGCGTGTCCGGTCAGACCGGCGTCGGCGTCTCGTTCCGCGACGAATTCAAGAGCATCAACTTCACGACCGGTACCTCCGGCATCTACGGCAATCTTTACTGGTAAGCCGTCCCCGGTGCCGTATCCTTTCCCCACGGACGGGGTCTTGCTGTCCCCGTCCGGCGCATCGTGCATGACGCGCCACTTCTCGAAGAGGTCCCGATGAAGCTTTCCCGGATTGGCTTTGGCCTTGGTGCCACCGCGGTCGTCGTGGCCTGCGCCGCGTGCTCTTCCACCCCCGCGACGGAAGAGGCGCGAGTCTCGAGCGAGATGCAGGAGGCGATCGACACCTACGTTCGCCTCCAAGCCGCCGAGGTCGACGGCGGGAGCGGAAACGCGAGAAACGCTGGGGGAGGTCTCGGCGGTATCGACGCGGTCGAGCTCGGGGGCGCGCTCAAGGCGGGAGCATCGAGCATCCCCTCCGGCGGCGCGGGAACCCCCACGAACGCCGGCAACGGCGGCGCGGGCTCTCCAGGTCTCGGTGGCGGTGCGGGCAGCCCACTGGGCGCCGGGAACGGCGGCGTCGCCCTCGGTCCGAGCGGCAGCGGGGGAGCGTCTTCGTTCGCCGACGCGGCCTGTTACATGATTGGCAACTTGTGCCGCTACATCGCGCGGTGCTCCAGCAAGGGCATCTCCGAGAGTGTCTGCATGGTGCCCTCGTCGTGTCCCTCGTACGTTGCCGCGGCGCTCGCAAAGGTACAAACGCCGATTCCGCCGCAGGCCGGCACGGTACTTCGCTGTTTCGGCGACGCGCTCGGCTCCGCTTCCTGCGTGAAGGGCGACCTCGACGATGGCCTCGGCGACGCGTTCGGCCGCTGCGGCATCGCGATCTCCAAGCTGCGCTGAGCAACTCGCAGAGGAACCGAACGACGTGACAGCCCCCTCGACCGACGGGGCATCGAAGCGCGTTTACGGCGTGGCCGCCCTCGGCCTCGCCGGCGTCGCGTTGATTGCCTTGCTGATATCGCGCTCGACCGCCCCGGCGGCCGCCAAGCCCACGTTCGTCCCGCTCGATCCCGCCGCCTACGACGACAGCGCGTCGCCGGTCTCGGTCACGGTGGCCGATCCGATGGTGGGCAAACGCGACGCGCTCGTGACGCTCGTCGTCTTCGCGAGCTTCCAGTGTCCCTACACTGCCCGCGCGCAGCCCGATCTGCTCTCGATCCGGCAAGCGTACGGCGACTCCAAGTTGCGCCTGGTGTGGAAGACGTACATCGCGCCGACCCACGAAAAAGCACGCGGCGCGGGGCTCGCGGGCATCGCCGTGCACGCGCTCGGCGGCAACGACGCGTTCTGGAAGTTCCACGACACCGCGTTCCGCAACCAGGCGTTCCTCTCCGGCGAATCGTACCCCGCGTGGGGCGCCGAGGCGGGGGTCGACGACCGGAAGGTTCGGTTGGCGGTCTCGGATCCTAGCTATGCCGCGAAGCTCGCCGCCGACGACGCGCTCGCGCGGAAGCTCGGTGTCACGCGCACGCCGACCTACTTCGCGAACGGGACGGAGCTCGAAGGTCCGACCACGAAAGAGAAGCTCGACGCGCTCGTGAAATCGGAGATCGAGAACGCCGAGAAGCTCGTCGCGAGCGGCCTCGCGCGCGATCGGGTCTACGTGGAAGCGTCGAAGAAGAACACGAAGCTGCCCTGAGCGACCGCCCCGTATATGTCGCGCCACACGTGGCGTGGCTCAAACGAGCTTGCGGAGGTATCCGTAGTGCTCGGCTTGCAGCTCTTGCGCGGTCACTCCGCCGCTCGCCGCCGGCCGGACGTAGATCGCGTCCGACGAGATGGTCGCGAAGTTGAGGTGCGGCAACATGGAGACGAGCTGACCGAACGTCTTCTTCTGCCACTCGGTGCCCTCGGGCATGCGGCAGGCCTCGCAGATCATGCGATCGGCGGCCTTCTCGTGCGCCATGAGGAAGAGCATCGTGACGAACATGTGCAGCTTCCCGGAGCGGTACGCGTCGGTCGGGGCGGCCTCTTCGGCGTCGTTCTCGGTGCCTTCGCACCATTGTTCGAACTCGGATTTGGCGCGCTCGTCTTCTTCGATGTAGTCCCAGACGCCCATCACGAAGTTGCCGGTGTGGGGCAGGAGGGTGCGCGCGACCCGCGAATAAAGGTCGTTTTTTGCCTGAAAATCGATGCGATCGGGCGCCGTACGCACGAGGTCGACGAGCCCGAAGCGGGCCGTGTCGGCGTCCGGGAGGGGGAGAAAAATTTGGAGCGCGAAGAGCGAGACCTTCACGTTTCACCCCTCCGTTCGTGTGCTCCGCTCATCCGCCGCTCCCGAAGATCGAGCCGCCTCGGCCCCACGAGCCACCACCGCCAGACGAAGAGAAGCCGGTCGGCTTGCTGGACGACGGCGTGGTGTGCACCGTGACGCGGCCGAAATCGCTCGGTCGCGTGCGGGTGCCGGTGCCGGAGCTCGAGAACGGCGTGGTCCTCGTGACGGGTACGTAGGGCTGGCGCACGCTGACGAACGCGGGGCGAGTGGCGGGCCGCGGGGGACTGCCCCAGCCGTACGAGCTCCAAAACCAGTAGTGGGTGCTGCTCGAGCCGCCGTAATACACGTTCGGGTTCGACTCGTACGAAGCCGAAGCGCCGCGCTTCGCGAGCACCACCGGCGGCTTCGTGCTCGCAGGGTCGGGGAGGAACTCGGCGGCAGAGACCATGCGCACCTCGATGCCTTTTTTGGTGAAGGCGATCATGTCGTCGACGAGGTCGTCGGCCTCTTTGTCGCCGTCGGTGCTCACGTAGAGGATCTTCTTCAGGCCGAGGGCGGAGAGCGCGTCGGCGTTGGGGAGGGTCGCGAGGTAGCGGTTGTCGAACTTCTCCGAGTCCTCGTCGTAGGGGGAGAGGCGCGCGCGGTCGAGCACGAACACGGGCGGCGCGCCGGTGGGCCGTTTCTTCGCGTTTTCCTCGAGCAAACCCAGGTAAAAGAGAGTCGAGCCGAGGGTGAGATGAGAGGGCACGACGCCCTTCGGGTGCGGCCAACCATCGAACGTGAACACGGGCTCCATCTTCTCGGAGAGGCCCGCCGCGAACGCGACCGCGAGCGGCCCGGGGAGATCGACGAAGACGGTCTTGCCCTTCTCCACGTCGTTCTCGAAGAGCGACGCGAGCGCGCGCCCTTTGTCGAACGCGAGCTTCGTCTCCGTGTTCGAGACGAGCCGCATTTGATCGCGGAGCGCCTTGCCGGTGTCGACGATCCCGTTCGCGGTCGGCGTCGCGGAGAGGCTCTGAAAGAGGGTCGCGCGGTAGTGCGGAACGAAGGCGCCGTCGGCAGGGCGGAGGCGCGCGGCGAGCGAGGTCATCGTCTCGGCTTCGGGGGCTTCGGTGAGGGCAGCGGCCTGGTAATCGAGCGGCGCGCCGTCGGCGCCCACGTTCCATCCGTAGCTCTTTTGAGCCTCGAGGGCGTCGGAGTCGATGTTCGTGGTGCTCGGCTTGACGAGGCGCGAGATGCCGTAACCCACGCCCGCGATGCCGACGCCGAGCGCCATGAGACCGAGGAGCGCCTTGCGTCGCGCGACGCCGTCGACCTCGCGCTCGAGCCCTTCGAACCACCAGCGCGCGCCGACATAGGTGGGGTTGTCGATGCGCTCGGCGATGACGAACGGGAGGCGCGTGTCCCCCGGGATGGTCTTCGGATCCTTGGGCGTGCTCACTTTTTCACCCACACAGGCGCGCTCGTGGAGGCGCGGTCGGTCGTTCCGCGGTGCGTGCGCGCGTAGAGGCCCGCCGCCTTCCCCGCGACCACGTAGACACCATGGTTGATGCTCTCGTCGTTGGGCCCGAGCCGCGGCGAGAAGCGACGCTGCGCGACGAAACGACCGCGCTGGGCGAGGGAAATCGCCCTGTCCCACTCGGCTTGGGAGAGATCGCAGCCGAGCACCACCTCGTCGCCTTCGCAGCCGTAGTCGCTCTTCAAGACCCACGCCTCGCGCTCGACGGAGAGCATCGCGGGGTGGAGGGACTCGAGGCGCAAGGTCTCCGGGAGGTGATCGACGATCGCCTTCTGCGCCTGCTCCGAGAAGCGAGCGAGGTGCTCCCAGAGGAACGCGAGCATGCGTTTGTTCTGGGAGAGGATCGCGCCGAACGGGTTCACGACGACCGTCTTTTTGGCCACCTCGGCGCGCACGAGAACCTCGAGCGGGCCCGCGAGCGGGAGCGGATCGTCGAACGGCGGATCGCCTTGCCACACCGGGACGCGCTCGGTCCACCAGTCGGTCTTGTAGTGACGAACGACGAGCGAGCAGGGCACACCGAGCAGGCGCGCGCGGCCGTCGTCCCCGAGGGTGAGGTTCTGCGGGGCGCCGGTGGATACCTGAAATCCGCGCGCCTCGAGCCAGCCCTGGATGAGCCGCACCCACGGCAAATCTTCCGTAAGATCGGTAGGATAGAGGATGCCCGCGGTCTTCGGTGCGCCGGGCTCGACCCGCGTCGCGAGGTAGGCCTCGAACATGTGCACGTGCGCTTCGGCGAGGCCCACGTTCGGGTCCCACGTGCGGCCAGAGTCGTCGCGGACGAGCGACGAGAGGCACGTCGCTTCGGCGTGGCCGGTGGGGGTGTCGGAGTTGAGCTCGCAGATCTTCAGGCCGTCTTTGGTGTCGAAGACATCGGCGCGCGCATAGCCGTGCCAGAACGGAGCCGACGCGAGGAACGCGAGCTTCTGGCAGGGCATCAGCTCGAAGAACGAGTCGAGGAGGGGCTCGTCTTTTTCGATCATCCGGACCGCCTCGTCGTGAGCGGCGACGATGCCCTCGGCCGCGCGGCACATGGCGGCGTAGCTCGCGGCGGACAGCACGACCGGCTCTTCGCGAAAGCGAGGCACGCCCTCGAAATACGGGTCCCCGATGAGGCCGGAGGCGACGATGCGCGCGTCGAACGAGAGCGGCGAGGCTCCCTCGTTTCGTGTCTCCGACGCGGGCTCGCTGCCGTGTCTCGCTGCCGTATCTCGCATGGTCACGGGAGCCTGTTCACGAGGAGGGCGGTGCCGAGGTACGTGGCGGCTTCGAGCGCGGCGAGGCCGACGTTGCGGCCGGCGATCGCGCGATCGAGGGGACCACCGCGGAGGGCAGGGGCGCTCCCGAGCACGACGCTCCCGACGACGAACTGACGGACGACGTAGAGCAGCGGCGCGTAGGCCACGACCTGCGCGAAGCCGACGAGGGACTCGCCCCAGGTCGTAAAATCGCCTTCGCTCGCGCGGCCGACGAGCACCGCGACCGCGACGGTGACGCCCGCGTAGCTGATGCTGGCGGCCATGTTCTCGCCGAGGATCTCCTCGCTGTCGTCGTAGACGGTGAGCATGCGGAAGAGCGCGACGATGCCGAGGAGCGCGACCTGCCCGAGGACGAAGAACACGAGCGACGTGCCGAGGTCGTGGAGGTCGTCGCCCGCGACCGCGTTGGCGGCGAGGATTCCGGTCGCGACCGAGTGGGCGGCGGCGGCGACCCCGGCGGCGGGGTTCCCGCGCTCGACCTCGCCGGCGAGGCGCTGCGCGAGGAAGAAGCGGGTCTGCGCGCGCGAGCACACGAGGAACAGCACCTGCGCGACGAGGCCGAAGAGCGCCGAGTGCCAGAGATCGCTCGTGAGCGACTCCCCCTTCGTGCACATATCGGCGACGGTGCCGGCGATGAGGAACGTCGCGACGACGTCACCGGCGTGACGGAGGGCGTCGGCGGGGTTGTTGTCTTCGCGGTTTTGCCGAATCGAGGGCGCCTTCGTGAGAAACCGGAGGCTCACCTCCAGCACGACGAGCAAGAGCACCGCGAGTGAGGCGCAGATGCCCAAGCGATAGATCGCGGACTCCTCCATAAGCGACGAGGGTACCACGCTTTTCCAAGCGTCTGCGCGCGCTCGAGGGCGCTGCGAACTCTACGAAACCGCTCCCGAATTCGTTGCGTCGTGGGAGCGTCTCGTCGCGCGCCTGCGAGGCGTCGACGGGCCTCGCGCTACACCGAGGGCGAGCTCACGCTCCGAGGCCCAGCTCTTCGCGAAGCTCGGGGGCGAACGCGCCGTCGACGCGGATCGAGTAGCGGAAGAACGGGTCGTCGTGCACGCCGTGGTAGTCGGCGTCGTTGAACCAGTAGGCGCGTTTGTCGACGACGAGGTCCTTCTTGTCCGTGTCGTCCCAGAGGAAGAGCCGCTTCTTCCCCGTCGGCGAGAGCATCATGAAGGTGTCGCCCTCGCTCCCGCGTGCCTCTCCGGAAGGCTCTCGGTCGCGGTGGATCGTGCCGTGTTGGCGCGCCGAGAGGCCGAGGATCTTCACGCTCCCGATCGAGGCGAAGGGCAGCTCCCGCACGAACGCGACGGTACGTGGAAAGTACACGAGAGCGTCCTTCGTGAACGCTTTGCCGTCGGGGAACGATTGTTGGTCCCACAGACCGCCGGGCATGAGCTCCAGATACGTCGACCAGGGGAAGTAGACGCCGTACCGATACTCGAGAAAGCGCACTTGTTTACGGCTGAGGGGCACGTCGCGCTCTTCGCCGAACGAGTACCCCTCTTCCGCGTCCGGATCGAGCAGGTGGGGCGTATCGGAGAGCGAATAGAAGAGGATCCGTTCGTCGCGCGACATGCCCTCGATGACCTCGCCATAATCGGCATAGGGGTCGTCCTCGAGGTGAGGCGGCACGATGCCCATGCTCTTGTGGCTCCCGCCGGTGACGAACGTCTGCACCCGCGCGAGCCCCAAACAAATCTCGAGATCGAGACCTTCGAGCGCCTCGAGGTCGACGTAAGGTTCGAGGTCGACGAACGGCCTTCCCGAGAGTCCAACGAGCGCCATCGCCCCGAGAGTAATGCGCGCCCGTCGGTTCCGCTACGGCCCCGCGCCGCGCGCGATCATTGGCTCGTCGACAGCCGCCGCATGCTGCGGCGCGCCCTGCTCGCCCCGCCATGGACTCAGCGATTCGCTTCTTCGGTCGCCTTGTCCTGGCGGATGCACAAGAGGTCGGTCGTCACGTCCTTCGCGGGCTCGCCCGCGCGCGAGAACACGAGCGCTTGCGAGCATTTCGCGAGAGGCCGTTGGTCGCCAGCGTTCTCGACGTAGCAGAAGCCGCGCGCCTCCGACTCTTTGCACGTCTCCCCCGCGCGAATTCCGATTTGGTTGGCCGCGCAGAGGGTGCGTTCGTCGTAGGAAGTGTCGCCGACGGCTCGCTTGCGTGCGAGCAGCGAATCCGCGACCTCCGGCGCAAGCGTCGCGAGGCCCTCCGTCGCGCAGTCTTTGCCTTTGCCGGGGAGGCCGTGCACGGCGACGCACGCGACCTTGCCTTCCGAGTCACGGGGGAGCGCCTGTGGGAGGCACTCTTGAAGGATCGCTCCTTTTAGTCGATCGACGATGGTGGCGACCGCGGGACGGTATCCGTAATAAGGATTCGTTGCGCCGTTCACGGTGGGTTCGAGCGACAGCGGGCAGAGCGACGCGGCGATGCCCTGCTTTCCCATCAGTCGAGCGACGCGGAGCTGTCGTGGGGTAGGGTACGCTTTGGCGTGGGTCTGCTTCTTTTGGTCGGCACTGCAGAGCGGAGGAAGCGGCGCCGGGGTGGAGATTTTCGTATTGTTGCAATCGCACTTTCCAGGCACGGAGCAGTCTTGCTCCGGCCGGAGAGGGAACGTGCAGGCATACTGGAGGTCCCTGTCGCCGGTGTTCCATTCGCGCAGCTCTCCACTGGCAAAGTTGTCGCCGGCCTGCGTGACGGCGGGCGGCCGTCCGTTTCGCGGTTTGGTCGACTGGACCATGCGCGGATCGATGCCTTCGTTGCGAGCGTAGTGGTCTTCGTCTTTCCCTACGATTTTGTCCCAGTCGGCGTCGGTCAGCGCGCTCTTCGCGGGGTCGTTCGGGTCGAAGTGGAGCAGCTCGCCCGGCACGCCGCCGAGCACGGCGAAGAACACGGAGTCTGCGGTTCGCTTGCCGGGCGGGAGGTTGCAGAGGGCGGCATCGTCGGGGCCGGTGGCGGTGGTGGGGAGCTTGGCGGCGAAGAGCGGGTTCTGGCAAACTCCCGTCCCGTCCCGTTTTGCGATCTTGGCTTTCGAGAAGCCGTCGACGTAGCGCGAGACGGGGTGCTGGACGTCGATGCCGTAGCGCGCCTTCATCTTGTGGAAGCGCACGTTGATATGGTCCTCCGCCGAAGAGTAAAATCCGCCGTTTTCCTTGCACGCCGGATCGTTCTTCGCGTCCGGGAACCAACATGATTTGCACTCGGGCGACGAGGGCTGCGTCGCGCAGATCGAGGTCGCGCGGTAGGTGGTCCTCCCCGCGGCGGGGTCGCCATCGAGTCCGATTTCGCGTTCCCAGAGGTAACCGAGCCCGCCCGCGGCGAGCGGATTGACGTGAGAGTCGTCCTCGTCCGTCAGCATCACCACCGCGACGAGCGAATCGGGGCGGAGGAACTCGGCACGCTGCGCGAGTAGGGTGGTGTCGAGGTCGACGAGCTGCGCGCGGTTTCGCTCGTCGAGCTTCATTTCCAAGTGTGGATTCGGCTCGTTGAGAAAGTGGTAAACGCTGTCGAGCTGCGCCTCGAGGCCACAGCCCTGGTCGCCGACACCTTCGACGAGCGCGACGGCGCTTCGCTTGAGGACCTCGAGATCGGTGATTGGAGGAGCGCCGGGCAGCCGCGGCTTCTCCTTGTTCTTCGCGACATCGGGCAGCCACGCGAGGAACTTCGACGCCCCGATCCCCGCGATCGGCTGGCCGCCGAGGCTCCGCGCGACGAGGCGACCGCCGTCACGCTCGTCGGGCAACGCGGGGTTTTTGCACTGAGTGCCTCCGTAGCTCCCCATCGACGACGAGACGATGCCGATGTGAATGTCGACTACGGGCGCGAATTCGGGCTTACCGGCCTTGCACTCCTTGCCTTGTTCGGCGCTCGGATCGGCGCGCTCGCCGGTCGGCTGACCGGTCGCGTCCACGCACGGCGGCAGCACGAGGCTCGCGACGAGATCCGGGACCGCCTCGGCGAGGATCCGCTGCTTGTCTGCCATCGACGCGGAGTTGTCGATCATGAAGAGCAGGTCGATGCTGTCGACTTTCGTCTGACGCGAAGTGATGACGATGCTCGCCTTCGTGCTCGGCTCGGCGACGGAAATGGGCCGGTCGAGGCACGCGGCGCTGCCGATCAGCGCGAGCGCGAGTAGGGGCATGATCGTGGCGCGGGGCCGCACGAGTCGCATCGGATCCTCCTTCGGCGCGGACACGACGAGGACGAGGCAGGTTGGCCATCGTCTCGCATCACGCGCGGTCTACCTTCGACTTGGCGGGTACGCGCGCGCGCCATTTCACAAAACGCGTGGTGCGGGTCGGCGTCGCGTCGGCGAGCTTCGACCCGCCGTCCGACGGGCCCCGAGCCGCCGCCACGGTCGGACGCAAGATTCGAAGCGATCTCGCCGCCGCTGAATTAGGCTCTCCACGATGCGAACGCTCGTCTCGACGCTCCTCGCCGCTTCGCTCGCCGCCGCGATCGTGGCCTGCGGTGATGCGACGCCCCCTCCGAACGTCCCGGCGGTTCCCAAGCCGCATCCGCACGCGCACCCGTCGCACCCGGTCACGGAGCCGATCGCGCCTTCCGCCTACACCGCGGGAGGCCCTTCGTACGACGAGGCGATGGGGGTCCCGGAAGACTTGAACGCGACAAAAAACTCGCCCGAGCTCAGCGATCGGGACCTCTCTTCGCCGATGGCGAGCGGCGAGGTGATCTCGGAGTGCGGCGCGCCGGACGACATGAAGCTCGTCGTCAAGGTCGCCGTCGTCGATGGAAAAGCTGCCGGTGTCACCGTCTTCACCAAGCCGCAGAGCCCGGAGGTCGCCTCTTGTGTCGACAAGGCGGTCCGCGCGATGAGCTGGCCGCGCAGCTCCAAGCGGTTCGCCTTCACCACCGCGTACTGATCGACGAGGTCCTTCGTGCGCATGTTGCTTCGTTCGGGCTCGATTTCGGCCGCGCTCGTCATCGCGGCGGTCGCGTGCGGCGGGTCGAGCCCTCCCGCGGTCGTCGGCACCGGCGCGGATGGCTCCGTCTCCGCAGATGCAAGCACGGCGGACGATGGCGGGAGGCCGAGCGGGGTCACCCTGCTCTCGGTCTTCGATTTGCCGAGATCCCGCGCGACGCGAGCGATCTCGGCGACCGTGTACGACGAGGCGGGCCGCGCGCTCGTCGCGCTCCTCGATCGCGAGCCGGTGCTCGTGCGGCTCACGCCGAGCGCGGACTACCGCACGTGGACGGTAGGTGAGCCGATCGCGATCGAGGGTCGCGCGGCGGGGCCGTACGACGGCGAAGGGCTCGCGAAGGTCGGCGCGTCGTTCTACGCGGTGACGAACGAGAGCGGCCCCACGATCGAGCGCCTCGACGCGGCGGGCAAGGTGGTCGAGCCGCTCGTGCTCCCCGCTCCGTACGCGGGGGTTCGCCCTGGAAATAAGGGCATCGAGTCGCTCACGGCCTCACCGAGCGGCAAGCACCTCTTCTTCGCGAACGAACAAGCGCTCACCGTCGACGGGGCCGGCCCGAGCAAAGATCGCGGGACGCGCGTTCGGATCGATCGTCGCGATCTCGCTACCGGCGACGACGTGATCTTCCCGTACCTCACAGATCCGCTCGGCGCAGGGACGGGCGGCGACATGGGCGTCTCGGAGATGCTCGCGATCTCGGACACCGAGCTGCTCGTCCTCGAGCGGGGCTTCCAGAGCGACTACGGCAACACCGTGCGGATCTACCGCGTTTCGCTCGCCGCGAGCACCGACGCGCTGCCCGCGAGCACGGACGTGCTCCCAGCGAGCGCTCGGCTGCTCGAAAAGAGCCTCGTCGTCGACCTCGGCTCGCTCGACTGCGGCGGTTGCGCCCATCCGTCGCGCCAGCCGAACCCGATCCTCGACAACTACGAGGCGCTCGCGCTCGGGCCCAAGCTCGTCGACGGCAGGCGCGTCGTGTTCGTGACCTCGGACGACAACGCGCAGAGCACTCAGGTAGCGCGCGTGCTCACCCTCGCGATCCCGGGAATTCCATAGGCATTTCCATCGAGCTTGGCGCGCCAACGCCGGCGCGAAGGCTCACGTCGATCACCCACGGAGCGTGGGGAGTGGTGTCGCGAAATGCCACGCCCCACGCGCGCGAAGGATCGTGGATTCGAGCGGTTTTTGCCTTGTTTCGGCGCAACGTCCGCCGCCGAGCACGGTCGCCGGCGGGCCTCGACGGGAGCACACGAGACCGCTCCGGACGTGCGATCCGGAGCGGGACTATCCGTCGCTGGTTGGCGGACCTAGTCGTTCGTCCAGGCATTCGAGGCGCTGACGCATGACGCCGAGAGGGGGCTTAGGCCCCCCGAAAGACGCGCGCAGGCACCCGATGAGTCGAGCCACTTTTGGCGCAGGGATCGGGTAGGTCGCGCCAAAAGTGGCGCGACTCGCTCCGTGAAATCGCGGTTTTTTCGAGGAAAATGCTTGGCACACTTCTTTCTCGCGTCGCGCGGCTCGGCGAGAAATTATGGCGCAGCGAAAGCGCTCGTAGGCACTCGTGTGCGACACCGTAAGCCCTTTCGTCACCAAAAAACTCCAAACCATCCGAGGACTTGTGGACACCGTTTTGGCAGCCATCTACGTTCAGACGTTCACTGCCGGCATGTAAATGGGGATAGGCGAATCATCGAGAATCGAGGGGAACGTGGGTGAGTCTTCGGGTGGCAGCCGCATCGTCCTGATCGACGACGATCCTTCACGAGCCGCAAAGACCGGCGCGGTCCTGCTCGGCGCGGGCTACGACGTCGTGCTCGAGCGTGACGTCGCGAGGATCGCCCGGCTCCTCGACGACCCGGCGCCTACCGTCGTGCTCTTCGACATCTCCGCGCCGGGCGCTGCTCGCCAAATGAGCGAACGCCACGCCATGGTGGCCGACGCGGTCGCCGACCGATGCCCGATCGTCCTCTACGGCGATCGCACCGAGACCCCGCGGACGGAGCCACCGATGGGCCCGCTCTCGTCGCCCGCTTCGTCTTCCGCGCGCCGCTCGCCGATGCGCGACGGTCTGCTCGACTTGCTCGCGGGCCTCCTCCCCGATCCTCGCTCCAGCGGAGGGGAAGAGTCGGAGCGGCCCACGAACCCGTTCACCATCGGCAGCTCTCCGCGCCCAGCCGATGTCGGCTTGCCGCGCTCCGATCGCGAGCAACCGTCGTTCGCCGGTCCGGAGAGTGGTGCGTCCCCGAAGGCGGGCGTGGGCTCGCGTCAGGGCGAGTGGGAGCGCGTTCGTCTCCTCCTCATCGATGAGAGCGAGATGACCCTCGAGCTCATGCAGGAGCGCCTCGTCGCAGAGGGCGCCGACGTGCGCATCGCGGTCGCCCTCGGCGAGGTCGACTCGATCGTCGCCAACTGGTGCCCCAACATGGTCGTCGCGAACGTGAGGCGCGCCGATCTCGCGGGGGACGCGCTCTGCGCACGCCTCAAGCACGCGGTCGGCTCGCAAGAGCTCCGTATTCTTCTTTGCTCCACCTTGCCCGATGCCGAGCTCCGCTTGCTCGCGATGGCGGCAGGGGCAGACGGGTTCGTCTCGAAGAGCCGAGGCCTCGACAGCTTCGTGCGGGAGGTCGTGGAAATGACGATGAAGTTGTCGCCCCCGAACATGGCGATTGGAAGGGCGCGCCACGCATGACCGCCATCTCGAAAAAGCCGAGCCCGCTCCTCCGCGCGGAGGCCGAGCTCTCGGACCGGATCGTGACGTCGTACGCGACCGAGCTCGGCGAGTCCTCCGTGTTCTTGGTGACCGACGTGCTGCCTCCGGTCGGCTCCGAGGTCGCGCTTCGCCTCTCGCTCTCGCGGGCGGTCGATCCGATCCGGGTTCGGGGGGTCGTCTCCGAGGTGCGCCTCTCGAGCGGCCCGGGGGCCCCCTCGGGGTTCTGCGTGCGATTCGACGCCGACGAAGCGGGGCGGGTCGACGTGCGCCGCTTCGTGAAGCGCCTCACCGGGCCACGCTCGTTCGCCGAGTGCGCCGAGCTCTCCGTCCTCCTCGTCGAGGACAATCGCCTCATCCGCGACATGTTCTCGTATGCAGTTTACAAATATTTCCGAGAGCGGAGCGGTGTGCTCCATCTCGATCAAGCGGACGACGGCGTGGCGGCGATGGAGAAGCTCGCCGAGCGCCGCTACGACCTCGTGATCGTCGACTACTACCTGCCGATGCAAGACGGCGCGACGTTCATCGCGAAGCTGCGGAAGGACCCTCGCCACGCGGAGGCCTCGGTCGTCGCGATCAGCGTGGGCGGGAGCGACGTCCGAGAGGCCACCCTCGCGGCCGGCGCGGACATCTTCCTCGCGAAGCCCCTCGTGCTGCGCGACCTCTTCCAGACCCTCGAGTTTCTCATGGCAAGGGAGGACGTCGGTGTCGCGTAAGATCCTCATCATCGACGACAGTCCGCTCGTGCTCGAGCTGGCGCGCTACGCCCTCGTGGACGAGGGGTACGACGTCTCCGTCGCGACGACCCTCGACGAGTTCGAGGCGCTCCGCAGGTCTGCACCGCCCGACCTCATCCTCGTCGACGTCCAGATGCCCGAAGCCTTCGGCGACGACCTGACGGCGCTCCTGCGCGGTGCGTACTCGGTGCGAGTGCCCATCTTCCTTCTCTCCAGCCTCGGCGAGGAGGAGCTCGCGATGCGCGCTGCCGCCGCCGAAGCGACGGGGTTCATCTCGAAACGCGCTGGCCTCGACAAGCTCGTCGCCCGCGTCCACGAAGCGGTCGGAGGACCCAAGTAGTGCTCGCCGATCTGCAACGAAAGTTTTTTCCGAGGTTCGCGAAGTCGGCCAAAGAACGCATCGCGGAGGGCTTTCGCACCGCCAAGAACGTCGAGGGCGACGGCGCCCTCCACCTCGCACGGCACATGCATTCGTTGGCCGGTGAAGCGGGGCTCCTCGGCCTCGGCGACCTCGTCGTGATCGCGCGAGCAGCGGAAGAGGCGGCGACGCAACTTCACGCCGACGTGAGCGCTGCCCGCCGCGACGGCCTCGTCGCAGCCTTGTCCGAGCTCGAGATGGCGCTGGGGCGCTTCGAGAGCTCGTTCCAGTAATAGAACGTCAACTTGAATAAGCATCGAAGGGAGAACGACGAAGAGCGAGCGACCTGAATCATGTCCATGTGCAGTTAGGAGGTGCAGTATGGAAGACCCAAGACCTTCGAGTATCCGCAAGCCGATTTTCATGGCCATTGGGGCAGCCCTTTTGGTCTCGTTCGCGGGTTGTGCCAGCGACGATGGTGCAGATTTGGCGAGTCTGGGAGAAGTCTCTCAGGCAACGCGCTGCGACGATGATGATCACCAGGCGAGCGTGGGGCTCGCGCTAGAGATCGAAAATGGAGTCGGCGCCCCACTGAAGGTCAAGAAAGGGCAGAAGTTCCACATCAACCAGATCGACCTGCGCGCCGTCGTCGACGCCGCGGTCGACGAAGGGGTCGCAGCGCTCGATCACACGGGCGATTTCAGCACCCTCGACTGGCGCGGGGTCAGCCTCGCAGACCAAGAGTTCGTACTCCTCTCGAACGCAGACGGTACCTTCACGCGACGCCGCTTTTTCCGCAACGCGAAGTGGATGAACCAGTCGAACTCGTTCGTAGTGCGACAGGAGAACGCCGCGGGAGCGACCTTGGGCTCGCCGATCGTCCTGAACGCCGGAAGCGACGACAAGCGCCGCGAGTCGGACGACTTCTTCGCGCGTCGTTACCGCGCCATCCAGTGGACGAACGACTGCGTGTCCGCGACGAACTGCGTCGGCGCCACCAAGTTCCAAGAAGAGGCTCTCGTCGAGCTTCGCTACACGCGGAGCCCCGAGAAGACCTTCACCATCCACCCCAACACCACGCGCCTCCGCGTGACCTGGTCGCAAAAGAGCAACGCCTCCTACACCATCCCGGTCACTCAGATTCAGAACCCGACCTACGCGTACGGTTTCTCGATCGACCTCGACGCGCTGACTCCCCCTCGGGCGGACGGCACGTATGCTCCGGGCACCGACATCCGATATCGCATCACCCTCCGCGACGGCCAGGGAGCTCGGCTCCACCCGGAGGGGAGCTTGCCTACGTACAACGAGGTCGTATTCGGCGCGAACGAGCCTGGAATCCAGTATTACCGCGCGTTCTTCGACCCGACGACCACGTACTACCGTCGTAAGCACCGCGAGCGCATGCTGATGAGCCAAATCATCGGACCGGCGCAGGACGTAAAGCCGATCCGCTCGATCGCGGAGCTCTCTCAATTCCTCGGACCGGAGGACGTCCAGACCGTGGGCACCTTCGCACGTGACAACGTGTTCGCGCAGTTCCGCCTCTTCCCTACTTCGAGCGACCTCTTCGGCGGTGCGTTCGATCCTCTCCGCGCCGGTTGGGCCCGCACGCCGCCGGACAACTGGGTCTACAGCCTCCCCGCGGACGCGCGCCCCGGCACGTACCTCGTGACCGTGAAGGGTCGCCGTACCTATCTCGGTGAAGATGTTCCGTTTAGCCGAACCGTGCAAATCCAGGTCGGCACCACCACGAAGACCGTCGCGAAGCTCAACACGGGCCCCTGCACGAGCTGCCACTCCGGCGGCGGCGAGCTCTCGAAGGTGCTTCACGGAAACGACAACCGCGCGGCCTGCGCATCGTGCCACGTCCCGCTCGGCTTCGAGCTCGAGGGCCCGATCGCCGTCCGTACCCACTTCATCCACTCGCGCTCGAACCGCTTCGACGAGCGTCTGGACAAGTGCAGCGCCTGCCACCTCGACCAAGCGGGAATCCAGCGGACCAGCAAAGCCGCCTGCCTCTCCTGCCACAAGAGCTATCCGCAATCCCACGTTGCTCAATTCGGTCCGATCGAGAGCATGTACGTCGGCGGCGGTCGCGAGTCGTTCGACCAATGCACTTCTGCGTGTCACACGACCCACCCGAAGAGTGGACTCAACTAGAAAATAGACCGGCAGCCAACTTTCGAGTAGGCAAAGAGCGGCATCACGCGATGCCCTCTTTGCCGATTGGCTTTCCTTCGTCGAAGAGGGTTGCCGTGAGAACGAGGCCGAGCGCCTCCCCAAAGGAAAGACCAGGACTATTCCATGCCCAGCGTGACTCTCAAGTCGGCGAGGACCGACGAGCAGGATCCGGTTCGCGCGATTGACAAGCTCGTGTCGAAGCTCGAAGGCGCCGAGCCCAAGCTCGTGACCGTGTACGCCCCGCGGTCCTTCGACCACGTCGCCCTCAACAAGGCCGTGCGCTCCCGGTTTCCGAAAGCGCGCCTCATCGGTGCGAGCTCCGCTGGCGAGATCGATCGTGACGGAATCCACCAGAACTCGGTGCTGCTCGGGGCCGTGAGCGGTGACTTCGAGGTGGGCATTGGCCTCGGTCGCAACTTGACGACGGCTGCGGTGGCGGCGGGCGACAGCGCGATCGGCGACGCTGCGCGCCAGCTCGACGTGCGCGACGACGCGCTCGGCACCAAGCGCTACGTCGCGCTCGTGATCGATGACGGGTTTCGCTACAAAAAAGAAGAGTTTCTGATGGGCATCATGTCCCGCAACCAGGCCCTCGTGGCGGTCGGTGGTGGGGCGGCAGACTCCGAGTCCGATCCCGCGAAGCAGTCTTCGGTGATCCACGTCGACGACGAAGTGACGACCGATTCCGTGGCGACCGTGCTCTTCAAAACCGACGCTCCCTGGGCGGCGATGCGCAATCACTGGTATCACCCGACGGGCCGAATTTTGCGCCTCACCAAGGTGGACGTAACGACGAACCGCGCGATCGAGATCGACGGCAAACCCGCGGCGCAACGCTATGCCGAGCTGCTCGGGGTGACCATCGACGACCTCGAGTTCGGGAAGCCGAAGGGCTTCGGGATCATGCCGACCGCGCTCAAGGTTGGGCGCGAGTACTTCATTCGTGCACCGTGGAAGCCGCTCCCCGACGGCTCGATCCTCTTCGCCAACATGCTCGAAGAGGGCGTAGAGCTCGAGCTCGTGCGCATCGGGGATCCGGTCGGCGATACTCGGAAGTTCTTCGACGTCGACATTCCGGCGCGCGTGCAGTCGCCCACAGCTGCCTTCCTCTTTCATTGCTCCGGTCGCATGTGGCAGGCCACCGCGATGGGCGAAGCAGAGAACCTCTCCAAGGCGTTCGGCAGCGCGCCGGAGTGCGTGGGCTTCAATGTCTATTTCGAGACGTACTGCGGGTTCCACATCAACACCACGCTCACCTCGCTCGTATTCGGGGCCTCCTCGTGAGCGACACTCTCCAGGCCGAGATCAAGCGGCTCAGCGACGAGAACGCGGCGCTACGTAAAGAGCTCGAAGCGAGGGCCGTCGTCGCCGCCCGTGCGCTCGCGACGTTCCAGCAGCGCGCGCTCCTCATGGAAGTGACGCGCCAACAAAACGAGGACCTCGATCGTCTCGCGATCGAGCTCGCGCGCTCGCGTAAGGTCGAAGAGCAACGCGCCCACGAGATGGAGGCGTCGGCTCGGTTGAAGAGCGAGTTCCTCGCGAACTTCTCGCACGAGATCCGCACTCCTCTCAACGGCATCCTCGGTTACTGCGACCTCGTGCTGCGGGAGGAGGGGCAGCGCCTCACGCCTCACGGCCGGCGAGACCTCAACGTCATCAAGGCGAACGCGAAGACGCTCCTCGCCCTCATCAACGACATCCTCGATTTGTCCAAGATCGAGGCCGGGCGCGTCGAGATCGTCCACGAGACGGTCGACGTGGAGCAAATGCTCACGGAGTGCACGGCCACTGTCCGCGAGTTTCTCCGCGGCAAGGACGTCGAGCTCAAGACCGTGGTCGAAGCAGAGGCCCGCTCTGCGTTCACCGACTCCCTCAAGCTCAAGCAAGTCTTGCTGAACTTGTGCTCCAACGCCGCGAAGTTCACCGATTCGGGCGAGATCGTCGTGACCGCTTCGGCCGACGCGAAGACATTGCTCATCAAGGTCGAGGACACCGGCTCGGGTATTCCGGCCGACCAACTCCCCCATATCTTCGACAAGTTCCGCCAGGTCGACGGCAGTCCGAGCCGTCGTGTCGGTGGGACCGGCCTCGGGCTCGCGATCGTCCGCGAGGTCACGCAGGTGCTCGGCGGCGTGGTGAGCGTGACGAGCACGTTCGGCCGCGGCACCACGTTCTTCGTGAAGCTGCCGAACGCCCTCGGGCACGGCACGCAGGAGCGCCAGCACTTGGTCGTCCAGCGCGAGGACTCGACCCCGCCCGCGAGCGGCGTCACCGTGCTCATCGTCGACGACGACCCGATGGTGCATCAGCTCCTTCGTGGTCACCTCCTCGACGGCTCGTTCGACGTGATTTCGGCGTCGGACGGCATGGAGGGCCTCGCGCTCGCCAAGCAGCACCGTCCGTCGATGATCTTGCTCGATCTTCACATGCCGAAGCTCGATGGCTGGGGGGTGCTCGCGCGCCTCAAGGGCGATCCTGCGACTGCCAACATTCCCGTCGTCATCCTCTCGGTCGAAGAGCAGCGCGCGCGCGGGTTCTCGTTCGGAGCTTGCGACTACCTCGTCAAGCCGGTCGAGCCCGACATGCTCGTCGCGGTCGTCAAAAAGTCGATTCGGCCCGAAGCGGGCGACGTGCTCGTCGTCGACGACGATCCTGCGATGCGCGAGCTGGTCTCGCGCAGCTTGCGCCGAGTAGGCTTCACCACTGTAGAAGCCGCGAACGGTGAAGAGGCGCTCCTTCGCGCGCGGGTCGTCTCTCCCGCGATGGTCGTCCTCGACCTCTTGATGCCGGGCATCGACGGCTTCGAAGTGCTGCGAACGTTGCGTGCAGAGGGCAACGACGTCCCCATCCTCGTGCTCACGGGGAAGAGCCTGTCGCGTGACGAGCAGCGCACCCTCGAAGACGGCGTCTCGCACGTGCTCGCGAAGGGTGGCGTCGCGCTCGACGAGCTCGTGCGCCAAGCGACCAAGCTCGTCGCGTCGAAGCGCTCGATCGAGAAGCTTCTCCCGCGCATTCTCTACGTCGAGGACAACCCGCAGAACCGCGACATCGTGCGGCGCTACCTCTCTGCCGACTTCGAGCTGATGGAAGCGGAGGACGGCGAGGCCGGAGTCGAGCGCGCGACGCGCGAAGTCCCCGATCTCATCCTGATGGATCTCTCGCTGCCGAGGATCGACGGGTGGGAAGCGACGCGACGAATCAAGGCGAGCCCCTCGGTCGCGCACGTCCCCATCGTCGCCGTGACGGCGCATGCCGGCCAGGAAGAGCGGCAGAAAGCGCGCGACGCAGGCTGCGTGGAATACGTCACGAAACCCGTCGAGCGAGACCACCTCATGTCTGTCATTCGTCGCCTCCTTCCACAGGGAAGATCGTGACCGTCGCGCTTCGTGTCCTCCTCGTGGACGACGATCCGATGCAGGTAGAGCTGCTCGGGCGCGCGCTCACGTACGAGGGAGTGGAGCTCGATGGCATTCCGTCGCTCGAGACCGTGGCGAGCGCGCTGGCGAACGGCGTGCACGACGTCGTCTTGCTCGACGCGAGCGTGCTCGGCGCGGACCCTCGTGCTTCCGTGAAAATCGTCCGAGCGTTTGCCTCACCGCGCACGCTCGTCTTGCTCCTCTCCGCGGCCGACGAAGGAAAGCTGCGGAGGGTGGCGCTCGAGTGTGAAACGGACGGCTGGCTCTCCAAGAGCTTGCCGGTACCGGAGATGGCCACGAGGCTCCGCGACCTCGCCGCGAAGCGCACCAGCACTGGCGCGTGAGCCCGTGCCGCCGCTCAAGCGCGGCGCTCGATACACAAGCGGGACCGAGGGGACTACGCGATGACTGCCAAAGACTCGGGGACGTCGGCCGACGCTCTCCAGCGAACGATCGAAGGAACCGTCTTCAACTCGACGTTGCGTAAGAACGTAGGAGAAGGTGTTCTCGACTACGAAGTTTACCTAAATACCAACGAGCTGCTCGCGCTCCAGACACCGTTCGCGGCGCTGAGCGCCCCCGACGAGCTCTTGTTTCAGGTGGTTCACCAGACGCAAGAGCTCTGGATGAAGCAGCTCACGTTCGAGGCGGTGAACCTCGTTCGCGCGATGGACGGCGCAAAGTTTCCTGCGATCGTCGCGACGTTGCATCGCATGCTCGTCATCGCGCGTGGGCTCGGCGACCAAATCCGAATCTTGCAGACGATGCCACCGGACGTGTTTCAGGTGGTTCGTCGCCAGCTCGGGAACGGGAGCGGGCTCGAATCGCCTGGCTATAACCGCTTCAACGTCGCGAGCGAGGGCCTCCGGGCTGCGTTCGGGCGTTGGTGCGCGCGTCTCGGCATTCGGCCGATCGATATCTATCAAGATCCGCAGTCTCACGCGGAGAGCCACCGTCTCGCGGAGGCCTTGCTCGACCTCGACGAGGCGGTCCAGTCGTGGCTGGTCACTCACTACATGCTGGTGCGGCGAACGATCGGGGTCGCGAAGTCGGTCAAAGCGCTCGACGGATTCCCGACGGTGCTGCTCGCCTCGCGCATGACGCGGCCTCTCTTCCCGGAGCTGTGGGACATCCGAGTCGAGATGACGGAGACGTGGAACCGAGCGGGCGGTTTCCAGCCCGGGGAAGCGCGCACGACGAACGCGGGCGGCCCGCCGACACACGCGTCGGGGACGATGAGCGTCGGCGTGACCCAATCGGTGAGCGGCACTCATCCCGCCGTCGCCGAGGACTCGGAACCCGAGGGGATGCCGGGGCCGTCGTCGAGTCGCGCAGGTTGACCGAATGAGCGTCGAAGAGATGCGCGCGCTGCGGCGCGAGTTTCCCGTGCTCGCGACCGGCATTTATTTGAACTCCAACTCCACCGGCGCGCTCCCGATCGCGGCGCGCGAAGGCCTCGATTCGTTCGGGAGCACCTGGGCGGCGTGGAGGGACGAGGTATGGAAGGAGCGGTTCTTTCCCGCGTTGGCCGAGCACGGCGATGCCCTCGCCGCGCTCGTGAACGGTCCGCGTGGCTCCGTGGTCACCGACGCGAACGTCGCGACGCTGCTCAGTCGCGTCGTCTCTTGTTTTTCGTTCGAGGAGCGACCGCGCCTCGTCACGACGACGCTCGATTTTCCCACCGCTCCGTTCTTGTTCGGCGGATTCTCGCGTTACGGCGCCGAGGCGGTGGTCGTGCCGTCGCGTGACGGCGTCACGATCGACCTCGAAGCGCTCCTCGCCGCGATCGACGAGCGGACGCGCCTCGTGTGTATTCCACACGCAACTCCGGGCACGGGCGCGCTCGTCGATCTCGCGGCGGTCGTCGCGCGCGCGCGTTCGGTCGGCGCGCTGGTGGCGGTCGATGCCTTCGCGACGGTCGGCGCGGTGCCGATCGACGTGACGGCGCTCGACGTCGACTTCCTCCTCGGGGGCTCCCACAAGTTCCTCTGTGGGATGGGAGCGGCTTTCCTCTACGTCAAACCGGCTCTGCTCCCCAGCCTCTCGCCCGCGGCGACGGGGTGGATGGGAACGGAAGATCCGCTCGCGTTCGGTGACGGGCTTCGTCATGCAACGGGTACGCGTCGGTTCTTGGCGGGGACTCCGAACGTCATGGGCGCGTTCGTGTCTTTGCCAGGGCTCAGGATGGTCACGAGGCTCGGGATAGCGGCGATCCGAGAGCGCTCGCTGGTCCTCACTCAGCGCGTCATCACACGCGCGAAAGAGGCCCAGTTGGGCGTCGCGAGCCCGGAGTCGCCCGAGCGACGAGGGGCTATCGCGAGCCTCTCGTTTCCGGGGGACGCGAACGTCCACAAGCGCCTCCTCGCGCAGAACATGGTCTCCAGCTATCGCGGCTACCTCCGCGTCGCGCCCCACTTCTACTCGACGGACGAGGAGATAGACGCCTTCATGGACGCGCTCGTCACCTTCGCTCGCGAGGAGTCCAAGTGAACGCGCGCGGAATGCTCAGTTTGCTCTTTCACGGAAAAAAAGCGCTCGACCTCGTCGACGCCGCGAACCGGCTCGGGATCGTCGCGCGGCTCGACCGCGGCCCGGTCACGCTCGGGGAGCTCTGTGAGCTGACGGGCGCCGTGCCGGGGCGCCTCTTCAAGCTCATGGATGGCCTCGAGAGCCTCGGGTTGGTCGCGCGTCGTCAGCCGGAAGACGCGATCGCGTCGGCGATCTACGAGACCTCCGAGCCCCTCGGCCCGGCGGTAGACGCGGTGCTCGGACCGAGCTCGATCGAGAAGAATCGCGACGCCTATCCGTATATGGAAACGTTCGGCAAGCTCCCCGAGATCGTGCGCGGTCAGCACCATCCGGGTGGCTTCTCGTGGCCGCCGACCACCCCCGAGCAAGTCGCGGCGTTCGAGGAGAGCATGGCGCAGGGCACGCCTCCCATCGTGGAGGCGCTCACCTCGGCGGGGGACACCCTGTTCCGTGCGTCGCGTTCGCGCTGGCTCGACGTGGGCGGAGGCGACGGGGTGGTGGCGGCGGCGCTCCTCGCCGTGCGGCCGGCGCTCGTGGCAGACGTATACAACCTAGCGCTCGTCGAGCCATTGGTTCGCGCGCGCGCGGAGCGACTCGGGCTCGGCCCAGACCGCCTCGGCTTCGTCGGTGGCGACTTTCTCGCGGAAGAGCTTCCCGGCGGCTACGACGTGGTTTCCTTCGTGCGTGTGCTCCACGACTGGCCCGCCGACGTGGCGCGCACGCTGATCGAGAAGGCGTTTCGTTCGCTCCCGCCCGGCGGCACGCTGTTCATTTGTGAAGAGTTCCGCACGTCCGAGCGGCTCGCGGTGCAGTTCTTTTGGACGTATTTCCTGGTCGGCATCGATAGCTGCGTCAGTCGACTGCGCGAGCGTACATGGTACGAGGAAGCCTTGACGCGGGTCGGCTTCGTCGACGTCGAGCATCGCGGCGGTCTCTTCGAGGTGGTCTTCGCGAGAAAGCCCGCGTAAGAGGGCTCGCCCGGACCTCGCGACGCTCCGGAGGCGCGACGCTCCGGGCCGCGAGCGACGGCCGAGGTCGGCCCGGAGGACCTTGTCGATCCTCGGGACGGCGAGCGCGCGATGGCGCCCGGAACGCGTTTTATTCGCCGGCGCGGGCACGTGTTAGTAGCTTGTCGAACATGATTCCGCGAATTTTGGTCCTCGACGACAACGCCACGACGCTCGAGATCACCAAAGAGGCACTCGAGAACGAGGGCTACGACGTGGACACCGCGCTCACCCTCGCGGAGTTCGAGTCCTTGCGCAGCGTGCGACCGGTCCCCGACGTGTTCCTCGTCGACGTGCAAATGCCAGAGGCATACGGCGACAGCGTGGTCTCCACGTTGCGCCGCACACACTCGGTCACCGCGCCGATCTTGCTCGTCTCCGGTCTGCCGGACGGAGAATTGGAGCGTCGCTGCGCCGATTCTCTGGCGACGGGCTTCGTCTCGAAGCTGGCTGGCCTCGAGGCGCTCGTCGCGATGGTGAATCACGTCGTCGCGAGCACGTATCCCAGCACGGACCTCGGAAGCCCCGACGCCCGCGCGTAGGCTGGGAACCGACCGACGCCACGAACCGTTCGTGCCAACCGGGAGAGCGAAGCTCGCACGGAGGGCCCGATGGACCGTGGGGAGGAAGGTCCGAAGGACGCCACGAACGCCAAGAGCTACTTCCCGCGGCAGGGAGTGGGGTAAAAAATGCCCGCGAGGTACATCTCGACGCCCTCGTCGTAGGCGGCCTTCGGCGTCTCGGGGGCACGCTTGGGGGCGCTCTCCGCGACGTAGATGCGACGCGCCATCGCGCAGTCGCCGGCGCGAGCCAAACATGCGGCGGCGCGGTTCTCGATGCCGAGCGGAATGTTCGTGACCATGAAGTCGTCCACGCCATTCGGCGACACGAGCGGGACGAGCTTTTTCACGGTGTCGAACCACCCGACGCACTCGGGCCCGGTCGCGGTGCGGAGGCCACCGGCCGCTTCTTCCAGGCGCCGCCCGGCGACGAGCAAAGCGTCGCGGGGCGCGAGATCGTCGCCTTCGCAGTACGTCGCGACCATTCCGTCGAGGCCCATGTTCACGTTGGTGCCGGTTGCGGTCGTCAATCGGTCGCCCCAACGCTGCGAGAGCGCGCGCCCCTCGGCGCACTTGCCGGCGAGCATGAGGCAGTACGCGCGTGTCGTGGCATAAGGCGAAGCGGCGCTCGTAGACACGAAGTCTTCGCGTGTATCGAGCTTGTCGTGGGCGTCGAGGTCGGCGACGCAAGCGGCTCCGTCCCTGCGTTCGAAAGCCTTTATCGCGCGCGCGCCGAGCTCCGTCGCTTCGTTTATTCGTTCGACGGTGTGGCCCCCCAAAATATCGAAGGGCGCGCTCGCGGGTTTGCTCGTCTTCGCGCGGAGCTTGGGTATCACCACGCCGGCGCCGACAGCGAGCACCAAGACCGCTCCGAGTGCCGTCGCGTAGCGGGCGAGCGGCCGCGACCGTGACGCGGGCCGGAGATCGGCGTGGGTGGTGCGCGCCACTCCGTCGCCGGTGCTCTCGGTCGAGACGACCGCGACGTCCGGTGTGCGCTCGCTCAGCGTGAGGGCTTCGGGGGCCTTCTTTTGGATGTCGAGCATCGCGCGGAGCTCGGACAACGTGGGCCGCTCCTCCCGCGCGCGCGACAGCATACGATCGACCATCTCGGCGTACGGGCGGGGCACTCCCGGGCGCGACTCCGCGAGCGGAACCAGCGTATCGGTCGTGATGCGTTTGAGCACCTGTCCGAAGCCCGCGCCATCGGTGGGCCGCACGCCAGAGGCACACTCGTAGAGCACCACCCCGAGGGCCCAAATGTCTGCGCGTCCGTCGATCGAGTCGTCGAACACCTGCTCCGGAGCCATGTAGTGCGGAGTGCCCACGATCGCGCCGGTCGACGTCAGTGAGCGAGAGCGCACGTCGCCCTCGTCGTCGCGGAACCGCTTCGCGATGCCGAAGTCGAGCACCTTCACGTCGCCGGAGGGCGTGAGGAACACGTTCTCGGGCTTGAGGTCGCGGTGCACGATGCCGCGCTCGTGGGCAGCGATCACCGCATCCACCACCGGGCCGAGGAGGCGCGCGATCTCGGTCGTGGCGAGCGAGCCGCGGCGCGACAGGAGCGCGCGGAGCGACTCGCCCTTCAAGAGCTCCATCACGAGGAACGGCGAGCCCGCGTCGGTCTCGAGAACGGCCTCTACGCGAATGACGTTCGGGTGCGTGATGTCCATGACGGCGCGCGCCTCGCGGAGGAAACGCTCTTGCGCGAGCGGATCTTCGGCCCTCCGCGCGTGGAGCATCTTCACCGCGACCACACGATCGGTGCCGACCTCGGTCGCCTCCCACACGACGCCCATGCCGCCTTCGCCGATGCGCCGCACCAAGCGATATCGACCGCCGAGCAGCTCGCCCGCTGTCGCTGCTTCCTCGACGATCTCGAGCATGAGAGGGGTTTTAGCACCTCGTCCTGCCCATGAAGCGATCCCCACGGACCCGCTTTGGCGTCTATGCCTTTCGGGATATTGTCGGCGCGCTCGCTTTCGTGTGAAACGTCCCGCCGTCGGCGCGCATAGAGGCCTCGAATCGCGAACGAATCGCGTGGAGGCTCCTATGAATCGACTATCCAACCTGCTCTTTTCCCTTGGCGTGCTCGTTCCGGCGCTGTCGTCCTTCCTGTCGCTGAACGGATGCGCGGCGGAGACGGCGCAGGGCGCACCGGCGACGTCGGCGAGCGCACCCGTGGTCTCCTTCAAGGCCCAAGTGAAGACCGGCGGCGAGGCTTACGGCGCGAAGTGCGCGAGCTGCCATGGAGCCGCAGGCGAAGGTGCGCGCGCGCCTCGGCTCGTGGGGCTGAAGGAGGGCGCGCTGCCACTCGAGCCGCGCGCAGGGTCGAAGCGGACGACGAAGTTCGTGACCGTCGCCGACGTGGCCGCGTTCGTCGTCGAGGCGATGCCGGGGGACGCGCCTGGTACGCTGAAGGCAGACGAAGCGTGGGCCATCCTCGCGTTCGATCTCTCGGCGAACGGGATCGAGCTCGAAGATCCGCTCGGACCCGAGCTCGCCAAGACGCTCACGATCCCGAGGTGACATGGAAGCTCTCGAAGGTCACCCTGCTCCTCTTCGGCCCGAGGTCGAGCTCGTCGAGATGCCCGATTCGGAGCTCGTCGCGCTCGCGCGTGGTGGGCACTTGGTCGCGTTCTCCGCGTTGATGCGAAAGTACAATCGTCGCGTCTTTCGCGCCGCGCGCTCGGTGCTGGCGAACGACGCCGCGGCGGAGGACTCGGCCCAGAACGCTTGGCTCTCGGCCTTCGAACGGCTCGCGTCGTGGGATCCGGATCGAGGCTCGTTCGGCACCTGGCTCGGCGCGATCGCCGTGAACGACGCGCTAGGTCAGCACCGCCGTGCGGCCTCTCGCGCCCGCACCCTCGACGCGATCGAAGCGGAGACGGCGGACACGAGCGGGCGTCCCGTGTCGCTCCCAGACGGCCTCGCCCACCGGACCGAGATTCGACGTCTCCTCGAATCCGCGGTGGACGCGCTCCCCGACGGGCTGCGCCAGGCGCTCGTGCTCCGCGACGTGGAGGAGCTCTCGGGAGCAGAGGCCGCCGAGATCTTGGGTGTGAGCGAGCTCACGGTACGACTGCGACTTTTTCGCGCGCGGCGGGCGCTCCGTGAGTCGCTCGAGGCGATCGTGGAAGAGGGCGTGACCGGTCTTTACTCCTTCGACGGCGAGCGCTGCGATCGCATCGTGGCGCGGGTGAGGGAGGCGCTTCGGGAGCGAATGGTGTGATTCGCGCGCGATCGCGCGTGGCCGGGTTTTCCCCACGATCGAGACGCAAAAGAGCGCTCCTCGTACTTCGACCTAGGCTATGCGGTCGGCTCCCACAGACCTTTTTGCATCCGGTTGTCCGGCGAACGTGCACGTGTATGCTTCCCGCAGTGCGAGAGCTGCGGCCGGGCGTGGCAGTAGGTCGATTCCTCCTCGAGCGCGAAGTTGCGCGCGGGGGAATGGGGTCCGTTTGGCGGGCACGCGAAGGCGGGCCCGAGGGCCGTCGTGTGGCCTTGAAGACCGTGCTCACCACGAAGCGGTCCACCCAGAAGCTGGCGCGCTTGTTCGTGGAAGAGGCGCGCATCTCCGGCAGCGTTCGGCACCCGAATTTGCTCGAAATCGTGGACGCGGGGGAGGACGACGGCGTGCCGTTCCTCGCGATGGAGTGGGTCGAGGGCGTGACCTTACGAAGGCTCGCCGAGCGGCCCGAGCGCATGCCGCTGCCCCTGCTTTTGCGCGTGTGCATGGAAGCGTGCGACGGCCTCCACGCCGCGCACGAAGCGCGAACCGACGAGGGCGAGCCGCTCCACGTGGTGCATCGCGACGTGTCGCCTCACAACTTGCTCGTGAGCGAGTCGGGCCGGGTGAAGGTGATCGACTTCGGGATCGCCAAAGCACGCGGTCGCCTCTCCGAGGACACGACCGAGGGGGTGCTCCGCGGCAAGGTTCGTTACATGGCGCCGGAGCACGCGATGGGCCAAGCGCTCGACCGCCGCGCCGACGTGTGGTCCCTCGGCGTCACGCTCCTGGAGACGGCGACCGGGCGAATTCCTTACTCGGGCGAGCACGACATCGCCGCGCTCGTGAAGCTCGTCTCGTGCGAGCCGGAGCTCCCGGAAGAGAGCTCGCTCCCCGCGCCGGTGTGGTCGATCGTAAAGCGTGCACTCCGCAAGAATCGGGAAGAGCGCTTCTCTTCTACCCGCGAGATGGGCACCGAGATCGAGACGTACCTCACCGCGTCATGTCCTTCGCGCAACACCCGCCGCGAGCTCGCGTATCTGGTTCGCGAAGAGATGAAGTCGGGCGACACGAGCCCGAAGCGGCTCCTCGCGCCGGCACAATCCATGTCGGATAAGTCGACCGCCCGCATCCATGCGCCGCGCGTGATCCTTCCTTCGGCGCCCACCCGCGACGCCATCACGGCGCCGGTTCCGCCCGCCGTGCTCGAGGCGCTCATCGCGGAGGAGCTACGGGAAAAACCAGTGTCTCAGCACCCCACGCCGGTCGTACCTCCGGAGGTCATCCCCGCGCTCTTCGTCAGCACGTCCACCGCGGTGATCTTGCCGGCGGAGGTGCGCGCGGAGATGAACGGCGCCGACGATAGCTACTCCGACGCGAGCCTCGTCAGCCTCGCGCCGCGCCGTCGTCGTCGATCGGGGTTCGTGGTCGCGAGCCTCTTGATGGCCTCGGCCCTCGCGATCGCGGTCGGCCTCCGTGGGCGTGTGCTCGTCCGCGCCAAGCCCGACGCCGCCGCCGGCGTGAACGTCACGACGAGCCTCGCGGCGCCGCCTGTGGTCTCCGATCTCTCTGCGATCGCGGCCCCGGGGGAAGCGGTGGGCTTCGCGCCTCCGGCGACCTCTGCGAGCACGAGCGCGAGCGTGGCCCCTTCGCCTTCGGCTCCCGCTTCCGCGTCGGCGCCGAACACGAAGGGCAAGCGCCCGGCGCCATCGGTCGTCCGCGCACCCTCGAAGATCCGCGGCTACCGCTGACTGTCACTCGCTGGGCGAACGAGGGAGCCGCAGCGCAGTTCCGCCTGGATTTCCTAGCTCGAGCGCATGCCTTCGCGTGGCCTTCGCGGTAGAGTCGCGGCAGCATGTCCACTCCTCGCATTCTCGTGATGGGCGCCGGAGGCCTCGGCGGCATCGTGACGGCTCACCTCCTCCAGACGGGGCACGACGTCGTGTGCGTCACCACGAACGACGCGATCGCGAGCGCGGTGGAGGCCAAAGGGTATCGCCTCAAAGGCGAGGGCGAAGAAGACGCGCAGGTCGTCCACGGGCCGATTGCGCGCGCGGTGCCGGAGGGCCCCTTCGACTTCGTCATCCTCGCGGTGCAGCCTCCGCAGGTCGACGAAGCTGCGCGTCAGGTCCTTCCGGTGCTGGGTGAGCGCGGCAAGGTGGTGTGTCTCCAGAACGGGCTCTGTGAGCCGCGGGTCGAATCGATCGTGGGCAAAGACCGCGTCGTCGGCGCGATCGTGGGCTGGGGCGGCGCGATGCCGGAGCCGGGTCTCTACGATCGCACGGCCCAAGGTGGCTTCACGATCGGCCGCTACGACGGCGCGCCCCTCGACCCCGAGGACGGCGCCCTCACCCGCGCCCTCGAGGCGATTGGTCCCGTTGAAACTACAGGAAACCTAAAGGGAAAGCGCTTTAGTAAGCTCGCGATCAACTGCGCGATTTCGTCGCTCGGCACGCTCGGTGGTGACCGCCTCGGGGTGCTCCTTCAGCATCGTTTCGTGCGCCGGCTCGCCCTCGAGATCATGACCGAGACGGTGGAGGTCGCGCGCAAGGAGCGCGTCTCGCTGGAGAAGGTCTCCGGCACGATCGATCTCGATTGGGTTGCGCTCACCGAGGCCGAGAAGGACGCGGTCGGCTCGCCGGGGCTCCTCGCGAAGCACGGGCTCTTGCTCGCGGTCGGCTTCCGATTCCGTCGCATGCGGAGCTCGATGTTGCAGGCGATCGAGCGCGGCCGCGCCCCGGCGGTCGACTTCCTGAACGGCGAGGTGGTCGCCCTCGGCGAGAAGCACGGCGTCCCCACGAAGGTCAACAACGTCGTCCGCGACACGGTGTGGAAGGTCGCGCGTCGCGAGGCCACCTCCGGGATGGCGCTTCTTCGTGAGGTGTTCGAGGCGACGGGCCCGCACGGTCGTTGATTCGGGCGACAACGAAGGCGCGACGGGCGAAGGCTTTTTCGTTAGCTTCGAGGCTCGGATCGTTTTCGAAATCGAGCCAACGGGAGAGAGCCACAGATGTGCGGAATAGCGGGGATCTTCGCGCGGAACGAGACGGCCAAGACACCCACCCGGGAGGAGCTCGCGCGCATGTGCGGGGCGATGCACCACCGCGGGCCGGACGAGTTCGGGATCTTCCGTGACGCTCGCTGCGGCCTCGCCCACGCGCGCCTGTCCATCATCGATCTCTCCACCGGGCAGCAGCCGCTCTCGAACCAAGACGGCACCCTCTGGATCGCGTTCAACGGCGAGATCTTCAACTACGTCGAGCTCCGCGAAGAGCTCGTCGCGCTCGGCCACGTGTTCAAGACCAAGAGCGACACCGAGGTCATCGTGCACGCCTACGAGGCGTGGGGCGACGAGGCCTTCGCGAAGATGAACGGGCAGTGGGCGGTCGCGCTGTGGGACGAAAAAAAGAAGAAGCTCGTCCTCTCCCGCGATCGGGTCGGGGTGCGCCCGCTCTACATCACCGAGCACGCCGGCCGCGTGTTCTTCGGGAGCGAGGTAAAGGCTATTTTTGCCGCGGATCCGAGCGTGCCGCGCGCGTTCGATGCGGTGGGCCTGGAAGAGACGTTCACGTTCTGGAGCATCGTGCCCCCGCGGTCGGTGTTCGAGAATGTGGAAGAGCTGCGTGCCGGCTACGTGCGCACCTATGAAAACGGCAAGGTGCACGAGCACGCGTATTGGGAGCCCAAGTACTGCGAGCCGGGCGGGGCCAATACGTTCAAAGGCACCCTCGAGGACGCGACCGTCGCCGTGCGCGAGGCCCTCGAGAAGGCCACCGCGCTCCGTATGCTCCGCGCCGACGTGCAGGTCGGGAGCTACCTCTCGGGAGGGCTCGACAGCTCGTTCGTGGCGGCGCTCGGCCTCCGCGCGAAGGGCGAAAAGTTCTCCACGTTCTCCGTCGGCTTCGAGGACGCGGAGTACGACGAAACGCAGTTCCAAAAACAAATGGCGGCGCGCCTCGGCACCGAGCACCACGCCATCACCGTGAAGAGCGGCGACATCGCGAACGTGTTCCCCGACGTGATCCGCTTCGCCGAGCGCCCCGTGCTCCGCACCGCGCCCGCTCCGCTCTTTTTGCTCTCGAAGCTCGTGCATGATGCAGGCATCAAGGTGGTGCTCACCGGCGAGGGCGCCGACGAGATGTTCGCCGGCTACGATCTCTTCCGCGAGGGCAAGGTGCGGCGGTTCTGGGCGAAGGATCCGAAGTCGAAGCGACGTCCGCTCCTGCTCGATCGGCTTTACCCGTATCTTGCGCGGTCGCCGGTCGCGCAAAAGGCAATGGCGACGCAGTTCTTCGGTCGAAACCTGGAAAATTCGGGCTCCCCTGGCTTCGCCCACGAGGCGCGCTGGCGCTCTACCGCGGCCCTCAAGCGCCTCTTCTCGGGCGACGTGATCGCGAAGGTGGGCACGACCGACGTGACCGCGAATTTCCTCGCCACGTTGCCGCCCGAGTTTTCGCGCTGGTCGCACTTGGCGCAAGATCAGTACATCGAGATTCGCACCCTGCTCACGGGTTACCTGCTCTCGTCGCAGGGCGATCGCATGCTGATGGGCAACTCGGTCGAGGGGCGTTTCCCGTTCCTCGACAAGGACGTGATCGCGCTCGCCGACTCGTTGCCTGCAAGCTACAAGCTTCACGTTCTCGACGAGAAACACGTGCTCAAGCTCGCGAGCAAAGACTTGGTGCCGGCCGATATTCTGGCGCGGAAAAAGCAGCCTTATCGCGCTCCGGACGCGCTCTCGTTCGTGGGCGCGGGCACCCCTTCGTGGGTGGAGGACGTGATGAGCGAGAAGGCGGTCCGCGAGGCGGGCGTGTTCTCGGTCGATGGCGCGCGCACCCTTTGGGACAAGTGCAAAGCGCGGGCGGCGGGTGGCCAGTTCTCGAACGCGGACAACATGGCGGTCGTGGGCATCTTGTCGACCCAGCTCGTCCACGAGTCGATCCTCGCGCGGCCGGCGGCTCCGCGGGACGTTCCGATCAAGACGATGGTCGACCGACTCGCGTGAGCGCAGGAGAAACACGCCACGACGAGGGAGCCGCCGCTTCGCAAGCACGGGCCGCCCCCGCCGAAAATCCAAGGGTGACGGGCTTGTCGTCCCTCGTGGAACCTGAGAGTATCGAGCCCACTTTGGCCCACGAAGGGTGAGGGAAGAGAGCCATGAGCATTCAGGCAGATGTCCGCCAGTTCATCGTGAAAAACTTCTACGTGGCCGACCCGGCGGGCCTCGCGGACGACGCGTCGTTGCTCGACAAGGGCGTCATCGACTCCACTGGCGTGCTCGAGGTCGTCGCGCACCTCGAGTCCACCTACGGGATCAAGGTCGACGACGCGGAGCTCCTCCCGGAGAACCTCGACTCGATCGCGCGCATCACCGCGTTCGTGGAGAAGAAGAAGGGCTGATCGCGCGTCTTCGCGGTGCCCCCGCACGGCGGCGTCACGCACCATGCGTGGCGCCGTTTTTGTTCGTGCCCGAGTCGTGGCCTCGAATCGCCATCGGCGCACGTAGCGCTGCCGTCGCGGCAGAGTCGAGCACACCTCCTGTGGGAGATGTGCACGGGGAAGCAGCTCTTCGACGCCGATGATCCCGTCGCGGTCGACCGCGGGAGTACGGCCGCCCGCTCCTCTACGAAGCACACGATGCGTGCCGCGGAGACACCTTGGGTGTTGCCGAACGCTCTCCCGAGGGACGCGCTCCGGCGCTCGATCGACTAACTTCGCAGCACGAGCCAAGTGCCGAAGGCTCCGAAGGCGAGCCCGGTCGCCGCCGCGAGCACGAGCGACGCCGCGAGACGGAACGTGAGTCTCGACTTCGCGCCGACGCGCGCCGCGGTATAGCGTACGACGCGCTCCCGCTCCGTACCGAGCCCGTGCATGGTTTCCATGAGCCACGGGCGCCCTTTGCGCGATTCGTCTTTCACGAGGCAGCCCTCCGTGAGTACCCGCTACCGACCCCCGGCTCTAGGTGCGAGGGCGGATTGGAGGCGTTCTGGCTGCGACCATCGAACGCCTCTCGGCCCGCGTGCGTGGTCAGAACGTGTAGTGGAGCTCGACTGGGAGCGTAAAATTCGCCGAAGAGGTCGACAGGCTACGATCTTGGCTCGCGATCGTCTCGGAGCCGATCGTCCCGAACATCCCGAGCCCGCTTCGGACCTGGAAGTGCTCGCTGATTTGGTATCCGACTCGGAGCGCGACGGTGGCGGCGAAGCCGAACGTGCTGGTCGATTCTTCGACTACCGGAGCGCCCGGGGTCGTGAGGCGAAGCTTGCGGTCGCTGCCGCCGAAGTAGAGCCCCATCGCGATCCCCGGCATCAACGCGAAACGTTTCGTAATTGGGATATCGTACTGGGCCGAAATCTCTGGCATCCACCCGGTCTCCGAGCGACCGCCGCTGCCCTCCTCGCGGCCGACCGACTTCTGCATGAGCCCGAACGACGCGCCGATCACGAGGGAGTCTTTGACGTGGTATTCGATCGACGGAGCGAGCCTGAAGAAGAGAGTCGTGTTCGTCTCCGACGGGCCGCTCGTACTTTCCGCCGAGGTCGTCGAGTAGGCGAACGCGGTACGAACTCCGAGCGCGAAGGCACCCTTTTGGGTCGGGAGCACGATCTCCGAATCGGGCACGGAGGCGCCGGGGTGGGAGGGCGGCGGAGCGCCACGTTTGGCGGCGTCGTAGTCGGCGAACGGATCGGGCTGCGCGTGCGCGACGCCTGGCCACGCAACGAGGAGAGCGAGGGCCGCAAAGCACGTGGCGCCGAATTTCCAAGACTGAAAGCGATTCATTTCACACCGTCCAAAAGCTCGAGATGAATTTCGACACGACGGTTTCGCTCGCGGCCCTCGGCGGTCGTGTTGTCCGCGATCGGCGCATCCGCGCCGCGCCCTTCCGCGACGAGGAGGTCGGCGGGTACGCCTTTGCCGATCAACGCCTGGCGAAGCGTCTGCGCCCGGCCCTCCGAGAGCTTCTTGTTCTGCGCCGCGATTCCGCGATTGTCGGTGTACCCGACGAGGTTGACTCGCTTGAGCGTCTTCTTGTTTTCGAGCAACGTGCGCGCGAGGGCCGCGACCGACGCCTGGCTCTTCGAGTCGAGCGCGGTCGTCCCGTTCGTATAGACGAGCGGAGGGCTCACGAGCAGTACGTCTCCCGATTTCGATATGCCCTTGATGTCGGCGGGCACGGCGAACGACGGGGCCGCGTCCATCGCGAGCTGGTAGGTCTTTTCTGCCTCCCGCGCGCGGTCGCGGCATACGCCGTAGCGTTTGTCGGTGCACGCCACTTTGGCAGAGAGCAAAGTCTCTCGCGCGCGGACCACGCTCTCCGCGGCGTGGGTGGCGCACCCATTCGTATCGCAGAGCTTCTCCTTCACCGTAGCGTCGCGGAGGGCGTCCTCCGCTTCGGGCCGCAGCGCCTTGTCTTTCTCTGCGTCGGTCGCGCCAGGGAGGGCGATCGCGAGCACCTCGTCGAAGCCTGCTTTGGCGTGGTCGGCGAGCTCGGTCGCGGCCTTGAATCGTTTGGCGTCGTATGCCCTCTTTGCCGACTCGTGGAGCTCCTTCGCCGCGGCGAGCTTCTTCACGTCGCGCTCGATGCAGCGCTCTTTCTCGCAGATGGTCGCGCGCTCTCCGGAGGCGCGCAGGGCCATGTCGGCTCCCTTGCGCGCGGCGTCGAGCTCCGCCTCGCTCCCGCCGTCCGGCTCGGCCCGCGTCAGCGGCTCCAGGACCACCATCGCAGCATCGGCGTGGGACCCTGCCTCCGCGTAGCGTTTGCCGGCCCACGCCGCGCGCGCGGCCTCCACCCGCGCGTCCGCGTCGGCGAGCTTCTTCCGCTCGTGGGGCGAGACCGAGCGCGCCTCGTCACGCATCGCGAGCGCGCGATAAACCTTCGGATAGGCTCCCCGCCACGCCTGATCGACTCCTGTCTCCGTTGGATAGGCAGCGACGCGCCGCTCGGCCGCGGTGCCTGCGTCGGCCGCGACCTTGGGCTCTTG
This sequence comes from Myxococcales bacterium, assembly GCA_013297655.1. GTDB lineage: Bacteria > Myxococcota_A > Polyangia > Polyangiales > Polyangiaceae > JAAFHV01. The sequence goes on along the minus strand of JAAFHV010000015.1, from coordinate 17,985 downwards.
CTTCTGCTCCGCCTTCGGCTCTTGTTTCGGTTCCGCTTTGGGCTCCACCTTGGCGAGGGGGCCTTCTTTCTCCTTGATGCCGTCGAAGAAGAGGCGCGCCTCCTTCGCTGCCTTCTCCGCCTCGGGGAGGTCGTTCTTTTCGTAACCCGACGTCGCGCGCGCGAGCGCCGTCTCCCCGCGCGTGAACGTCGTGCGGTCGGCGTCGTTCGTGATTCGCCCTTTGGCGAGCGCCTTCGATTTCTCCGCCTCTTGAATCGCGACGAGGGCGCCTTCCCAAGGCTTTTGCCCGAGGGCTGGCTTCTCCTGCGGGTGCGCGAGACGAGCGAACGTGTCGCGTGCGCGCGCGAGGAGCGGCATCGCCTCCGTGCATGCCTTCTTGGCGACGCGCTTTTCGCCCTCGGAGAGGTCCGTCTTGGCGTCGGTTCGCGCCTTCTCGTCTGCGGAAGAGAGCTTCTGGCCCGCGATCGCCTTCTCCGATTCTTTGGACTCTTCCGTGAGTCGCTTCGCGTCGGCGCACGGCTCCGCGCCGGGGTCGCCTGCTCCTGGCTTCGGCGTCGCGGGCGCTCCCGTCGCCGCGCGTGGGCGGACCCGCGCGAGCACGGCATACGCGCGCAGCGCGAGGTCGTCGGCTTCGGAGAACGAGCGCTTGTCGAACCACGTTACGGCGTTGGCGAGGAGAACGCGGCCTTCCGCTGCGCCGGGGTCGCCCTCCGTGCTCGCGTCGACGCGCGCGAGCTCGACCTGTGCCTTGTGGATGCTCGCGGCGGCTTTTTTTCCTGCCGCTTCGTCGCTCGGCCTGTCGTTCGCCTTGGTCGGCGGGGCTGTCGCAGCGCGCGCGTCGCAAGCGCGAAAACGCTCCTCCGCGCGGAGCGAGAACTCGTACGACCGTTCGTAGTCGCGCGCGTCGAACCTGCGCTGCGAGAGCTCCAAGATCGACTCGTACTCCCGAAACGTCGTCGGGCAGGCGTGGTCCTTTCCTTGGCCGAGCGCCTCGCTCCGCTTGAACTGCAGCTCCACGAGCTTACGCTCCGATAGTGCCTTTAGACTCCCGTCTTGAGCCGACGGAGGGGGCGCGACTGCTTGCGGCGACGCGGGCGCGGGGGCGGGCTCGGGACGGATCGGTGCGGGCGGGTTGTCGCGCCCGGGGGCGAGCACGACGACGGTCGATTCCCTTACGTGGCCTTCGCTCGTGGGCGGTTGTGTAAGTGGCACTTGCTTCGGCGCGCCCGGCTCCGCGCGCTTCGACTTCTCGAGTGCGGCAAGGAAGGCTTCCACCTGTTCGCGCTCGGCGAACGCGCCGGCCATGCGGAGCTTTTGAATCGACTGCCGTGCGTAGAGAGTGGCTTTCTCCGTCTCTCCCCGTGCGGCGACTTCCTTTGCGAGGGAGAGGAGCTCCTTCGCGTCGGCGACGAGCCCGGCGCGCTCCAGCTTGGCAGCCGGTGATGCGCCGTCGAGCGAACGCTCGGCCTCGGCGACGGCGGGGGGCGGTGCTTGCGAGGCGCATCCGGCGAGGAGGGGAGCCGAGGCGAGCCCCAGCGCGCCGAGGACGGCACAAAAACAGCGTTTCATCGTGGGGATTCCGAAGTGGGGTTGTTCGAGGATTTCGAAGATTCGGCGCGCGCCTTTTGCAGGTTTTGGCGTGCACGAGCGAGGACGATGCGGGCGCGGAGCGCGGAGAGCTCACCTTCTGCGGTGTCGAGGAGGAGGTCGCGGAGGGAGGGGTCGCTCTCCGCGCGAAAGAGGGACTCGGCCTTTTGTGTCCAGGCCTCCACCCGTTCGAGCTCTACCTCCCCGTGGGCGCCGTCGGCCTCTCGCGAGATGGAGCGTGCAGAAGCGCGTAGCCGCAAGATTCGTTCGCCCGGGTCGGCGCGGGTGTCCGGAGCGAGGGGCGCTTCCGCCGCGTGTGGGCCGCAGCCGTTCGCCACGAGCGCGACGGCCGTCACGAGCGCTAGGCGGCTCAAAAGACGGACCATGCGAACCTCAGTCGTAGGGTGTGCGCCACCTGGTCGCGCTCGATCGCCTGCGCGTCGCGACGGAGCCCGAACGTGTAGACGAGCGATACGAATTTGCCGAGTCGAACCGCGGCAGAGTTGTCCCATCGATATACGGGGCGATACGTGCCTACGCCGTCGAAGAGCGCTCCGAATTGGTCTTCTCCGAGGAACGCGTCGAGGCGCGAGTCGAGGTCGACGAGGCCGTGAACGCGCATCCCGAGCGTGGCAGATGCCTCGGCGCCGAAGGTCTTCACGTCGCCTATCTGCTGGAGGCGCAGGTTGTCGCCCGCGAGCTCCACCGGATACCTTCCGTCGAAGAAGAACGCCTGTCGCGCCGCGACGCCGCCACGAAGCGCGAAGCGAACGACGTCGCCCTCGAACGCCGTGCCCACGCCCGCGCCCTGTTGGAGAACGAGCGGCCCCATTTCGGGAAATAGTCGGTAGCTTTCGCCCGTTTGAAACCTCTCCTGCCGCGCCACCGAGCCGTCCGGAGCGAGGGTCGTCGCGTCGAGCGCGCGACCGGGGTGATAGCGAGTCGGGAGGAGCGAGGTCATCGCCATTCCGTGCGCGTACGGTCCGACTACGCCACCGAGCCGGTACGTATAGGCGAGCTCTGCCCGGACGTCGTCGGTGAGCTTCTGTATGGGCGTCTCGGACGTGCTGGTCCCCGAGCCGGCGAGAATGCCGACCGCGGATTCGTCGGCGAGGAGCGAGAACGACGCGAGGTGCCTGCCAGTATCGAGCGCGAGGTCGAGCTTCGTGAAACCGCCAATCATCAACGATTGGCCGTTGAAGCTCCCGAGCTGATTCGAGCGGCTCCCGAGTGAGCCGTCGGCGGCCAACACCCAACGAAGCTTCCAGGGACCTTTTGCGGGCGCCACGTCGGCCTCGCCCACGTCGGTGCGCACGAGGCGGCCGTCGTCGACGACCACCTTGAGCGGCAAGATTTCTCCGCCGACGACGGTGCACGCGAACGAACCTTCTTCTGCTCGTGCGTTCGACCCGAGCGCCAAGCTGTAGTGCCCGCGCGGGAGATAAAGCGGGATCGTCGGACGCGCGCCTTCTCGTGCGACGGTCGTGAACGGGCCATACGAGCGCCCGCTGGTCACGTGCGCGATGGTGAACGTGTCCTCGACGGGTCGCCCGCGCGGATCGACGAGCGCGACGCGCAGCACTCCGAACTCTGGCGCGACGTCGCTCGTTCGCCCCTCCGTGACGTCGACTTCGGTCGAGGCGCGGGCGTCGATCGGTCCCGCCCCGACGAAGACCGTATAGTGGCCCGGCGGTACGGGGATTTTTCGGCCGAGGCTGCCGATCGCGACGGTCTTTCCGTCTTGGCGCACGACGACCGAGACATCGGCGGGAGCAGTGGCCTCGAGCGCGGGCACGAAGATCGTCCCGAGTCCGTCGGGTACGAGGGATACGTCCGCGTCGAGCTGATCGCGGGCGGGAAGCGACGCACGAGGCTCGCGCTCGTCGGCCGAAGCCGCGCGAACGTGGAGAACGAGTGGAAGTAGGAACGCGAGCACGAGGGCGCGCGACCTCTCCCGAGAGGAGAAGCAGATCATTCGGCAATTCCCGATGGCTAGTGGGCAATCACGCGAGACCAGGCCCTCGCGGTCACCGATGGGGACATCAGCAAAGCTCGGGCCGCGCTCGGAACTTGCCGTATCGCGCTCCGCGAGGCCCTTGCGTTGCCAAAAGCGCACGAAGCACGCGAGCCGCTGAGGGGCTGCGGCTGCAGCCGAGTGCCAGGGGTGCCCGTCACTGCCGGTACGCAGGGTCCTCGCGACCGGAGGTGCCTCCCCTCGTACGCGGTCTTGTCGTGTACGCGGCTCGATTGCGGCCGTCGCTAGCGCGGACACGGTAAAGAGAGGACGGCGAGGTCGTCAGTCCGGGTCGCCTGGCGCTTCCACTGCCGAAGTCCGTCCGATTGCGCAGGTACGCAGTCCGTGTCGGTCGAGCAAGGCGTCGAGCCGCCTCGGCGTCACCTCTGCACGGCTCGCGGCGAGGGAGAATTGGCCATTGCTCGAGGCGAGGAGCTGTTCGAGGTAGCTCCGCTCGAACTGCGCGACGATTCGTCGCCGCGCGAGCGCCATCGGGGCGATAGGCATCGTCGAGGGCAGGTTCGTGCGCCCCCAAGATGCTAATCCACGGACGTTGTCCGGCCATGGGCGCGCACGCAAGCGCCGCAAGACGTGGGGCGCCATCGGAGCCTGGCTTTCCAAGGGGAAGAGCTCTCGCAGGAGGATCTCCAGGTCGTCGAGCCGGGCACGAAGCGGCGGAACCACCACGTCGAGCACTGCGAGGCGGTGATAGAGCTCTATCCGAAAGCGACCCGCCGCTGCCTCGGCGCGTAGATCGCGGCACGACGAGGCGATCACTCGGACGCTACCTCGGCCGGGCACCGCTCGTCGGCCCGCGCTGCGGAGCACGTGAAGGAGGCTCGCCTGCGCTTCGTCCGACAGCGCGTCCACTTCGTCGAGGAAGACGACCCCTGCGTCGGGAAACGCGATCCCGACGTCGCCGCCGACCGAGGCCGGCGCCACGCTGCACCGAATCGTGGTGCGCTCGCCCGATGGACAGTCCGAGCGCCTGAGGAGCTCGCGCGCGACGAGCTCCTTTCCCGTACCTGCCTCACCCTCGATCATCACGTTCGCGCGCGAGGCCGCGGCCCGTTCGAGGCGCGCGAAGAGCTGCTTCATGACGGGGGTATTGCCGACCAGCGGGCCGAAGTGGACTCGTGTCGTCCGTACGGTGTGGTCGTCGTCGTCGGACGCGGGCAGGGCGCTCATTCGAGTTGGCCGTGCGCCGCGGTCGCGAGACTCGTTCGCTGCGCGCGGCGCGATCGGGCCTCTCGGCTCGCGGGGAGGGGAACGGCTCGAGGTGGTGGCGGAGCGCTCATCTCGTCCGCATATGAAAGGAGCGGGCCAACTCGGTCGGGGCGCGAACCTGGGCGCGGGCTTCGCACAATGCCGCCTCCTCCCCTCGCGCCGATGGGGCTGGACCGCGCACGGAGTGCCATGTTTTGGATGGCCGCGAAGCGCGTCGTGGCGGGGCGACGAGGCAGTCGAGTGTCGTGCGGGCAAGTCGTCTGGGCGATTCAGCACGTTTCGATGACCAGACGCCCGTTTGGCGCGGCGCGCCGTCGGAGTCGAGGGGCTTGTGGAATGCGACGAGCGAGCTCTTGGGCTAGGGTTCGCGAATGTCCGAGGCCCCCCGGGTAGAGATCGATACTGCACTGAGATTCGCGAAATCCGCCCCTGCGCCGCGTCTCCGTCTTCATGTGGAGCGTGAGGCAGCGGCACCCACGACGCGGCACGTGAGCGTGGACGGTGAGCGTGTCCGTGTCGGCTCGCATCCGAGCAACGACCTCGTCCTCGACGACCCATCCGTCTCGCGCTTCCACTTCGATCTCGTTCGCCGGAAGGACGGTTGGATCGTAAGAGACTCGGGGTCTACGAACGGGACGATGATCCGCGGCGTCCGAATCGGGGAGGCGCTTCTACCGCCGGGCGAAGTACACCTCGATGTCGCCGACTCGCGCGTTCGAGTCGAGGAAGCGGGTTGGGGGGCGGAGGTCGACCTGCTCGATCAGCCCACGTTCGGTACGTTGTTCGGTCGTTCGATAGCGATGCGTAAGCTGTTTGCGATCCTCGAGAGAGTGGCGGCCCACGACACCAACGTATTGATCGAGGGTGAGAGCGGCACTGGCAAAGAGCTCGTCGCGACGGAGATCGTGCGTCGCTCCGCGCGCTCGCGAAAACCGTTGGTGGTCGTGGACTGCGGCGCCATATCGCCTACCCTCATCGAGTCCGAGCTGTTCGGACACGCGCGCGGAGCCTTCACTGGGGCCGACCGCGACCGAACCGGGGCCTTCGAGGCCGCCAACGGTGGCACGCTCTTCCTCGACGAAATCGGCGAGCTCCCCCTCGAGCTACAGCCCAAGCTCCTTCGCGCGCTCGAGGCGCGCGAGGTACGAAAGTTGGGAGAGACGCAGGCGCGCAAGGTCGACGTGCGGGTCGTGACGGCGACGAATCGTGTGCTCGAGCGCGAGGTCAACGAAGGGCGCTTTCGCGAGGATCTGTACTTTCGACTCTCGGTGGTCACCGTGAGGGTGCCTCCGCTGCGAGAGCGACCGGAGGACATCGCGCTGCTCGTCGATGCGTTCCTCGACGCGCTCGGGGGAAAAGCCTCGGCGCACCTCTTCAGCGCCGAGGTCCTCGAGCATATGTCTCGCCACCCGTGGCCGGGCAACGTCCGCGAGCTTCGGAATTTCGTCGAACGCGCGATCGTGTTCCAATCCGCGGACACACCGATACAGAGCTCGAGGACGGCCTCCAATCCGCCCGCCGCGCCGACTCCGGATATCGAGCTCTCGTTCGGAGAGGCAAAAGCGCGGGCGGTCGCGGCGTTCGAGGAGGCCTACTTCGCTGCGCTGCTCGCGTGGGCAGATGGCAACATCAGCCGCGCCGCGCGAAAGGCAAAGATGGACCGGATGCACCTTCATCGTCTCGCTCAGCACTACGGGCTTCGTGAGGGGCGCGGCCTCCGAGACTGAGCGCCGTGGAGTCGGGCTGCGACCACGATCGCAGCTCGCGCGGGGCGACCCCGGGAGGTGGTGCCGCGCTTGCCCGTGCGTTGACGAATTTCGCCCCCAACGTATCCTCGAGAGCATGAGCAACGGGGATGGGGAGGGGCGATTCGCCAATTTGCCGGATCTCTACGCGACGGGGGATGAACGCGCTTCCAACTTCGACGCGACGAGCGCGTCCGAGCGCCGCCTCGTGGCCGAGCCGCCCGCGTCGATGCCGAGCGCACGATACTCCGTCAGCGTGCTCCTCGGCGAAGGCGGAATGGGTAATATCCACGCTTCCACTGACCGGGTGATTGGGCGTGATATCGCGATAAAGTCACTCGCGAAGCACGCTTCGTGGGCGCGCGAACGGTTCCTCCGCGAAGCGAGGATTCAAGGTCAGCTCGAGCACCCCGTCGTCGTTCCCGTCTACGACATGGGCATATCCGAGGCGGGAGACGTCTTCTTCACGATGAAGCGGATCGTGGGCAAGACGCTCGACGACGTGCTCTCCGACCTCCGCTGCGGCGACAGCGTCGCGACATCGAGGTTTACGCAGCGAAAGCTGATATCTGCCCTCGGCCAAGTCGCTCTCGCTCTCGCGTTCGCGCACGCCCGCGGGGTGGTCCATCGCGACGTAAAACCGGCGAACGTCATGTTCGGGGACTACGGAGAGGTGTACTTGCTCGATTGGGGGATTGCGAAGATCGAGGCTCCGGCTACCTCGATCCGGCCACCCAGCGCCGAGAGGGCGGCATCGGAGTGGCCTATCGGTATACTCGACACGGGCACCTCGGAGGCGACGATGGAGGGCGCGGTGCTCGGCTCTCCTGGTTACATGGCGCCGGAGCAGGCCCACGGCCGCGCGCTCCTCTGCGACGGTCGCACCGATATATACTCGCTCGGAGTCCTGCTCTACGAGGTGCTCACCCTCCGCGACCTGCATCGCGGGGAGACGCGCGCCGACTTGATCCGGTCTACGCTCGCGCTCGACGGCGCCAACGCGTCCGAGGTTCGCCCCGACGTGGCGACCGACCTCGACATTATCTGCTATCGAGCGACCCGTCTGAGACCAGAAGATCGCTATCAGACGATGCTGGAGCTCCACGAGGACCTCGAGGCGCATCTCGACGGTGCACGCGACATCGAGCGGCGGATGAACCTCGCCGACGAGCACGAGGCGCGCGCGACGGCCCTCCGCGAAGAGCTGGCGATACTCGGTACTTCCGAGGGCGCCCGCGCAGAGGGTATGCGGGCCGAGGTGTTGCGAGAGCTGGCTGCTGCGCTGGTGCTCGCCCCTACCCACGCGAGCGCCCAGGCCGCGCTGTTCGAGCTGCTGACCGAATCGCCGGACAGCCTCCCAAAGTCCGCCGAGGAGGAGGTCCGCGACCGGCAAACAGAGAGCGCTCGGCTCGTGTTCTCGACGATGGCGAGGGCCTATTTGCCCTGGTTTGCGATAGTCCCTTTCGCGCTATGGATGGGAGTCCGGAGCTGGCCTGCGCTCATCGTGCTCACGGTCGCGGCGCTCGTGCTCGTCGGCGCCTTGGTCACGGCCGCGCGCCGGCGCCGACCCGACGACAGGGCCACCTATGTCGTCTTCGGCCTGAACTTCGTGGTCGTCGCTTGCCTCTCGATGCTCTTCGGGCCGTTCATCGCCGTGCCCCAAGCAGCGCTCGCCGTCGGCACGAACGCGACGTTCACCATCCGGACCTCGTCGCGCGCAAGATCGTTGTTCGCCCTCGCGTCGATCGCGGCGGTTCTAGCGCCGTACGCGCTCATGCAGCTCGGCGTACTGCCCGCGATGTACTCGTTCGAGCACGGCGACCTCGTCGTCCACCCGTTCATGGTCGAGCTCACTCCGTTCCCCACCGTCGTGCTCCTCGTTCTCATGGTGGCGGTGCCGTTGTGCTCGCCCGCGCGCGTGCTCGGTACTTCGCTCGACGAGCTCACTCGAGCCGAACGACGAAGCGTCGGACAGGCCCATCGACTCCGGGGATATCTGCCGCTCCTGGACCAAGCCCGATCGAGTCGTTATACGCGCCCGAGCGTTTAGTGCGCCGAGGTCGAAGGATCGAGGATTTTGCGTGGTTAGCAAGCTGCGCCACCAGATGCGCGCGACGCCGACGACGCTACAGGGCCGCAAGTCCCTGACGAGGGACGGACAGTATTCTATCTTAGGAGGAGCAACGACGCGTCGCAGGCACGCCGCTAAACGCGGGAAAACCGACGACGCTACGAGTCTGCAGGTCCTTGACGACGGACGGGGTTTAGCCTTTTTGGTGCTCTAGTGGTTAGTTGGTTCGGTGCGCGAATCGTTCAGTCGTGCTCGTCGTTTTCGAATGGCTTGAACGCTACTCGCGCATGAATCGCGTGGCATGCGTTTCTTCCTCGCGCCGAGTCGTAGGCGCGGATCGATTGTCTGGCTCGCGGTTCGTGGTGGCGAGCACATCGGCAATTGGGCGATCGGCCACGGATGCCGTCGGACTGCATATCTGTAGAGAGCGTGCCCTTCGAGGATTACCTCGGTCGCGGTGTCTTGCCGTCGCTCGCGTGGGGAAGCTCGCGTTCGGTGGCGCCGGACGAGACCTCGGAGGTATTCGTTTGAGATCCAGTGCATTCATTCGCCTCGCCGCATCGGTCGTCGTCGGCTGCGGGCAGCTCCTTCCTTCTTCGCTGCTCGCCGCGAAGTCGGCCGAGAATCCACTCCAAGGTGCGGCGCTCGAGTGGACGCGCGCGCCGAGCGGGGTGCCGTTCGAGGGTGCGCGCGCCTGCACGATTTGGCCTATCCAAGACGCGCTCACGGCGAGCGCCACGACCGACAAGATTTGCGTCATGGGGCAGGTTCATCTCCTCCCTCCCTCCGTCACGCCGCCCGCCGTCGACACGGTCGTCGTGCACCGATGGCGGCGGAACGAGCGAGCGGCTCGACGGCCGCGCGGGAGCGATCTCGTCTGCCGCGCCGAAGAAGCTCGGCGAGTGCACCGACTACGGCGCAGCGAAGAGCATCTGGGCTCACCCCTTCGATGGATGCATCGACAACAAGGACAAGGACGGCAAGCCGTGGGTTTCGTCGACGTCGACGTTCTTGGATATCGGGCTCGAGCGCTGGCGATTCGCCAGTGGGGCGACGCCTGCGTCCGCGCCGTCTGCGGCTCCTGCGAAATAGGGGGCCCCGCGTTCGGGGGGGCCGTCTCGCGCGAGATTCGGAGGACCACGGCTCGAATCCCGTTCCTCGCAGGGGCTTCCGGGGCCGTCTCGACGTTGGGAGACCCGGTCGAGTGCGCCATTTGGCATGCCAAACGGAGCGCGGTCGAGCTTTGGGGGCTTCACGGCGGTGAGCGGGCTTCGCAGGTGTGTGCATTGCCGAATTGGCAATGTAGGTTGCTCCGATTTGGTCTAGTTGTATGCGGTAGCTCAACTCTCCGGATCTCGGTGCCGAGACGTGCTATCGAGAGAGTGCGCTGGCGGAGCGTAGCGGGATGACGGGCTGCCCGAATGGTGGTGCGTAGTCGCCGGAAAAGCCGAGGCCATGACAATGAAGCCGCACTCCGAGCCCCTCGATTCCAAGCAAGAGCCCGAGGCGAAGCTTTCGCCGCGTACCTGGTGCACGCGCTGCGGGGGGCAACGACTCGGCACGATCACGGACCAGTACTCGCTGGACGTCGGCTTCGGCGCGCCGTTGATCGTTCAGGTCGAGGTGCGCGGTTGCGAGGACTGTAGGCGCGCTATTCACGCCGGCGCTGCGAGAAAGGCAGCCGAAATGGCCGCGCTGCGGCTCGTCGCGTTTTCGGGCAACGTCAACGGTGGCACCCTCCGCTTCCTACGCCGCACGATAGGATTGCAGTCGAAGGAGCTCGCGAGCCTACTTCGGCTCGGACCCGGGACTATCTCGCGCTGGGAGAACGGGGTTCGGAAGCTCGACGTGAATGTCTGGGTGGTCGTTGCTTGTCTCGCGCTCGAGCTCGCAGACGGCGACGACTCACCCCGAACGAGTCGAATCCTCGAGGCGATTCGCGCCGGCGAGGCGCCACTGCAGAGTATCGTCGTTCGCGAATGAAGGATTGGTCGGGCGTCGCTCGAAGACGCGACCCGACGCTCGATGCATTTCGGGACTTCATTCGCGGGGCACGGTCGTGACGTGCGCGCGCCATCGCACGTGATCGGTGGCGTTCGACGGCGAGTCGGTTTTTCTCGTGTATGAGAGCAGTAGCTCGGATCTCGGCTCAGCTCAGAGGGAGAGCGTGTCGTCGAGGGCTGCTCCGAACGTGTCGTCGCTCGACGGAAGCATCGCGCTCCGATCGCCTTCGAGCGCGATTGGCATTTCCTCGAATGGCCATTCGTGAGCTTGCGTCGCCGCCGTCGCGGGGTTACGGCGACGGTGGCCCACCGTTTGGTGGAACGTGCTCTCGTCGCTCGCAGAGAGTGCGAGTGCTTCCGTCCGCTGACGATCGACGAACGGGATTAGCGGTGTGAGGCGGTCCGAGTCTGCTGCGGCCGAGGCGGGACCTCGATTGCCGACGATCTGGACTGGCCTCGCGCGGCGAGGATCGGAGCCAATCGCGCCGCCGAGGCCGATGAACGTCTCGCCGGGGTCTTCTTCCGGGTCTGCGAACGACGGGAGCCCGGTGGCGGGGTCGATGGGCAACGCTGGCGCCGTCGTTGGCTCGCCACCCTGCGCGGCGACACCGACGAGCGTGAAACGGCGCGGGTTCGCGTGTTGTGCGCGCGCTCCGACGACGGGCGAGCGCTCGCTGCCCTCGACGGGAGGCGAGCCGACGTGCTGGTTCCGGGTCATTGGTGCCTCTGGAGCAACGTACGTGCCGCGCGTGGTCGCCCTCCAGAACTGCGAGGATCGACGAGCATGCGGCCGGAAGCGAGGTCGGCAGCCATCGGTGATGCGGGGGAGTCGCTTCGATCCGATCGCCTGGATCGGCGCTGCCGCGTCCGCTCGGGCCCGGTCGCGGCGCCTCCGAACCCGGACCGGTCGAGGCTATCGGGCGCGGTGGCGACGGCCTACCCGCGGGGACCGTCGTGCTCGCGCGGGAGCGTAAAGCGGAACGTCGCGCCGCTCCCGGTCGCCGCCTCGGCCCAGATCCGACCGCCATGTTTGCCGACGATGCGCTTTACTGTCGCGAGGCCGACACCGGTCCCCTCGAAGTCGGAACGTGTGTGGAGCCGCTCGAACGCTGCAAACAAGCGTTTTGCGTGGGCCATGTCGAAACCTGCCCCGTTGTCGCGTACGACGAACACGCGGTCGCCCTCGTCGCTCGCGTCGACGAAAAAGTCGACGATCGCGTGGTCTACCTTGCGAGTGTATTTGTGCGCGTTCCCGAGCAGGTTTCCGAGCGCGGCGCGGATGAGGGTCGGGTCGGCTTCGGCGACGATCCCGTCTTCGATGTTCCAGGTCACGGTTCGACCGGGAGCCGTCGTCACGAGCTCTTCGGCGATCGAACGCGCGATCTCGCTGAGGTCGACCGGGCGTCGCGTGACGTTCGCTCGTCCGAGCCGCGCGAGCTCGAGCATGTCGTCGATGAGAACGCCCATGCGCGAGGCTCCGTTGAGAATACGTTCGAGGTAGCTCTTGCCTTGGGCGTCGATCGACGATGCATAGTCTTCGCTAAGTGCCAATGCGAAGCCGTGAATGGTGCGGAGCGGAGCGCGGAGGTCGTGAGATACGGAGTAGCTGAACGCCTCCAGCTCGCCGTTGATAGCGGCGAGGTGATCTGCGCGTCGTTCTAGGGCGTCCGCGAGGGCCATGATCTTCGCCTGCGCGCGTCGGCCCGCTGTCACGTCGGTGAACGTCCATAGGTGACCGTGAAACACCGAGCCCTCCGTCACGGGGAGGTAGTCTCGCTCGAAGACGCGATCGTCGGTCATCTCGACGACGTCGCGGAGGGTCGCGACGCGCGCGGTGCGCAGACCCTCGATCCGGGTCAGCCGTTCGTCGACGTGCTTCCAATCGCGCATGATGATGGGGAGCACGTCGGTCCACACTTGGCCGACGAGCGACGACGGATCGTCTACCCCGAACATCTTGCAAAACGTGGTGTTCACCACGACGACGCGCTTCTCGTCGTCCTCGACGTAGACGCCGATGCCGAGGTGGCTCACGAGCGACGATAGCCGCGCGGCCTCTCGCGCGAGAGCAGCTTCGCTCGCGCGCACCTTCGTCACGTCCTCGCTCGATACGACGAAATCGTCTCTGTCGAGCGGAGAAACCACGTGTCGAATCGTCTTCGTGCCTTCTACACCGTAGAACGGGAGCTCGATCGTCCGGATTTCGCGCGTGAAGATGGTCTCGGCCGCGAGCCTGCGGAGCGCGGCGCCTGCCTCTGCCCCGAGGAGAACGGCGAGTCGGGTCCCGGCGAGCTTGGTCGTGGTCGTCTCGAACATGACGCCGGCGCGCTCGTTCGCGAGCGAGATCGTGCCTGTGCCTTTGCAGGCCATGATCGCCATCGGTGAGCCGTCCATCACTGCGCGCTTCAGCTCGAGCGCGCCGAGGAGGAGCTCGGTTTGGCGCTTCCGCTCGGTCACGTCGCGGAGGACTGCGGTGATGTATCGCTTGCCCGCCGCCTCGTACTCGCCGAACGCGGCCTCCACGTCGACCTCGAAGCCGTCGGCGTGGAGTGCGCGTAGCGCGATGCCGGACCACGGCATCGTGCGCTGTCGCGTCTTCAGGTAATGAGAGAAGCCTCGTTCGTGCACCTCTCGTAGATGCATGGGCATGAGGCGAACGAGCGGCGATCCCACCAAGTCCATCGGTTCGTAGCCGAGTACGGTCTTCGCCGCGGGGCTCGCGTAGGCGATTGCGCCCGCCTCGTCGACGGTGAGGAATATGTCCGGTGTGCCGCGCGCGAACGCGTCGGTCCGAGAGTCGTGCACGAGGCGCGCGAGTCGAAGACGGTCGTTCTCTCCCTCGATGCGGCTCGTAATGTCGAATACGTATCCTACGAAGTGGGTAACGCTACCTGTCGCGTCGCGGATAACGTGGGTGAAATCGTAGAGCCAAATCACGCGCCCGTCTTCGCGCCGTAGGCGGTAGGGCTCGTGCTCGAACGCTGGCGCCCCGGAGGCGCTCCCGGTCGCGACTTCGGAGGCTACCCGCGCGATGTCGTCCTCGTGGACGAGCGAGGAGTACACGACCGCGCCGCTGAGGAACGCCTCGCTGTCGTAACCGAGCACGTCGCCGACGTTGATCGACACGTGCTCGACCGGCCAGCCGTCGACCGCCCGCCAGCAGAAGAGCACGACCGGCCCACGCTCGAAGAGCGCTCTCTCGTCGAAGATCCCCACGACAACGAAGGGTTTCTGATTCCACTCGCGCCGTCAACGAGTCAGAGCCGCGCGAGGATGGCGCGGAGGCGAGGCTCGCGCCTCCGGAGCGTCGCGAGGCTCGCGCCTCCGGAGCGTCGCGAGGCTCGCGCCTCCGGAGCGTCGCGAGGCTCGCGCCTCCGGAGCGTCGCGAGGATTGCTCTTTTGCGCCTTGAGTCAGCTTTGGCGACGCGTGAACGCGACTGTCTCTCTGTCCTTCGCGCCTTGCGCGACCAGCTTGGCCGTGAGCTGGTCGGCCGGCATCGGTTTGCCGAAGTGATAACCCTGTAGGTGATCGACGCCGATGAGTCGGAGGAACTTGGCCTGCGCTTCGGTCTCCACGCCTTCGGCCACCACTTCGATGCGGAGCGCGCGCGCGAGGGCGATCACCGCCATCACGATCGCGGCGTCGCTCGGCTCGTCCACGACCTCGCGAATGAACGATTGATCGATTTTCAGGGTGCTCACCGGCAGCGTCTTCACGTAAGCGAGTGACGAATATCCGGCGCCGAAGTCGTCTATCGCGATGCCGACCCCCGCCGCACGGAGCTCGAGGAGAAGCGCGCGTGCGCGGCGCGGGTTCTTGACCAACGCCCCCTCGGTGACCTCCAGCTCGAGGAGATTCGGCGCCAGCTTCGCCTCTTCCAACGCGCCGAGCACGGTGCCGACGAAGTCACCTTCTTCGAGCTGGCGAGGCGATACGTTCACCGCGACCGCGAGCGGCGTCGCGAGCCGAGCCCAGGTCGCGGCCTGGAAACACGCGTCGCGGATGAGCGAGCGCCCCACCTGCACGATGAGACCCGAGGCCTCGAGGAGCGGAATGAACTCCGCAGGGGGCACGAGCTCGCCGTCCCTTCGCCACCGCGCGAGCGCCTCGCAGCCCACGATGCGCTGCAGGCGCGCGTCGACCTTCGGCTGGTAGAAGAGGACGATCTCCTTCCGCGCGAGCGCCTCGCGAAGGCCACGCTCCAGGTCCATCGAGCGCTGCGCGCGCGCGACCATCCCCGCCTCGGACACCTTGAAAGGCTCGGGCTGCCCATTCTCGACCGCGCGCACCGCGACCCATGCATTCTGCACGAGTGTGGCGCTGTCCGGCTCTGCCGACGAAGAGATCGCGACGCCGACCGCGGGCTCGACCATGACTTCGCGCTCACCGATCCAACAGGGAGATCGGAGCGTCGAGAGCAGGTTGTCGACGAGGATGAGCGTCTCTGGCTCCCCCGAGACGCTCGGGACGAGGATGCCGAAGTCGTCGCCGCAGCGCGCGACCATGTCGGCCGGCGAGACGATCCCCGTGAGACGGGAGGCGACGGCGCGGAGCAGCGTGTCGCCCGCCGCCAGGCCGTAAGCCTCGCGAACGCGCCCGAGCGTCCTCACCTCCACCGCGAGCACGGCGGTGGACCCCGACACCGCAGGCGCGGCGCAGGCGTCGTGCACGGCGTCCTCGAAGGCTTGCCGGGTGGGGAGGTTCGTAATCGGGTCGAATTTCTCGAGGTAGGCCGCGCGGTCGCGCTCACGATCACGATCGCGTCGGACGGCGGCGTCGTCGAGCTCGCGCAAGATCGCGCCCGCGAGGCGGCCGAGCTTGCCCTTCAAGATGTAGTCCTTCGCGCCCGCGCGCATCACCTCGACGGCGGCCTCTTCCCCGATGACGCCGGAGACGACGATCGTCGGGATATGCGGCGCGATCTCGCGGAGGAGGGCGACGGAGACCGGAGCCAAGAAGCCGGGCACGTTGTAGTCGCAGATCGCGACGTCCCATGGTTGGCGGAGCGCCTCCCGGAGCGCAGCTTCGCTCTCCACGCGGCCTACCTCGTCGATCGAAATGCCGTGTTGCTTGAGCTCGCGCAAGAAGAGAAGGACGTCGTCTTCGTTGTCCTCGACGAAGAGAATTCGCAACTTGGCGGTCATCGTCGCGAGAATAGCGCTCGAACGGCGCATGTCACTCGGCGAAGCGACATCCGTGAGCGGCGGGGCGAGCGGCTGTCCCTGGCAAACCCAGACCCGCGCGGAACTTTTTGCCCTCCTGGCGCACGGGGCGGAAAGGGTTTGACGCGGGAGAGCCCGGGCCTATTCTCATGGGTTGGGAGGAGTCGGTATTGAGCGCGCAGCGGCCAAAGGTCCTCGTCGTAGACGACTCGAAGGTGGCCCGATCGCAGGTTCGCCAAGCGCTCGAAAGCCTCGATCTCGAGATACTGGAAGCGTCGAACGGTTTTCTCGCTTCCGGCGTCGTAGAGGCGCATCCGGATTGTGCACTCGTCCTGTGCGACGTGAACATGCCGCTCGTAGGTGGATTGGAGCTCCTCCGAAAGCTGAAATCGAAGGAGAGCACCGCTCGGATTCCCGTATTGATGCTGACGACGGAGGGGCATCCCGCGCGCGTGAAAGAGGCGCGCGACCTCGGGGCCGAGGGCTGGATTATCAAGCCATTCAAGGCGGAGTTGCTCGCCGCGACCGTGCGCCAATACGTGGAGCGGGCGTGACGATCGCGCTCACGTCCGAAGCCGTCGCGATCCTCGACGCCGCCGTCGTCGCCGCCGTCATCGAACGAGCGGCGCACCACGGAGTGGAGCTCGAGGCGATCGTCGGGTCCGCCGAGACGAACGTCGACCTCGCCTGCACCATTCACTTCGGCGGTGAGCGCGTGCACGGCTCGTTCCGCAGTACGGCGACCGATGCCTTCGTTCGCGCGCTATGGCCGGCCGACCTCGCCCCCCCGACGGGACCGGCCGACCTCGCCGATTGGTTCGGAGAGCTCGTCAATCACCTGTTCGGCGCCCTATGCGTACGCCTCGCGAGCCGAGGCTGCGCCGTTTACCAGGGCGCCCCCACGGTCGTCCGTTGCGTCGATCTCGAGCGCCCGGTATCGGCCGGGGCGGCGACGCGGGAGCACTTCTTCCGTGCCATTCGCGGCGACGTGGGCCAGCTCCGAGTGCTCTTCGATATCGTCCTTCGCGCGCCGCTCGATCTGACGGAGACCGTGCCCTCGGGACAGGCTCGCGCCTCGACGGGCCACGACCGCCTTTTCTAATGTCCGAACGCACGCCCACCGAGCTCGGCGAGGTCGTGAGCGCGCGCGCCTCGTTCACGACGCTCACCGTCCTCGCCGCGGCGTCGGTCGCGCTCTTCGCGGTCACGCTCTTCGCGCTCGTCGAATATCAGCGCCGAACCGCGAGCGCCCTCGCCACGTGGTCGCAGCGGCTCGACGACATCGCCGAGCTGGGGAGGCTCGCGGGCGAGGTCGCAGCGCCGGGCAACGACGCGATCGACTCCGCCGATCGCGCCTCCGATCGCGCGTCGCTCCACGTGGCAGAGTCACGGTTCGCCGAGCAGGTGCTCGCGCTGCGTGCGCGAATTCCAGACGAGCCGGTGCTCTCGGCCGCGCTCGACGAGCTCGAACAACTGGTCGGCGACATCGTCGTCGAGGCGGAGGCGGTCTTCGTGGAGCTCGCGCGTGGAGCGCCGGAGGCAGCCGCTCGCCACATGTCGGCGATGAACCGTTGCTCCGCGAACGCACGAGCGTCGCAGCGGGGGCTTCGCACGGAGGTCACCAAGATCGTTCGCGCGCGGGAAGTGGAGCAATCGGCGCATTTTCGCGCGGCCGGATTCGGGACCGGCGCCGGTGGACTCGTATGTCTATCCCTCATCGCGCTCGCGTTCGCGCGCGGGAGGCGCCTCGGTCGAGAAGAGCTCGCCGCGAGGGATGCGCTCGCGCGCAACCAAGCGGCGATGAAGCGGATCCTCGACGCGGTGGGGGAGGGTCTCATCCTGGTCGACCGGACCGGCGGTGTCTCCGGCGCTCGGTCCGCTGCTTTCGAGCGCCTCTTCGGTCCACTGCCCACTGGTGAGAAGGTCTGGCGCGCGCTCGACGGACCCGCGGGCGAGTGGTGCGAGCTCTCCTGGCCGACCATCTTCGACGGGAGCGTGCCTCGCGAGCTCGCCCTCGATCAACTCCCCAAGCGCCACCGCACGAAGGATCGAAGCCTCGCGCTCTCCTACCAGCTCCCACCCGCCGCCGACGACGACGCGCAGGTGCTCGTCGTCGCCCACGACGTGACGAAAGAAGAAGACGCGCGGGACGCCTCTGCCGAAGCCACCGACGCG
>JAAFHV010000149.1 GCA_013297655.1 Myxococcales bacterium | reverse complement strand
CTCACCGGCGCCAGCTTCCGCGACCTCTGCCACGCCAAGGACGGCAAATTCTCGGACAGGGTCGACGCCACGAAGCTGCCCGCGATCGATCCGAACGGCAAAGACGTGGCCGGGAAGCCCGTCCCCGTCGAGAAACAAAGGGCCGCTCGCGACTACGCAGTCGCGCGCGTCGAGGCGGTCGCGCGGCGCCGCGCCGACGTGATCGAGGCGCTCGACGCCACGTTCCCCGACCTGACGATCCCGGTGAAGGACCTCGCGAACCCGGATCCGAAAAAGTCGTGCGGCGCCCCCGCCAAGAGCGGCGAGGGAAAGCTGCGCGACGAGCTCGCCCGCATGCTCGCGCAGATGGCCGACCTCTACGTGGACGGCACGCTCCCGCAGTCGACACAGTCGCTCGCGAAGGTCATCAACGCGTTCCGCGACTCGGAAGAAGCGCAGGTGGCGTGGTCGCGGCTGAGCGCGCGAAAAGGCTACCGCCCGAACGAGGTCGTGCTCGGCGCGATGCGTCCGATGGCGGCCTACCCGCGCCTCCGCGAGCTCGCGAACACCGCCCTCAACGTGCTCGCCGCCGACTCGCGCCCCTACGATCCGGAGATCGTCGGTCAGCGCCCGCTCGTGCCCGGCAAGGCGAACGGTCAGTTCAACCGCATGCTCGAGGTCGCGCAGAAAGAGCTCCGCCACGTGACCGCCGATCCGACCTCGGCGCCGCTCGTGGTGACCCCCGATCCGCTCACCGCGCGCCAAACCTTGAGCCGCCCACGCGACTCGCTCGAGATCATGGAGAGCGTCATGCTCACCAGCGATCCGACCCTCGGATCCGGCGCCGCGCGCTACATCGTTCGTCGTGATCGCTTCGGCAACGCGGCCCTCGCCGGCGCGGCCGGGGCGCCCTTCGTCGACGCCGATCGCGACGGCCTCCCCGACACCGACGAGCTCGGGCTCTTCAAGACGACGAACGGCTCGATCGTGCCTTCGCCCTTTTATTACCCGGGTTCCGAGATCACGACGGCGCGTGACCCTTTCGGGCGCGCCGTCATCGGAGACAAGCTCCTCTATTCGTACGTCGACACGAGCCACACCCTCGCCGGGCAGATGCTCATCGACTTGCGCCCGCTCGTGAACCCCGACGTCTCGCAGAACCACGAGACGTTGATGGACGCTCTCGCGGGCGCGTACGTGGCGATGGGAAAGCGCGACGGAAGCCTCGCGAGCCGGCGTGATTTTCCGTCCGGCCCCGTGCAGTACGACAGATTCCACGCCGACGATTCGCCGATGCTCGACCTCGCCTACGGTCTCCTCGTCGCGATGGGCGACAAGAACGCCGACGAGGTGCTCCAGCTCGTTCGGTCGCTCTTCATCGACAAGAACGACCAGGTCGCGCGCGCGGTGGGCGCGATCCTCACCGCCAAAGAGACGTCGAACGACAAGCAGTTCGACACCGCAAAAATCCCAGCAGAATCGGTATTTTGGGACGAGATCCTCGACGTCGCGGCCAAGATCGCGAAGGAGCCCGGGCTCCTCGAGGATCTCATGACCGCGATGGCGAACGACAAGACCGCGCAGCTCGGCGTGTCGATGTCGAACTTCGCGAAGTACAAAGACAGCGTCAGTTACAACCGCGACAACATCAACGGCCCCGCGTTCAACGTGACGGCGCGCGCGGTCACCGACATGAAGACGCCGGTCGACCGTGGGCAGAAGCTCACCGGCGACAACCGCAGCGCGCTCCAAAAGTTCCTCCAGGCCGTGGCCGACGCCGACGGCGTCGCGATGTGCAACAAGGAAGGCGGCAAGGCCCACGCGAAGACCTTCGGGATTTCGCTCGACCTCCCCCTGACCGGCTCCTTCAAGGAGTGCGAGGCGCTCAAGATCACGAACATGGCCCAGTTTTACCTGGGCTCGATCTCCGGTCTGCCGGACAAGGGCAAGCTGCACCTCCGCAACAGCCTCATGCGAAACGGCGTGCTCTCGCTCGGCGCGGCGACCACGGAGACCATCGAAGAGTCGTCCGGGCTCGTTGGCTTCTGGACGCCCGGCTCCTCGAGAGAGCTTCGGCCGAAGCCCTCGTGGCTCAACCGCCTCGTGCACTTCGATTTCGCGGACACCAAGAACGCGACCACGAATGCGTTCATCAAAGACCTCAACGGGGTGCACATCGGGAGCGCGATTTGCCCCGAGCGCACCTTGACCGACCCGTGCCGTGGCAACTCGAGCTGCGGCGACGCGAAGGACGCGGACGTCGCTCCCGACGGGCTCGTGCGCGGCCTCCGCAACTGCCAAGACGGCCAATGGTTCGAGCAGCGCGACAAGGACGCGCTCTTCGTCCTCGAGCAGTTCGGCTTCTACGACGCGATCCAGCCCACCGTCGCTGCGTTCGCAGGGCACAACCGCGAAGATCTTTTCGTCGAGCTCTCCAGCATCGCCACCCGCCACTACGCGAACGCCGACGCGTCCGCCGCCGAGTGCACCGTCGGCGTGGGCAAGAGCTGCGTCCGCGACAACCTCGTGTCGTACGAGCCGCTCCTCGGAGCCATCCTGCCGCAAGACATGCTCCCGGCCGTCGTCGCGCTCTCGAAAGAGCTCAACACGATGGTCGTGAAGAAGTGCGTCGCGGTGAACCCGACGACCAAGGTCTGCACCCGGACCGAGAACGCGACCGGGATCCAAGTGCTCGCCGAGGCCACCCGCTCGCTGCTCTCCCCCGATCTCGCGAAGGCCTCCGGGCTCAAAGATCGGCGCGGGTCGGTCGAGGCGGTGCGCAACGACGGGAAGAAAAACCCTCAAGTTACGCCCATTTACCTCATCACGAACGCGCTCGCGGCGATCGACAAGTCGTTCGTCACGTACGACGAGCAGCACCCGGAGGACAAAGACCGCCTCGTGCGTTGGCGTCGCGCGCGCTCGCAGCTCGTCGACCAGTTCGTCGCGATCTCGGGCAAGGGCACCGCGTCGAAGTTCGCGAACCCGACCCTCTCCAAGATGACCCCCGTCATCTCCGATCTGCTCCGCGCCCAGCTCTTCGCGCGCTGCCCCGATTCGTTCACGCCGCCCTACCCGGCGTGCAAATGGATCCGGGAGGAGCTGCCCCGCAAGATGACCGACGTCGTGAACGGCCCCACGTTCGCGACCTCGATGGACCTCGTCGACGAGCTCCGCAAGGACGAAGCCGGCCGCCAAGAGGTCGAACGCCTCGTGCAGTACCTCCTCGACGAGGCCTCGAAGAACGACGCCCTCCAGGCGATGCTCGCGTCGTCCACCGACATGGTGCAGGTCATGAAGGACGAGCGAAACATCGTCCCGTTCATGCACGTGATGTCGGAGGCGATGGCGCCGACGAAAAAAGATCGCGACGGAAAGATCATCGAGAAGGGCATGGTCGACGCCCAGGCCGCGCTCCTCGCGAAGCTCGCCGGGCGCGCGTTCGACTCCGACAACACCGAGATCTGCGCACGTGAGATCGATCCGAACCAGGTCGTCACGGTGGTGCTCGGGAAGCTCGTCACGCCGCTCCCGGACGGGCCGCAGAAGGGCAAGACGCCGCTCGAGGTGGTGATGGACACCGTCGCGGAGGTGAACCGCCTCGACCCCACGCGCCCTCAAGAAGAGAAGCTCGCGAACGGCGACTACAAGAACATCTCGGACAACGTCTCGGATTTCCTCCTCAACAAGGAGCGCGGTCTCGAGCAGTTCTACGAGGTCGTCCGGAACGGCGTGAAATGATCGTCGAGCGTTTCGTTTTCGCTCCCCACCGTGCGCATCTCGGACGATAGTCGGCCCGCAAAATGACCGCGAACGTGCAAGAGGGCCGCAGGCGAACGGCATGCCGATGGCGACCGGGTGAGCGCGAGGAAGGCAAGAAGATGATGTCGCTGCAGAGCCGGCGTGCCCTCGCCGCAGCGTGCTTCGCCACCTGCCTCGGGCTGTCGCTCTTCGCGGAGCGCACGGCCCTCGCGGGCGGTCTCTACTTCTCCGACCGCGGCGTGCGTCCGCTCGGCCGTGGCGGCGCGTTCGTCGCCGGCGCCGACGATCTTCACGCCGTCTGGTACAACCCTGCCGGCCTCGCCGACGCGGGCTCGAGCATCCTCCTCGACGGCTCGTGGCTGAACTTCTCGTCCGAGTTCAAGCGGCAGACGCGCGTGGTCGACGCGAGCGGCACCGTTCGAACGTACGACTACCCCACCGTGAAGGGCTCGACGCCCTTCTTGCCTATCCCCACGATCGCCGGCTCGTACAACTTCGGCGACAAAAAGCAGTACACGATCGCCGGCGCGATCCTCGCGCCCTACGTCCCCATCGCGACGTACCCCGAGACGGTCGACGGGCAGCCGGCGCCATCGCGCTACTCGCTCCTCTCGATGGACGGCTCCGCGCTCGTGCAGCTCGGCGGGTACTTCGCGTGGAAGCCGGTGGAGCAGTTCCGCATCGGCGTCGGCCTCGACATGCTCGTCGGAAAGTTCGCGACCACCGTCGTGTTCAACGCGAACCCCGCCGATCGCCTCCTCGGCGCGCCGGAGGACCCGGCGTACGACGCCGCGGCGCAGATGAGCGTGGGTCCCATCTTCGCGCCGAGCGCGGGCATGGGCGCGATTTGGGAGCCGGAAGAGCACATCCGGGTCGGCCTCTCTGGTCACCTCCCGTACTGGATCTCGGCGCCGGCCACGCTCAAGGTACGCCTGCCCACCGCCGCCCCGTTCGATCGCGCAAAACAAGAGGGCGACAGCGCGACGGTGAACTTCCGTTTGCCGGGAACGATCCGCGCCGGCGTGGAGTTTCGCCAGAAGCTCGGCAACGAGAAGAAGATCCGGGTCGAGGTCGCCTACATCCGCGAGTTCTGGTCCCTCCACGACTCGATCGACGTCACCCCCAAGGGCATCAACCTCGTCGACGTGACCGGATTTCCGAGCCCGTTCGGGGTCGCGCCGATCTCGCTCCCGCGCAACTTCACGGACTCGAACTCGGTCCGCCTCGGAGGCGAGTTCACCTTCCGCGGCTTGCTCGACTACAAAATGGATCTGCGTGGCGGCATCTCGTACGAGTCCACCGCGGTGCCGCGCGAGTGGGTCTCGCCCCTCACCGTCGACACCAACAAGGTACAAATTGGCGGCGGCGCGGGCCTCTACGTGGGCCAGCGCTGGCGCCTCGACGCCGCGTTCTCGTACATCTTCGCGCCGCAAATCAACGTCGACCCGGCCGAAGCCGCCGTCCCGCGGGTGAACCCGGTGAAGGGCAATCCTACCGCCGGCGAGTCGATCAACGGCGGGACGTACACCGTGCGCGCGCTTACCCTCGGCGCAGGGCTGAACTACAAATTCGAGTGATCACGGCGCGCCGACGAGGCCCGAGCCCGCGCCGGAAAAGCCAGATGGATCGAGCGGTTCCCGAACGCCCAATCCGGGTTTGACGCTATGCGTCGACGGCGCTACCTTAGGTGGAGCCGCTATGCCCTTCGCGATCCTCCTCCTCGTCGCGGTGCTCGGTCTGGTCCTCGTCGCCTTCCTGGCGGCGTGGCTCTCCGGATCGCTCCGCGGGCTCGCGAGCCGAAAGGGCGAGCCCCCCGAGGTGGCGCGGCGGGCCGAGCGATGGTCCGTTCCGCCGCCGGCGCCGAGCGAGCGCAACCTCGAGATCCCACCTCCCGCGTCGTCGTTTCCTCCCGAGCCGCGAGGCGATGCGCGCGATCACGACGAGGGCGAGGACGAGGACGACTCGCTGCAAGCGTTCGTCGAGCGCCTCTCGCGGGGGCCGGCGTCCGTCGCAAGGGAACACGCCGCGCCGCTCACGCGAATTCGCGCCGCAGGTCCGAAGCGAATCGTGTTCCTCCACGGCTTCGCGGGGTTCTCGGAGCTCGGGGTCTGGCGCTTGAAGTCGGCCTATTTTCGCGGGGTCGATCGTCGGCTCCGCGCGCGCGGGATCGAGCCGGTGTTCCTCCGCGTCTCGCCTTTTGCGTCCATCATGGTGCGGGCGGCGGAGCTCGCGGCGGCGGTCCGCGCACTCGGTCCAGGGGAAAATCACCTCGTCGCGCACAGCATGGGCGGCCTCGACGCGCGCTTCGCGCTCTCCCACCTCGGGCTCCACGAGCACGTGTCGTCGCTCGTCACCGTCGCGACGCCGCACCGAGGGACGCCGATCGCAGACCTCGGCTCACGCGTGCTGCGCGCCTCGCGCTACATCGAGCGGACCATGGCTTCGGTGCTCGACTTGACGACCGAGCGGATGGCCATCTTCGAGGCGGAGACACCGGACGTCGCTCATGTGCACTATGCATGTGTCGTCGCGTCGCCGAAGCGTGGGGTCCTCGGGGTGGGGCCCTGGCTGCTCCCGACCTACACATTCCTCCGGAGGGTCGCGGGCGACAACGACGGCGTGGTGCCCGTGTCTTCGCAGCGGCGCGGGCGCGAGCTCGGGCACATCGACGCCGATCATTGGGGCTCGGTGGGGTGGGGCGGCTTCGATGCTCCCGCGTTCTACGAGGACCTCGCGCTACGCTTGTTGGATCCAAGAGTGCCTCCCGCACTTCGCGGAGACGACGAGCACCGCCTACCGCTCGCCTCCGCGGCCTGGTAGGGTCGCGGGCAAATCTTGCAGCGCCTTACGCTCACGCCCGAGTCCGTCCCGCAGGTCCTCGCGAAGCTCACGCGTGATCCCGGCGTGGAGGCCGATACCCGCCAATTCGTAGCCCGCGTGCTCGCGGAGGTGAAGGCGGAGGGCCTGCCGCGCGCGCTCGCGTTCGGCCACGAGATCGACGGCATCGCGACCGACGAGACGAGCCTGCGAGCGGAGCCCGAGCTCATGCGCGGCGTCACGATGGCGCTCGAACGGGAAGCTCCGGACTTGATCGTGGCGCTTCGAACCATGATCGATCACGTGCGAACGTTCGCCCTCGCGCAGCGCGCGGCGCTCCACGACGTGACCGTCACGCTGCCGCACGGCGGCACCGTCGGCGAGCGTTGGCTCCCGCTCTCGCGGGTCGGCGTGTACGTGCCGGGGGGGCGCGCGTTCTACCCTTCCACCCTCGTGATGACGGTGGTCCCTGCCCTCGTCGCTGGCGTCTCGCGTGTGGTCGCGGTCACGCCGCCGCGCAAGACCGGCCTCGACCCCGTGCTGCTCGCGACGGCCCATCTCGTCGGTCTCTCCGAGCTCTACACACTGGGTGGCGCGCAAGGAATCGCGTGGCTCGCGCACGGCGAGCCGGCCGTCGATCTCGTCGCCGGTCCTGGAAATCGCTGGGTCGCGGAGGCAAAACGTCAGCTCGTGGGCACGTGCGGGATCGACTCGCTCGCGGGCCCGACGGAGGTGCTCGTCATCGCGGACGACTCGGCCGATCCGGCGCGGGTCGCCGAAGATCTCTTGGCGCAAGCGGAGCACGATCCGGAGGCGGCCGCTGTGCTCGGCTCCGAGAGCGCGCCGTTCCTCGACGCGGTCCTCGAAGAGGTACGCGCACGTGCGGCGAGCTCGGAGCGACGCGACATCCTCGACGCGAGCCTGATGCGCTACGGGTACCTGCTCCACGGCGATCGTGAAGCGCTCGTCGCCTTCGCAGAGGCGTGGGCACCGGAGCACCTGGAGCTCGTCGTCCGTGATCCAGAAGCTTGGAAGCCGCGGCTCACCACCGCCGGGGCGCTCTTTGTCGGCAGCGCGAGCGCAGAGGCCTTCGGCGACTACGGCGCGGGGCCGAACCACGTGCTCCCCACGAACCGCACCGCGCGCTACTCGAGCCCGCTCGGGGTCGCGACCTACATGAAGCGCCAGAGCGTGCTCGCGCTGTCCGACGCCGACGCGCGGGAGATGAGCCCGTGGACGGCGCGTTTGGCGGACGCGGAGGGTCTCGTGCATCATGCACGTAGCGCGAGGCTCCGTGGCTGATCCGAAGCGCTTCTTGCGCCCCGACCTGCGCGCGGAACATGTACCCTACACGCGTCCTCCGGAACCACCCGGTCTCGCGCGGCTGCACATGAACGAAGCCGCCAACGACTGGCCGGAAGAGGCGCGGCGCGCGTTGCTCGATCGTCTCGCGACCACCTCGTTCGCGGAGTACCCCGAGCGAGAGGAAGAGCTCACGCTCGCGCTCGGAGCACGCCTCGGCGCGCCCGAGGGCGGCGTGATCCTCGGGCCATCGAGCGGCGCGATCCTCGATTTGCTCGCCCTCGCCGGCCTCTCCCGCGGCGACACGGTCGCGTTTCCGGAGCCGGGTTTTTCCCTCTATCCATCGATCGTGAAGCGACATGGTGGGGTGCCGGTGCCGGTGCCGGTCGGCCGCGAGCTGCCGCTCCGGGGGTTCGTCGAAGCGGCGCGCGCGGGCGCACGCCAAGTGTGGCTCACCCTCCCGAACAACCCGACCGGCGCGTGGCGAACGCCGGACGAAGCGGTGCCGGCGCTCGACGCGATCGCGGCGCTCCCCGATCCTCCGCTGGTGGTGCTCGACGAGGCCTACGCGGAGTTCTCCCCTCGCACGTTCCGCCTCTTGCCCGATCGCTACGAAAACGTGGTGCTCCTTCGTACGTTCTCGAAGGCGCTCGCGTCGGCGGGGCTCCGGCTTGGTGTGCTCGTCGGTCCGCCAGCGCTCGTGGCCGAGCTCTCGCGGCTGAAGCTGCCCTACTCCATCTCCACGCCGCAGCTCCTCGCCCTCGACATCGCGCTCCACCACGCGAAGCCGTTCGATGACGCGGTGAGGGTCACGATCGAGCGACGCGATCGGCTCGTACGTGCGCTTCGCGAGGCAGAGGTGCCCGTCGCGGAGACGGCCGCGAACTTCTTGCATATTGCACACGATGCGGCGGACGCGCTCGCGGCGGAGGGTGTGCTCGCGCGTCGCCTCCCTCCCGGCAAGGGCACGCGTATCTCGATCGGGAGCGAAGATGCGTGCGTCCGTGTCGCGCGCACCCTCGGCGCGTCGATGCCCCCGTGCACGAGCGCCCCGGCACGAAACAAGCTCCTCGTGCTCGACGTCGACGGCGTCATGATCGACGCGGAAAAGAGCTTCCGCGAAGCCGTCGCGCTCGCGCTCGCCGACCTTCGCCCTGCCCTCCCTTGGGACGACGCGCTCTTCCGAAAGATGAAGCGCCTCGGCGGGATGAACAACGATTTTCGCCTCGCGGCGGGGCTCCTCGCGATCTTCGACACGGGCGGCCTCGACGCCCTCCGCGACGATCGGGTGGTGTGGGACGCGACCCTCGAGGGCGGGCTCACGAAGAGCCTCGGTGTCGCGAGCGAGCGCGTCGCGCACCACTACGAGACGACCAAGGCGAGCGAAGCGCCGCTCGTGACGAAGGAAGAAATCGATCGCCTCGGGGTGCCCTTCGCGATCCTCACCGGCCGCGCCCCGCACGAGCTCCGCGATGCGTTCGTGACGCTCGGGCTCACGTGCGAGGCGGTGTGCGACTCCGCGCCGCACCTCGCGAAGCCGAGCCCCGCCGGCCTCCTCCAGCTCGCAGACTCGTTCCGCGCGACCGACGTGCTCTTCGTCGGTGACACCGTCGACGACCGAGCCACGGTGCTCCGCGCGCGCCCGCTCCGCCGCGAGACACGCTTCGTCTTTGCGGGCGTCGGCCCCGATCGCGCGAGCTTCGTCCGTGACGACACGGGCGATCTCGAGGCACCCACGCTCCGTGAGCTGTTCACACGAGAGCTCTTCCCAGAACCGAGCGCAGGGACACGATCATGAGAACGGCGAGCGTTGCGCGCACCACCAAAGAGACCGCGATCGAGCTTCGCCTCGACCTTGACACGAGAGCCGAAAGCAACGTTTCGACCGGGCTCGCGTTCTTCGATCACATGCTCGATCAGCTCGCCCGCCATGGTGGTTTCGGGCTGGAAATCAAGGCAAAGGGTGATCTCGAGGTCGACTGTCACCACCTCGTCGAGGACGTGGGGCTCGCCCTCGGCGACGCCTTCGCGACGGCCCTCGGCGATCGCGCGGGGATCGTGCGATGGGGCGAAGCGCACGTGCCGATGGACGAGACCATGGCGCGGGTGGTGGTCGATCTCTCGGGTCGTCCGTACTGCGTGTTCGCGGCCGATCTTCCGAGCGTGATCCTCGGAAACGGATTCCAAACCGAGATGGTGCGCGAGTTTTTTCATGCCTTCGCGACCCGCGGAAAGCTGAACCTCCACGCCCACGTGCTCTACGGCGACAACACGCATCACAAGGTCGAGGCGCTCTTCAAGGGGCTCGCGCGCGCGCTCGGCGCCGCGACACGCGTGCACGGGTCGGCGATCCCGAGCACGAAGGGAACGCTCACCGAATGACGACGCGTAGCGCTCCGGTCGTGGTGCTCGACTACGGCGCGGGCAACTTGGCTTCTCTGGCCGGCGCGCTCGAGCGCGAATCGCTCGTGGCCGTCGTGCGCGACTCCGCCGCCTCGTTGCCCGACGCGGGCACCCTCGTGCTGCCGGGAGTCGGACACTTTCGCGCGGCAAAAGAAGCCTTGGTCGAGCGTGGGCTCTGGAAGGTGCTCGAGGACGCGATCGTCTCGGGGCGCCCGGTAGTCGGGGTGTGCCTCGGGCTCCAACTCCTCGCCGAGGGCAGCGAAGAGGCCCCCGGGGAGCGTGGGCTCGGCGCGTTCCGTGGAATATGCACGCGTTTGCCGGCGAGCGTGAAGGTGCCGCACATGGGCTTCTCGGAGGTCGAAGCGCGCGCCCTGCCCGACTACGTGCCGCCCCCGCCGCGGTACGTGTACTTCGTGCACTCGTACGCGCTCCCGGTCACCGAGGAGACCGCGCTCGTCGCGACCCACGGGGTCGATTTTTCGGCCGCGTGCGCCAAGGGGTCCACCTTCGGGATTCAGGGGCATCCAGAGCGATCCGGCCGTGAAGGTCAGCGGTTCCTCGGCGAGCTCCTCCGCCGCATCGCACGCCGCGAGGAGGCACGCTCGTGAAGCTCGTCCCGTCGATGGATCTTCGCCGTGGAAACGTGGTCCGCCTCAAAAAGGGCGTCGACGGCTCGGAGGAGATTTACCCCTTCTCCGCCGACGCGTGGATCGAAAAGCTCGCGCTCGCGGGAGCATCGCTCGTTCACCTCGTCGACCTCGACGGCGCGTTCGGCGAGGCGCGGCAACCTGCGCTGCTGTCGTATCCGAAGCGATTTCCGGGCGTGCGTTTCCAGCTCGGCGGTGGCCTGCGCGACGCCGATCGCGTGAAAGAAGCGATCGACCACGGGTTCATCGCCGTCGTCGGCACCCTCGCCGTCACCGCTCCCGACGTGCTCTCCGCGTTCCGTGCAGAGCACATCGTTCTCGCGCTCGACGTCTCGAAGGGCGAGGTCGTCGTGCGCGGGTGGACAGAGGCGTCGAAGCGGCCGGCAGAGGAGATTTTCACGGATCTACGCGGACGCGGCTTCCTCACCGCGCTCGTGACCGACGTCGAGCACGACGGCCTCCTCGGTGGTCCGAGCCTCGAATCGACGGCGTGGGTGGCCAGCTTCGGGTTCGATGTGCAGGCCTCCGGCGGCGTGCGCGACCTCGACGATCTCGCGGCGCTCGCGGCTCTCCCCGGGGTCACCTCCGCGATCTCCGGGAAGGCCATCTTGGACGGCAAAATTCCACTCGACGACCCACGCACGGTCGCCGCCTTGCGAGGCCTGTTATGAGAGCCTCCCGCGTAGCTTCGCGCATCATCGCGTGCCTCGACGTGAAGGAAGGCCGCGTCGTGAAGGGCACCCGGTTCGAGAACCTGCGCGACCAGGGCGATCCGGTGGAGCTCGCGCGGCGCTACGACGAAGAGGGCATCGACGAGCTCGTCTTCCTCGACATCTCGGCGACGAACGAGGGTCGAAAAGCGCGCGCGGCGTGGGTGATGGCGGTCGCGAAGGAGCTCTCGATCCCGTTCACCGTCGGCGGCGGTGTGTCGCGCCCGGAAGACGTGCGCGAGCTCTTGCGCTCGGGAGCCGACAAGGTCGCGATCAACAGCGCCGCGGTCAAAAACCGCGGCCTGGTCGAAGAGTGCGCTGCGATCTTCGGCTCCCAATGCGTGGTGCTCGCGATCGACGGCAAGCGCGATCCCGATGGAGAGCACCGCGTCTACGTGAACGCGGGAAAGACGCCGACCGACCTCCTCGTCGAAGCATGGGCGCGCGAAGGGGTAGCGCGCGGCGCGGGCGAAATCTTGCTCACCTCGATGGACCGCGACGGCACCCGGGAAGGCTTCGACCTCGAGATGCTCGCGAAGGTCACCCCCGTCTCGGCGCCCGTGATCGCCTCCGGCGGCGCGGGGTCGATGGACCATTTCTCCGATGCGCTCGTCGCGGGCGCGAGCGCGGTGCTCGCCGCGTCGCTCTTCCACGAGAAAATCCTAGAGGTGTCCGCGTTGAAGGCGTTCCTCGCCGCGCGCGGGCACACGGTGAGGCTGCCATGACGTTCGACCAAGCCGCGGTTCGTTACGACGAGCGCGGGCTCGTTCCGTGCATTATACAATCATCGACCGGCGAGGTGCGCATGCTCGCCTACATGAACGCCGAGGCGCTCGCGCGCACGCTCGAGACGTCGAAGGTCACGTTCTTCAGCCGCAGCCGCGGCGCGCTTTGGGAGAAGGGCGCGACGAGCGGTCACACCCTCACCCTCGAGTCGATCCGGCTCGACTGCGATGGCGACACGATCCTCGTCGGCGCCGCGTGCAAAGGCCCCACCTGCCACCGGAACCTGGCGAGCTGCTTCTCGATCGAGGGTGAGCCCGAGGACGCGCTCGTCCCGCGGCGAGGCGTTGCGTTCTTGGAAGACATGGAGACCCTCCTCCGCGCTCGCAAGGAGACCCGCAAGGCGGAAGGCACCTACACGGAGAAGCTCTTTTTCCAGGGTACGGACCGCATCGCGAAGAAGGTGGCAGAAGAGGCGGGCGAAGTGCTGCTCGCCGCGAAGAACGTGGAGGCGCACGGCTCCGAAGAGAACCGAAGCGCGCTCCTCGGCGAGGTCGCCGATCTGCTCTTTCACCTCGACATGTTGCTCGTGCACCACGACGAGAGCCTCGCCGGCGCGATCGCGGTGCTCCGAGCACGACACGCCTCTCGTGCCGAGCGCGACGAGCGCGGCTGAGCCGATGCCGACCCACCGCCCACGTTTTCCCGATCTGCTCTTCTCCGCCGCGAAGCTCCTCCGCACGTGGGAGGCGCGGCTCATGGATCTGTTCTCGGAGGCGGGTTACGCTGAGCTTCGGCCTTCGCTCGTCGCGCGCGAGCACGTGATGACGGCGGCGACCCGTGGACGTGTGCTCTCCATGCTCGACGGCGAGGGCGGCGCGTCGCCGTTGCGATCCGACTTCACCCTCGCCCTCGCCGAGCTGTTCGTCCTCCGGTACGCCGAGCCGCCTCCGCGCGTGAGCTACTCGGGGCCCGTTTTCCGCGAGCCGGAGGGCGCGTGGGAAGCCGCGGAGCGGTTCGAGGTCGGCTGCGAGCACACCGGAACCGCAGCCGAGAGCGAAGCCGCGGACCGTGCACTATGCACACTTTTGGCGAGGGTCCCGGACACGCTCGGCCTCGGCGCCGGCACCCTCAAGCTCGGCCACGCCGGTCTCGTGAGGCGACCGCTCGAGGGAGAGGGAGTGACCGGCGCGGCGCGCGCCGCGTACGTGCGCGCGCTCCGTGTTCGTGCGCCCCACCGAGTGAAAGACGCGCTCTCCACGATCGACGAGCGAGCGCGGGAGAGGCTCTTTTTGCACGCGACGGCCCTCCTCGACGACGCACCGGACGCGAGCCCCTACCGCGCTTCACTCGACGCCGAGCTTCGCGCGATGGACACGACCGCCGCTCACTTCACGAGCATGCTGCCGCCGCGAATCTTCCTCCGGCGCGACTACGCCGACGTGACGGGGATCGACTTTTACACCGGCCCCACCTACGCGCTGTGGACCCCGCACGCGAGCTCCGAGCTCCTCGCCGGTGGCCGCTACGACGCGCTCTATCCTGGGCTCGGCAAGCCGTGGTGCGCGGCCGGGTTCTGCGTGCGCTTGTCGCGCCTCCTCGACTTGGCAGAGGCGCACCCCGAGCTCTTCCCGGAGGCGTCGTGAGCACCACGACCGAACCGCGCTTCGTGCTCGCGCTCCCCAAGGGCCGTCTCGGGGAGGACCTCGCCAAGATGCTCGCAGGCACACGCCTCGCGCCACGAGCCTCGGAGGCCGGGCCGCGCGCGCTCACGTTCCCGACTGGAGATCCGCGTCTGTCGGTGGTGTGGCTGAAGGGCCACGATCTCTTGCGCTACGTCGCGAGTGGGGCCGCCACGTTCGGGGTCGTCGGCTCCGACGTGATCGAAGAGAGCGACGACGACGTGCTCGAGCTGTCGGACCTCGGCTTCGGCGAGTGCACGCTCTCTCTCGCGGCGCCGAGCGGGGTCACCCTCCAAGGCCTGCTCTCCCAGCCGCACCTCCGCCTCGCGACCAAGTTCGCACGCGCGACGGCGGCGTGGCTCGATCGCCGCGCGGTCACCGCCGAGCTCGTGACGATCGAGTCGAGCGTGGAGATCGCGCCTCGCCTCGGGCTCGCGCACGCGATCGTCGATCTCGTGCAATCGGGAGCCACCCTCCGCGACAACGACCTCCAGGTGCTCGCCGACGTGGCGCGGGTGAGCGCGCGCCTCGTCATGAATCGCGGCGCGTATCTCACGTTTCGCGAAGATCTGCGTGCCTTGTCGAGCGAGCTCCGCGAAGCGTGTGCGCGTCGCGCCGCAGCGACGTGATCCCTCGGTTTTTTCCTACGAATTGACGCTTTGCGGCGCGCACGAAGAAACAATTCCGAAACGCGCCGGCCCCTAAGTCTCTAGCGCGCGCCCTCGCTCTCGAACCGAACGCCGCCCTTCCCAAGGTCCCGTTCGCCGGTGTTAGGCTCGCGTGTCGTCTCGCGAATCGTTTCGCGCGACGTCCGTGATCGCCTCGCCGATCGCACGCATCGCCCCGCCACGAACCCGTGGAGCCTCAGCTCGCAGATGAAGAAGATCGAAGCCATCATCAAGCCTTTCAAGCTCGACGAAGTGAAGGACGCGCTCTCCGAGGTCGGCGTGCAAGGCATGACCGTGACCGAGGTGAAGGGCTTCGGCCGCACCGGCGGGAAAAAAGAGGTCTACCGAGGCTCGGCCTACGTGGTGGACTTCGTCCCGAAGGTCAAAGTCGAGATCGTGGTGCCGGAAGAGCTCGTGACCGACGTGCTCGACGCGATCGAAAAGAGCGCCAAGACCGGCCGCATCGGCGACGGAAAAATCTTCGTCACGAACGTGGAAGAAGCCGTGCGCATCCGCACCGGCGAACGCGGCAAAGACGCGATCTGACCTCTATTGCCAATCTCTGAATCGCACGTGCGCGCGTCCACCGACGGCGCGCGGTCGCGTGAATACCGACTTACGACGTTCCCATCACGATTCGACGACTGGAAGTCCCCGCTGGGGCAGGAGACACATGACGATGAAGCCGAAGGACGTACTCGAGCTCGCCAAGACCCACGACGTCAAATTCATCGACGTCAAATTCATCGACTTGCCGGGTCAGTGGCAGCACACGACCCTCCCCGGGTACCGGCTCGACGAGGCGCTCTTCGAGGACGGCATCGCGTTCGACGGCTCGTCGATCCGCGGCTGGCAGCCGATCAACGCGTCCGACATGGTCATGATCCCCGACGCCTCGACGGCGAAGATCGACCCCTTCTACGAGCACAAGACGCTCTCGCTCGTGGCCAGTGTCTACGATCCGATCACGAAGCAGCCTTACTCGCGCGATCCGCGCCATATCTCGAAGAAGGCAGAGGCGTACCTCGTTCAAACGGGTATCGCCGATACGTCGTTCATGGGCCCGGAGGCCGAGTTTTTCCTCTTCGACGACGTGCGCTTCGATCAGTCGAAGCCGAACGAGGGTTATTACTTCCTCGATAGCAAAGAAGGCGCGTGGAACTCCGGCAAGAACGAGGGCCCGAACCTCGGCTACAAGACCCGCTACAAAGAGGGTTATTTCCCCACGCCCCCGACCGACACCTTGGCCGACATTCGCCAAGAGATGATGCTCATGCTGCAGGCGACGGGCATCGTCGTCGAAGTGGGCCACCACGAGGTCGCCACCGGCGGGCAGTGCGAGATCGGCTTCAAGTTCGATCGCATGCTCCCCTGCGCCGACAACCTCATGTGGTTCAAATACGTGGTGAAGAACATCGCCCGTAAGTTCGGCAAAGCCGCCACGTTCATGCCGAAGCCCCTCTTCGGCGACAACGGCTCCGGCATGCACGTGCACCAGTCGCTCTGGAAAGACGGAAAGCCCCTCTTCGGCGGCGACGGTTATGCCGGTCTGTCGCAGATGGCGCTCTGGTACATCGGCGGCATCATCAAGCACGCCGGCACCCTCGCCGCGTTCACGAACCCGACCACGAACAGCTATCGCCGTTTGGTCCCCGGGTTC
This sequence comes from Myxococcales bacterium, assembly GCA_013297655.1. GTDB lineage: Bacteria > Myxococcota_A > Polyangia > Polyangiales > Polyangiaceae > JAAFHV01. The sequence goes on along the minus strand of JAAFHV010000149.1, from coordinate 7,556 downwards.
GAGGCGCCGGTGAATCTCGCCTATTCGAGCCGCAACCGCTCGGCTTCGGTGCGTATCCCGATTACGGGCCCCTCGCCGAAGACGCGCCGAATCGAGGTTCGTTTCCCGGACCCGAGCTCGAACCCGTATCTCGCCTTCTCGGCGATGATGATGGCAGGGCTCGACGGCATCCAGAACAAGATCGATCCGGGCGATCCGCTCGACAAGGACATCTACGCGCTCTCCCCCGAGGAGCTCAAGAGCGTGCCGCAAATGCCGGGCAGCCTGGAAGAGGCGCTCAACAACCTCGAGCGCGACCACGAGTTCCTCCTCCGCGGCGACGTGTTCACGAAGGACGCTATCGAAGAGTGGCTCGACTTCAAGCGCACGAAGGAGCTCAACCCCATTCGCATGCGCCCCACGCCGCACGAGTTCTACCTCTACTTCGACACCTGAGGTCGATACCCGAGCTTCATCCGCCCCGTCGCGCTTCCGCGGCGGGGCGTTTTCTTTTCGCCGTCGGGGCGCGCTCTGAGGGGCCTTCACGGCGTGCCGAATCGGCGCGCGAGGCGCGGAATCGTAGCGTTTCGAGACAGCTCGTAGCCTCGCGATGGGCTCGCGCGAGGCGTGCGAGTCACGGTAAGCTCGTCGTCCGTTTCGCACGTTTCCCGTGCATCGAACGAGAGGAAAGCCCGATGAAAGTCCGCGCCGCCGTTGCCTACGAAGTGAAGAAGCCCCTCGTCGTGGAAGAGGTCGACCTCGAAGGCCCGAAAGACAACGAGGTCCTCGTCGAGCTCAAAGCGACCGGTATTTGCCACACCGACGAGTTCACCCTCTCGGGCGCCGATCCGGAGGGCCTCTTCCCCGTCATCTTCGGGCACGAAGGCGCCGGCGTGGTGGTGGAGGTGGGCAAGAACGTGACGAGCCTCGCCGTCGGCGACCACGTGATTCCGCTCTACACGCCCGAGTGCCGCGGATGCAAATCGTGCCTCTCGCGTAAGACCAACTTGTGCACCGCCATTCGCGCGACCCAGGGCAAAGGCATGATGCCCGACGGCACGAGCCGCTTCTCGATCAAGGGCAAGCCCATTCACCATTACATGGGCTGCTCGACGTTCGCGAACTACACCGTGCTGCCCGAGATCGCGCTCGCGAAGATTCGCAAAGACGCGCCCTTCGACAAGGTCTGTTACATCGGCTGCGGGGTGACGACCGGCATCGGCGCGGTGGTGCACACCGCGAAGGTGGAGCCCGGCGCGACGGCGGTCGTGTTCGGACTCGGCGGCATCGGCCTCAACGTTCTCCAAGGACTCCGCATGGTGGGCGCCGACAAGATCATCGGCGTCGACATCAACCCTGCGCGCGAGGCGCTCGGCAAGAAGTACGGGATGACGCACTTCGTGAACCCCAAAGAGGTCAAGGGCGACTTGGTCGCGCACCTCGTGGAGCTCACTGGCGGCGGCGCCGACTACAGCTTCGAGTGCGTCGGCAACGTCGACTTGATGAGGCAAGCCCTCGAGTGCTGCCACCGCGGTTGGGGCGAGTCGGTCGTCATCGGCGTCGCGGGAGCAGGGCAGGAAATCAAGACCCGCCCGTTCCAGCTCGTGACCGGACGTGTGTGGAAGGGCTCGGCCTTCGGCGGCGCGCGCGGACGCACCGACGTCCCCAAGATCGTCGATTGGTACATGGACGGAAAAATCGACATCGACTCGATGATTACGCACACCCTCCCCCTCGAGAAGATCAACGAGGGATTCGAGCTCATGAAGCGCGGAGAGTCCATTCGTACGGTGGTGACGTACTGATGTCGGAGGCGATCAAGACGATCTCGGAGCATGCCTCGTTCGGGGGCACCCAAGGGTATTACGAGCACACGTCGCAGGAGTGCGCCGGGCCGATGCGGTTCTCTGTGTTCGTGCCGAAGCGAGCGGGAACGGCCGCGGTGCCGGTGCTCTATTATCTCGCCGGGCTCACCTGCAGCGAGGACACGTTCACGGTGAAAGGTGGCGCGCAGCGGGTCGCGAGCGAGCTCGGGATTGCGCTCGTGATGCCGGACACGAGCCCACGCGCCGTTCGTTACCCGGGAGACGACGCTTCTTGGGACTTTGGTGTGGGCGCTGGCTTTTATGTCGACGCGACCACGGAGCCCTGGAAAAAGGGTTATCGCATGTTCTCCTACGTGACCGAAGAGCTTCGCGCGTTGGTCGAGGGACACTTCTCCCTCGACGGCGCGCGGCGTGGCATCTTCGGTCACTCGATGGGCGGCCACGGCGCGCTCGTCGCCGCGCTTCGGCGACCGGATCTGTACAAGACGGTTTCCGCGTTCGCGCCGATCACGAGCCCGAGCCGCGTGCCTTGGGGCGAAAAGGCGTTCTCGAATTACCTCGGAGCGAACAAAAGCGATTGGCACGCCTACGACGCGAACGAGCTCATCGCGAGCGGTAAAAGGCAGTCGGAAATCCTGATCGATCAGGGGCTCTCCGACAAGTTCCTCGAGCGCGAGCTCAAGCCGGAGATCTTCGAGGCGACGTGCAAAACGCACGGTCAGCCGCTCGTGGTTCGCCGGCACGAGGGGTACGACCACGGGTACTTCTTCGTATCGACGTTCGCCGAAGATCACGTGCGGCACCACGCGAAGGGCCTTTTGGCGTAGTGAAGCCTGCCCTCACCGTCCCGGGACACCGACTCACGTGTCCCGGGACGACGATGAGCGTGAGTGATCTCGCGAAATCGCGGCGAATCGCCTTGGCCCACGGCTTGCTGAGCGCTCGGTGCCGATGCCACCGAGCCCGCACGACGCCCTCTTCAAATCCACGTTCTCCAAGCCGGAGCACGCCTCGGCGGCCCTCGCGACGGCCCTCCCGCCGACGATCGCGGCGCTCTGCGACTTCGCGACGCTCGCGGTCGAGCCGGGCAGCTTCATCGACGCCGACCTTCGCGGTCGCCACACGGACTTGCTCTACAGCGTGACGCTCGCGGGCAAAGAGGCCTACCTCTATTTGCTTTACGAGCATCAGAGCGTCCCTCACCCAATGATGCCGTTTCGGCTCGTGGCGTACACGGTACGAATATGGGAGGCGTGGTGCGCGAAGAACCCCGCCGCAACATCGCTACCGCCGGTGGTGCCCGTCGTGCTCCACCACGGGACTGATGGCTGGCGCGGCGCTCGCGCGATCGAAGACCTCTACGACGTCGACGGGAAGACGCTCGGCGCACTCGACGCGAACGTGATCCGTGGGCGCTTCGTGCTCGACGATCTGGCGACCGCGAGCGACGACGATCTGCGCGCTCGGGCGATGACTGCGCTCGCGACGTTGGTCTTTCATTGCATGAAGAACGCACGAAATCCCGAGGCGCTCGTGCGAAGCCTCGCGACGTGGGCCGGGACGATGCTCGAGGTCTTGGTCTCGCCCCGCGGGGGAGAGGCGCTCGGCACGGTCATGCGCTACATTTTGATGGTGCACCCCGACCGGAATGACCTCGTCCTCCAAAGGCTCGGGGAATCCCTCCGCGAAGGCCAGTTGAAGGAGACTCTCATGACCGCGGGTGAAGAGCTGATTGCGATGGGCGAAGCGCGGGGCGAGGCGCGGGGCGAAGCGCGAGGGCTGGTCCTCGGAAAGCGCGCGCTCGTCACCAAGCTCCTCGTCGCGCGCTTCGGGCCGCTCCCGTCGAAGGCCATCGAAGCGCTCGACCACGCCGACGCCGACGCTCTCGATCGACTCGCCGAACACGTGCTCTCCGCGCCGTCGCTCGAGCAGGTCTTTCTCGAGGCTTAGGCTCAACTGCGGCCACAGAAGAGCCGCTCGCGATCGGTGATTCGCGCGGCGTTTGCTCGGAAAGCGGCCTCGTCCGACACCGCGTGCAGTCTACATGTTCGCGGCGCGGAGCGATTCGAGCGCACGGCGCAGATTCGCTCGCGCGGAGGCGTCGAGCCAGCGATGGAACGTGGCTGTGAAGAAGAGCCTAGGCTTGGCGAGCAGCTTCTCTAAAAACGCCGCGCGCCCGGCACGATAGAGCGGCCCTGGATAGGCTTCGGCGTACTCGTAGGCCACTCCGGCTTCGTAGGCGTCGTAGGCTTCGATCGGCGCGCCGAGGATCGCCATGTCGGCGTCGAGGAAGAGCGCGAGGTCCGCGTCGGTACCCGGATCGATCGTGCCGTGGCTCGCGGTCGCGATCACGAGCTCCTTCGCGCGCTTCGTGGGCAGCCCGAGGTCGAGGGCGCGGACCGTTTCTTCGAGGAGCTCCGCGGAGCGCGCCTCGTTGTCCTTCGCGGTCGCGTCGTAGACCGCGTCGTGGAAGAGCACCGCGAGGAACACGCTCGTGAGGTCCGAGAGCGGCGCGAGTGCCCGCGCGACCTCCAGTTGCCGGGCGACCTCGAGCACGTGCGCGAGGGTGTGGTAGGCGCGCCTCCCTTCGCCGTAGGCCTGCACGAGCACCTCACCGAGGGCGGCCGGGAAAGGGAACGGGGCGAGTGTCGTAAGCTCGCGGACGATAGGATCGCTCGGTTTCGCCACGATCGATCGATAGGACTCTTCCGACGCGAAGGAAAGCGCCCCCACCCAACGAAAACGGCCCGCGGACGAATCCGCGAGCCGCGCTCGATTTCACGAAACGAGATGAATCAGGCGTCCGCGTGCGCGGCTTTGCCCTTCTTCGAGGCTCCGTTCGTCTTGGCTTTGCTCCCGAGGAGGTCGTCCGCCATTTTTGCGGCGCGGGCGGTGCTCTCCCAGGGGAACTCTTTGCGACCGAAGTGACCGTAACCCGCGGTGGGGAGGTAGATCGGGCGGAGGAGCTTGAGCTCGTCGATGAGGGCCTTCGGGCGCATGTCGAACTTGTCGAGGATGTACTTCTCGAGCTTCTCGTCGGCGACCTTGCCGGTGCCGAAGGTGTTCACGTGCACGCCGACCGGCTTCGCGACGCCGATCGCGTAGGCGATCTGGACTTCGCATTTGTCGGCGAGGCCGGACGCGACCACGTTCTTCGCGACGTAGCGTGCGTAGTAACAAGCCGAGCGATCGACCTTGGAGGGGTCTTTGCCGGAGAACGCGCCGCCGCCGTGACGGCCCATGCCGCCGTAGGTGTCGACGATGATCTTGCGACCGGTGAGGCCGCAGTCGCCCATCGGACCACCGACCACGAAACGGCCAGTCGGGTTGACGTGGTACTTGGTGTTCTTGTCGAGGAGCTTCGCCGGGAGCGACTTCTTGATCACGAGCTCCATGACGGCTTCTTTGAGCGCCTTGTGCTTCACGCTCTCGGAGTGCTGGGTGGAGACGACGACCGCGTCGATGCGAACGGGGCGGTTGTTCTCGTACTCGAGCGTGACTTGGGTCTTTCCGTCGGGGCGGAGGAAGTCGACCTTCTTCGACTTGCGGACCTGCGTGAGCGTGCGCGCGAGCTGGTGCGCGTAGGCGATCGGCGCCGGCATGAGCTCGGGGGTCTCGTTCACCGCGAAGCCGAACATGAGGCCTTGGTCGCCGGCGCCCTGCTCCTTGTGCATGCCTTCGCCTTCGGTCACGCCTTGGGCGATGTCCGGGCTCTGCTGCTCGACGGCGGTGAGGATCGCGCACGTCGCGGCGTCGAAGCCCATCTCCGAGCTCACGTAACCGATGTCGGCCACCGTCTTGCGGACGAGGGTGGGGTAATCGATGCGGGCGGTGGTGGTGATTTCACCCGCGAGCACGACCATGCCGGTCTTCGCGAGAGTCTCGCAGGCCACGCGCGCCTTGGGATCTTGCGTGAGGATCGCGTCGAGCACTGCGTCCGAGACGTGGTCGCAAAGCTTGTCCGGATGGCCTTCGGTGACCGACTCGGAGGTGAACTGATAACGTGTCATGGTCTCTCCTGGCTCGGCTCACCCCGCCCAGCGCGGGGGTGCCTTGGCAAGCGCGGACATCTCGCGCGCTTTTTTCGAATGTCGGAGATAGCGCTTCCGCGCCGGGGCGCAAAGGTCAAAAAGGGCGACGCTCACGCTTGCGGCCCCACTCGCGCGGCCGTGCGATGCGACGGGAAATCCGGCGTCGCCGTCGAGCGCGCCTTTCGCAGCACGTGGCGCGGCTGTGCTTCTCCTATTCTCGTCCGCGTCGCGCCCTGGTGCGCCCGGAGCGGCAGCCCCTACCCTCGACCCGGAAAAGGAAAAACGCCATGAATACCCGCCCCCAGAAGGACACCTTCTGTTCGTACTGCGGCACCGCGTTCACGGTCGCCACCTATCCACGCACGTGCGAAGGCTGCAAGACCACCCACTGGTCGAACCCGATCCCGGTCGTCGTCGTGCTGGTGCCCGTCTTCCATGATGGGCAAAAGGGCCTCCTCGTCATTCGCCGCGGGATCGAGCCAAAAATGGGCCTCCTCGCGATCCCGGGCGGCTTCTTGGAGGACCACGAAACCTACCGCGAGGGCGGCGCGCGCGAGGTCCGCGAAGAGACCGGGATCGACCTTCGCGTCGCGAGCATTCGCCCGTTCTGGTTCGCGTCCACCGAGCCGAAACCCAACCGCGTGCTCCTCTTCGTCGAGTGCGATCCGCTTCGCTCCGAAGAGTTGCCGCCCGCGATCGTGAACCACGAGACCACCGAGCGGGGGCTGGTCTTCGGTCCGGACGGCCTCGAGAAAATCTTCGCATTCGACCTCCACGCCCGCGCGGCAGAGCGCTGGTTCCTCTCCCAAGGCATCGAAGGCCCCGCCGCGTACCTCCCACGCTGACGCGCGCGATCTCCCCGCCCGTCGATCGTCGATCGGCTCCAGAAAATCCCGTCGCGGAGGCGGAACGAAGACCTGCCGCGGGTCCACGATCGCACGTCGACCTCGGGCTCGATCAGCGCCCGCGGGCCGCTTCGATCCCTTCCTTCACGAACGCACGAAAGCCGTGCATCGCCTCGTATCCGTTGAGAAACTGCGTGCCGCGGCGACAATCGGTGAGGCCCTGCGTAACCGAGCCCACGTAGATCCCGTGGAGCAACGGAGCGCCCTTGTCGTCCACGTCGGCGACAAGCGCGCTGCCCTCGTCCCCGTCGCCGTGGCAGAGGGCGGAGAAGCCGGCGGGGTGGACCTCGAAGATCGGATCGCCGCCGAGATCGAGACGGAACTGCACACACGCGGTCGCGCTCCGCCTTCGCCCGGGGTGCGACGCCTCGGCGCGATAGCCGATCGCACGATACCCGCAGCCGATCGGCGTTTTGGCTTCAGGGAGGCGCGCGGGCACCACCCCGACGACGTCGCGATCGAGGACGAGGGTCGCGACGTCGAAGTTTTTCAGGAAGTAGCGTACGTCGACCGCTTTTGTCGGCGTCTCGTGGAACTCCGGGTGGACTCGCACCGACACGACCTTCGCGCGGGTGCCTTCACCCACGTTGCCGGTACCGAAGACCCATACGTCGTTCTTTGCAGATTGCACGCAATGCGCAGCGGTGACGACCACGTTCGGCGAGACGAGCGTCGCCCCGCAGGCGACCTTCGCTTTCGCCGCGGCTTCGCTCGTGGCCCCGTGCGACAAGTAACCCGCCGCGGCAAACCGCAGGTCGGGAGCGCCCCCCTTGAGCTCGTCTTCACCGAGGCCCTCTTCGCCAGCGGGCTCCACC